>DASQHA010000135.1:0-35813 GCA_035632335.1 Terriglobales bacterium
CAGGGACAGCCGCACAAAGGACGGTGACGCTGTCGAGCAGCAACACAGCAGCGGCAACCGTTCCGGCCAGTGTTAGTGTGGCGACGGGAGCGACCACAGCCACGTTCACGGTGACTTCTCACGTGGTGAATGCTACGGCCAGCCCGGCAATCACCGCGACGTTAAACGGATCGGCGGCTGCCCCACTAAACGTTAATCCGCTGCTTGCTATCGGCCTAGGTCTCAATCCAACCAGTGTGGTGGGTGGCACTGCAAATTCGACGGCGACCATTACCTTCAGTGGTGCTGCCGCGGGTACAGCCGCGCAAAGAACAGTGACACTTTCGAGCAGCAATACCACGGCAGCAACCGTTCCCGCTACCGTAGTCGTTGCGGCGGGCGCAACCTCGGCGAGCTTCACGGTGACAAGTCATGCTGTCGGGGCAGCTACTACGGCAAATATCTCTGCATCGATCCACGGAGGCACACAGACTGCAACGCTCACAGTGACTCCTTAGTATGGAATGTGAAGCTGCGATGTTGCCATTGAGGGGCGTGGTTGATTATTTCTTAGATTTCGAGAGACGGGGAAAATCGCTCGCCCGTTATTGTGGCGTTACGGTGAATCGCTTGCAGTGCTTGGCCGCCACACGCGGTCAATGTTCTATCCCTGCTCGAACAGGTCGGGTCGTGGGAGTTTGGGTACTGGATTGGGTAAAAGTAAAACCCCGAAAATTGTGCGGAGACCTTCGAAAGCCCGTGGCGAGCCGGATGGTAGCCCAAGTAGCCCAACTGAGGGACTGAAAATCGGGCGGTATTCCCCGGTAAGCGACACACGATAAAGCTTTTTAGGATTTCAACCGGTTCGGCTGTTAACCGAAGGGTTGCTAGTTCGAATCTAGCCCGGGGAGCCAACTTCTCCTTCTCTCTCAGCAACTTACAGAGCCTGATTTTCAGGTTTTGCTTTCGAAACGTCAGGTGTCATGTAAGTGTCATGAACCCGTTGAAATTCGTTGATCCAGATGGAATGGGCTTGGAACCGGCGGCCGGCCTCAGCAAGCCAAACAAAGACCGAATCGTGCGTGATCTGACCCGACTCTATAGGAAGGAAACAGGGCGGGCAGCAATTCAACAGCTCAGCTCCAGTGATATCAAATATGTTGTTGGTGCAGGCAAGCTTGGCGGAAAAGATGAACTCGGGCATACCCAGGCTGAGGGCTTTAAAGGAACTATTGACCTCAGTACTGGACAGATCACGAATGTCGATCGGACTAGCGGGAAGCAGGTGACTATTACCCTCGATTTCAAGAAAATGGATGACAGAAAGGCAATCAATCCGGAGCAAACTCAAGGCGAGGAACAACACACAGTCGACCATGAGATTGCGGGACATGCTGTCGCTTTCGACAGCGATCCGGCGGCCGAGCAGAATAAAGACTATGGACACGCAGAATTCGATGCGGATAGGGCTGCTGACACAGTGGAATCAGAGAAAAACTCACTGAGCAATAAGGATGCCGAGCAAGACGTGCAGAAGCTCCTAGCTGATAAGCCACGCAAGCATTCAGACGAGGAGTAGGGCATGTTTAGACTGAACGTTCGTCAAATGTGGGGAGTTGTCCTGGTATTTGTCTTTGTGTTTTGCTTACCGGCAAATAGTCGGAAAAATTTAGCACATTTCAGCCAAGGCGTAGACACCCATATCGACCAAGCCGATTGGACAAATCTTCCTGGAGCGCCGCTTATTTTTGAAGTCGCGTCCAACAGGCGGTCTCTTCTGCTCGTGAATACATCGGACCAGGAGATCCAAGAATATCAACTCGCCATGTTTGAGTAAACCTGCGAACAATTTGAAGCTCCTGCGGAAGTTACCTCCGCGAAGAGTCCGACTCGAAGCGAAAGTTGGAATGATCCTTAATCCTCTGCCCACTTCAGAAAACGTACCGAAGTTTTGTCGTTCCGCGACATTTGCGGTCTGGGAAGTGCAATTTGCTGATGGCAAGACCTGGTCAACCAAGTGAGCGAGTCATTTTGAAGATCTGGGTGGCCCTTCGGGATTGGTCACCACCGATCCGGCTTAAAGCTGAGGACCGAGATGATCCGTTAGCGGAAGTTGCTCAAGCATTTCTTTTCGCGGTAAAGTCGCACTCGGCGGTCAGATTCGCAAGGGGAAGAGTACGTCATACTTTTGAAGGCAGCTTCATTTGCACTTGCATTGAACGGTTTCTCGCGGCTGGCCTATGGCACGACATGAAACCCACCCTCGGCTGGACAATGTTGTCTCGGGAGGAGATGCGCCAGGTTGAACGCTCACTGGCCAACTGCGAGCAAGATACGCGGGATGAAATTGGATTTCTTCTCATTCACCAAGGTTTCGCCGACCGCTTTTTTCCCGGCACATCCGTCCTTCATACCCGCATTCGTTATGCACTTTTCGTACCGTGGGTTTACCTCCAAGCTGCACGTAACCGACAACGTGGGAGTGACCTCGATACCACGATCCGCCGTCTGCTCATTCAACTAGCGATTCGACTGAAACAGCTCGGTGGGGAGCCTTACGATTTCATCGAGGCCGTGTAGCAGCTCCCAGAAGATGGGAGAGAACGATTCACCTTGTCGTTGTCAGCTTGGCCTTCTCGTGGGTCATCGCGGCAACTGGATTGATACGGCATCTCCGACTGCTTTCGTCGGATCAGCACACTCCTACAAGAATCTTGTCGTATCGTGCTGAGCCACATTTGCGAAAGAGGGACCGCGCCCATGAGGGATGGCTAGACTTGACGAGAGAAATGGCGAGATTGTGGCGAGAATATGGTAGGATTGTGGCGAGAATAGAGGCGAGATTGTGGCGAAGAAATATATCCACGAACTGCGTGATTGGCCTACATTTACATGGGATTCAAAGGCGCTTGCTCCTTTGCTCTCCGAAGTCCGACTACGTCAAGGATTGTTGGTCGGGAAGATGCGTGGCTATGGCCTCGCTTCCCGATGGACCGCGACCTTAAAAGTTCTAACCGAAGAGACAATCAAATCCAGCGCAATCGAAGGTGTGGCACTTGATCCAGAGAATGTTCGTTCTTCGCTCGCTCGCAGGTTGGGACTGGAGGTCGGTGGGCTCACCGCGCATAAGGATCGGAACGTGGATGGCGTGGTCGAAATGATGTTGGACGCGACTCAGAAATTCGGCAAGCCACTAACAAAAGATCGACTGTTTGACTGGCACGCGCATCTCTTTCCGGGCGTTCGCACGACACGCGATAAATTTCGAGTTGGCGCATGGCGTGATGACAGTCAGGGGCCAATGCAAGTTGTGTCCGGGCCGGTTGGTCGCCACAAGGTTCATTACGAAGCACCTACGGCTGATCGCGTCGAAGGTGAGATGGGACAGTTCCTCGCGTGGTTCGACCGCAACGATCAAGAAGATCCGCTCCTAAAGGCGGCAATCGCACACTTGTGGTTCGTCACAATCCATCCCTTCGAGGATGGCAACGGAAGGATTGGACGAGCAATCGCTGAAATGTGTTTGGCCAGATCGGATGGCAGTGCTCAGCGTTTCTACAGCATGTCGTCGCAGATTCTCGAAGAACGAAAAAACTATTACGAGGTTTTGGAGAAGACTCAGGCCGGATCGCTGGATATCACAGAATGGCTAACGTGGTTTCTCGAATGCCTGGGTAGAGCCATTGAACAATCGAATCAAATCACAAGCAGCGCTCTGGAGAAAGAACTGTTCTGGAAGAACCTAAGGCAACGGAAAGTCTCTCTGAACGAACGGCAGACAAAGGTTCTAAACAAACTATTCACTGGATTCGAAGGGAAGTTGACGAGAGACAAGTGGATGAAAATGACGAAAGCTTCTTCCCGCACTGCCCTTCGAGACATTGAAGAGCTGATCGCCTTAGGGGTCATCGAACAAGCAGAGGCCGGAGGACGAAGCACATCCTACAGGCTAACGAAGACTGCCGGGTGAATTGGAATGAAAAACGGCAATTACACGCTAGGACATCACCTCGTCGCTTTTCTCGACGTGCTGGGACAGCGCGATGAGTTCAGGGGGCTCAAAAAGCCCACGAATGCGCACGAAGAAGCCGAAGTCAAAGAGGTCCTGAGGCAAACGGCTGGTTTTGTCGTCGAACTGCGCGCCATTTTTCAGAAGCAATTCAAGGCGTTCGAAGCGGGGATGCTGAGTATGCAGCGCCACACAAAAGAGCCGTTGCGTCCGAGTTTCACCGGCTTCTCCGATTCGTTCGTCACATCAGTTCCCCTGCGCGAAGAGGGTCATGAGTTGGTGCCCGTTGTAAATGTGTTTTCAGCTTTGTCAGCGGCTTGTGTCGTCATGCTAACCGCACTTGCCAGCAAACATCCTTTGCGGGGAGGAATTGACGTTGGTCTTGCAACAGAGATCGGCCCTGATGAAATCTACGGAACTGCGCTTGAGCGCGCTTACCTTCTGGAATGCAGAGTCGCAAAATATCCTCGGCTCGTCATTGGTGATGAGCTTTGGAGATATTTGAATGCCGCTCTCACTCACTTCGAGAGCCAAACGAGGCCGGTAGCTAAGGCAATCACGGCTATTGTTCAGAGAACCATGAAGTTGATAGCGACGGATGGGGATGGAAACCGAATCCTCGATTACCTAGGCGCGGTCGTGGTTGAGCATTCCGTTCCCGAACACGCAGCTCAAATGGTAAAGCCAGCTTACGAGTTTGTGATCGCGGAGCAGAAACGGTTGACCTCCGAAGGTACGTCCGAACTGGTTGCGCGCTATGGGCTTCTTCGAGGATATTTTGAGTCGCGTTTGCCGCTGTGGGGACTTGGCGTGAGTCAGTCCTAATTTGCGGCAGACAGTGGAGAATTCGGTTCAACCCGAAGGGTCAAAGTGTCATGTAAGTGTCATGCGACTTACGCTAAAACACGCCAAAAAGCGAATAGAAAGTGAAAAGAGAAGGTGAAATTGACTTGTCCCGTTTCATCGTAACTTGCTATTACCCTTCGGTTTAGCTCGGCTCCGGCAAATCGTGATAAATTAAATTTCACGGCTGTTAACCGAAGGGTTGCGAGTTCGAATCTAGCCCGGGGAGCCAAATTTCTCAATCCGTTAGCGCAGGCATCCGCCGAGAGATTTTCGGATTGTGCCCCTGGAAGCGGCATCGTACGTACGCGGACGCGCTTCCGGTTTGCCAAGGACTCAATCAACCACCAAACCAACTGCGCTAAACGCTCCAATCTGAATTGTCACCCGGTCACCCCGCTTCACTCGCCGACCGCTGTTTGAGAAAGCCATCCAGTAAACTTTGCCTTCTATTGGCGTACTACTCTGCCGAAGGATACCCACCTGTTCGAGCGCGGGAACCACCAATTTGACGCCGGCTTGCGGATCGATCAGGGACGGTTCGAGCGTTTTGTCATTCAGCGTCTTGGCTTTTGCGGGATCGAGGACGCGGTACGAAAAGCGCACGATCTCGCCCTGCTCCGCCCACTTCACCGTGAGGTCGTCCACACCCCAGAGGAGCGCATAGTAGCGTCCGGCGCGGCCCGCGAACCTGTCCGGTTGATAATGAGGCCGCGGCACGGAATTAGCCCGCGAAGAGCCCTGCGCGGATGGTTGGGATTGAGTTTGCGCGAGTGTGGCTGCGCTGGTCACGATTCCCGTGAGGACAACAAACGCGATCCTGCAAATTGCAGACTTCTTAGACATTGGGGACGTCCTTTCCTCTGCTTCGATGTCATCGACGCTGGAGACGCCAAAAGGGCGGGCGTCCAGTTTCCTGGACGCCCGCCCGCTTGGAGGCGATGTTGGTTAGTTACCGTTGAAGGTGGCGCTGGTTGCGGTGCCGAATCCTCCAAAGCCGCCGGCACCGTTAAAGCCCGTGCCGGTCAGGGTGATGTGCGCGGTTTCGGTTGCGTTGTTTCCAAATGCGGGCGGCACATACTGCACGATGATTGTGCAGCTGCTTCCGGGAGCGACCGACAAACCGGCGACGCACGTTCCGCCGGTGATCGAGAAGACTCCTCCACCGCCGAAGCCGTTCTTGACGACCGCCGGATTGGAGGCCAGGACGAACGGCCCGGCGTTGGGATCGGTGGCTGGGTTCTCCGTGTTGGTGACGGTGACGGTCCCCGTCTTGGTAGTCCGGTTGGCATTGGCCGTGGTCAGCGCCGGAGTCGGCCCGGTGAATCCGGCGGTCGCATGGGTGACCAGGAACGGTATCCCGATGGGCTGGCCGGTGAGCGTCACGGTGTGCGTGCCGGCCGTCGCCGTGCGCGGAATCGTGATGTTGGCGTTGATGGACGAATCGTTGATGACGGTGAAGCTGTTCACGCGAATGCCCGTTAAGCCTCCGGGGCCGAACGAGACGCCGGTCACGCCCGTAAAGCCCGTGCCGGACAGATTCACGTTGATGTTCGACGAACCAACCGGCGCCGAGTTGGGATCGAGAGAAAGAATCTCAGGTCCCGTGCTGCCGACGGTGGTCGAGAGTTCGATCGCGCCAGGTTCGATTCCTTGGCACGGCCCGGCTGGTTTCCGGGGCGTTCCGTAGAAGTCAAACGCGGGTGCGTCGTTGTAATTCTGCGTGCCGCAGGTGACGGCGTTGTTGAGCGCCGAGCCCGTGGCCAGCCCGTAGTTGCCGAGGACTGCGTTCGTCACCGGGTTGACCATGGACAAGGGGCCCCAGCGCAGGTTGACCCAGTTGTTGCCCTCATCGACCGTGGCCACCGGAGTCAGGTTGAAGATCGGGTTCGGGACCGTGGCGTCCGAGATTCCCGGAGGCACGTCCCAGCCCGTCTGGCCGAACTCAGGCGGTTGCCGCGAGCCGTCGCAGTACTGGCTGAGGAACGACGGGCTGCTGGCGGTGTTGTGCTGCGCCGCGCCGTTGTAGCCCGTGATATTCGAGAGCGCGGAGTACGACGGTGCGAGAGTCACCGTGGAGCCGTGGTTGGTCGGGCCCGTGTCGCCGCGCACGCCGATGTCCCAGTAGCTGGCGGCGACGCACTGTCCCGTCGCGGTCTGGTTCGGCGGAGTCGTGGTCGTGAACGCGTTGTAGAGCGTGACCACGTTCTGTTGGTTCTGCGCTCCCGGAGCGAGTCCGCCCACACCGACGTAGTAAGAGCTGTTCTGCCAGAAGATGTCGTTCTCCAGCTTGGGATAGGACACCTTGGTGCAGTTGGGGTGGCCCGGAGCGCAGGTGATCGTCAACGGCTGCATGTTGGCGGTGAGGACTGCGCTGTTCTGAACGGCAACGAGTCCCGCGGGCTGCGGAGCCGAGGTCGTACCGCAATTCGAGGTGCAGGTCGGCCCTTGCTGGCTGGCGAGAGGCGCGCCGAGGGTGTTGAAGAGAACGCCCGCCGTGGCAGTGCTGGCGTTGGACGCAACCGTGTTGTTGATCACGTCGACGGCCAGCGAGTCCTCCAGCGAGATTCCAGCTCCATCCCATCCGGCCACGTTGTTGGTGATGATGTTGTTCGTCACCGTCACCGTGTTCCAGTTTTCCGGAGCCGTCGGGAAGGCGATCACGTCCGAACCGTTGACCTGCTGGAACGCGATGCCGCCGCCGGTTCCGGCTTCGGCGCCGTTCCCCATGATCAGGTTGGCGTTGATCAAGAGGTTCGGGCCCGCGCCGTCGCTCGGTCCAACCTGGCCCACCGGCGTATTGCCCGGCGCGCCGCCTGGAGCGCCGGCGGGAGCGCAATCCTGGTCGATGGTGGGGTTGTTGTTGCAAACGATGTCCGAGTCGGGCGTGCCCATGACCATGATGCCGCCGCCGTTGGCCGGGATCGTCGGATTCGTGCTCTGGTTGAAGATGATCGTGTTGTGCTCGATATCTCCATTCCAGCTGAACCCGAGATGGCCCACGCCGCCGCCGTCGCCGCTGGTCAGGTTGCCGCACACCCAGTTGTAGTTGAACTGGTAGTAGTCGGCGCCCGTGCAGAAGCTGACGCCGCCCGCCCCGGCCGGTGTTGCGGAGAAGAGCTCGTCACCGGTGGAGGAGTTCAGGGAGATGTAGTTGTTGTGAACGTTCACATTGACGTTCTGGCAGTACGGCAGAACCGTGCCCGCCGGAAGCGTCGGATCGTTCAAGCACGATCCGGGCGCAGCGTTCGTCGCGCTGGCCTGGATGTAAGCCGGAGGATACTCGCCCTGGCCGATGTTGATGCCGCCCGAGAGCGTACCGGCGTTGTTCGTGATCCGGTCGTTGGCGATCTGCAGGTTGTGGCCCCAGCCGTGAACGAAGATCGCGCCGCCGCCCTGGGAGCTGTCCGTCAGGGTCAACGCGTCAATCGAAGACGGGTTGCACGAGAAGTTGCTCGGGAACGGGTTGGGATTGAGTTCCTGGTTTGTGAGCCGGCCCCTTACCGTCCGGAAGCACTGCGCCGTGGTTCCCTGCAACAGGTTCGTCCCGTCCGGGAAGCCCATCAGCAGCGTCGAGTCGTAGGGATCCGAGGGGAAGTTCACGCCCTTGGAGAGCACCGTGACCGCCGCGCCTTCGAGCGCGCCCATGAGGGAGGGCTCCTGCAGCATTTCCGCGAGGTTACCGTTCAACTCGGCACTCCAGCCGATCACCGCCTCGAGAGGCAAGCGATCGACTTGGGGGTTGAGTCCGGCCGAGGTCGTGCTGCTCTCATCAAAGGAGTGGAAGAAAGTCCATCCCTTGCCCGGGCAGCTCACCGCTCCGCTCGGATCGTAAATGCTCGGAGGCGCGCCATTGACGGACTTGCTGGACAGTGGGTTGCCGCTGAGCGACAGACCGAAGAGGCAGTTCACGTACTGCCGCCAAACATTGACCTTGCCGGCGGGTTGCGTATTGGCGTTGATGATGCTCGTGACCGCGCCGACGCCCTGCAGGCGGACGGGCTTCCACATGATGACCATTTCGTTGTGCGCTGCGCTGGTCTTGCTCGTCACTCCCGTCGCAGTGCAGGCGGCGATGCCGGTGGCCGTGTTGCACGTCGGGTCGATGATGATCATGTCGCCCGGCGCGGCCGCATCGATGGCGGCCTGGATCGAATCCGAAGCGGCCACGTGCGTCGGCTTCTTGCCGCCGACCGTGACCGTCACGGCGTCGATGGACTGACGGCCGTTGCCGGCGGTGATCACCAACTCACCGCAGAGCGCGTTCGATCCACCGTATTGCCCCTGCTGCTGGACCGCGCACGACGGAATGGGGTTGCCGAACCCGCCCTCGGACACCCTGATCTGGATCTGCGTGTCGGTCCAGGTATTGATGGTCATCGGGTGTCCCGCAATCGTGACGGACGAGACGGCTTTGCAGTTGGTGCTGGTGCTGATCGAATTGCACCGCGGGCCAAAGCCGTAGTGCCGGGTCACGGTTTTCGCGTTGAACGGCGCGCCCGTGGCGGAGGGACCCGAGTAGCCGTAGTTCGGCACATTCTGGTCGCCCAGCGCGGTGATCGTGATGGTGTGCGTGTGGCCGTCGTTGGCAATCCACGGTCCGACGCCGTCGCCGTCTACTTCGGCGATAGCCGGAGTAGCGTCGGGATAGGCGCAGTCCACGTTGTTGTAGCCCGCGCCGGCGAAACCAGCCGTGGGCACTACCGGGGTGTCCATGTACTGCGTCTGACCCGGCATGAACGGAATTTCATAGCAGAACTGGCTGTACTCCGGGTTGAAGAGCGGGTCGGTAATCATGGACCCGTTGGCGCCCGGGATAGGGC
The DNA here is from genome assembly GCA_035632335.1 of Terriglobales bacterium. Taxonomy (GTDB): domain Bacteria; phylum Acidobacteriota; class Terriglobia; order Terriglobales; family Acidobacteriaceae; genus JAIQFF01. Next base: position 9,655 of record DASQHA010000135.1, read on the forward strand.
CGGGATCGTTCATGCAAACGACCATCATGGTCGGCGCGTATCCAGTCGGGTTGGGAGGATTGACTTCCCAGGTCGAATACTGCAACCCGTTGTAATCGCCCCATTGATCGGCGTAGGTGCGCGCGATTTCGTTGCCGTTGAAGTCCTTGATCGAAATCGGCAGGTCCGGCGGAGAGAATTTTTCGCCGAACTGCGGAGAGAAGGGATCGAATTCCGACGTGTAGTCGTCCGTAATCACGCCGGTGAAGTGCGCGGCCGCGTGGGTCGAGGTGAAGATGTAGAACTTGGCCAGCGCGGACATCTGGTTCTCGAGCGTGACCTCCTTGCGGTCGCAGAGGTTGCGCGTGGCTCCCGCGAACGGAGCGACTTCGAACGATCCGGGGAACAGGCTGATGTAGTCCGGAACGATGCGCGCCTCGCCGACGCACGGCCAGAACTGCTCCACCGAACCGGTGTCGCCCTCACCCTGTGGCAGGGTGGGACGGCCGAGGTCCGTCGTCGAGTTCTGCGGGTTGTTGGCGTTATACGTGTCGCCAATCGCGGCTTGGTCGGGCAGGATGAAGATGTTGCCCAGGCCGCCGAATTGCTGCGTTACGGGCGCGATGTAGTTGTCGCCGATGAGGATGTTCTTGTCCTCTTCCTTCACCAGTTCGTAGCCCTGCGGCACAACGACTTCCACGACGTACTTTCCGGCGGGAAGCATTGCGGTACCGAACCGGTATCCGTCGCTCGAGTCGGGGTTCAACACGCAGCCCGTGCAGTTCGTGCCTGTCGGCTTGCCGTTAGTCGGGTTCATGCTGGTGACGCTGGGGAACTGGTAGTAGCCGTCATAAGGAGCCGGCTGCAGCTGGTTCCAGTTGTGCATGCCGTCATAGCACTTGAACTGCGCGCTGTTGGGCAACGCCGTGACCGCCGCCCCGCCGTGCATCGAGTTGTACACGTCGAGATAATTCGGCTGATTGAGCAGTGAGAAGAAGAACATGTCGGTGGTGGCCTGGCCGGGGCAGTTCATGTTCGGAATATTGTCGGAGCGGAAGCCCTGCGCCCACGCGTCCCAGCTGCTGGTGGTGGTGTGGTCCACGAGCGTCAGCGTTGGGGTCACGTTGTCAGCGGCGAAGCCTTCCTTGTAAAGGTTGATGGTGACGTTCGGAACGAGCGGCTCCCAGCTCGTCTGGAGCAGGAGATTGGGATCGTCAAAGGGCCGCGTGGAAGCATAGATCACGTGCCCCTTGATGCCGCCGTTTTCTCCCATGTTCGAAGTTCCAGACACGCACGTCGGCGGGCAGGCCGCGTAGGGCGTCTTTCCAAACTCCAGGAAAGAGTTCTGTCCGGAGAAGCCTTGCCAGCCTTCGGTGAGCACCCACGGGGGATCGATGCGGCCCGTGGAATTCGGTGTGCTGGTCGTGTTTGGTCCGTCCTTGATGGACTGGCCCGTGCAGTCCGCGGTGGTGCAGTAAACCGCGCCGGGAACGTGCAAGTTGCCCGGGACCGGCACCGCTTCGTAGGTGTTGGCCAGGAACTGCGCGATGTTCGAGTTTCCGCACGGCGCCGTGGGCGGAACCGCGGCGGCGCCGCAGGTGGTGCCGTCGGCGGGGCCGCCGGCATCGTAAACCACGTGCGTGCCGGTGTTCTTGTAACGGGTGGTGTCCGCCTCCACGACGTACCAGCTGAACAGCGGGAATATTTCGTTAAAGCCCGCGTTGCCGCTCAGGTCGGTGTTGTTGAAGTTGGAGAAGCTGCCGTCGCGGAAACGGATGTTGGTCGCCACGAGCGAGAGCCCGGGCTCCAGATTTCCCGCGGGGTCGGCGTCGCGCACGCCGTTACCGTTCAGATCGAAGAACGAGGAGGTGTAAATGTTCGCCTGCCACTGGTTGGCCGCGATGTCACCGATGTTGCCCGAGTTCGAGTTGGTGTGATCGAGGCGAATCGGAGTCGAGAGACCGTCGACGAGCTGATCGTTCCACTGGTCGAACGTCGTGATTCTCCAGTCGCCGTCGGGCATGTTGTCGAGCTCGAACGTTCCGTCCGCGTTGCACTTCGTGAAGGCGAAGTCCTCGCCGTCCGGATCGCCAAAGCTGACGTAGCACTGGGTAAACGAGAAGCTGTCCCGCGAGCCGCTGCTGTAGAGCCGCTCGTCGGGTGTGCGGCTCATGCGCTCCGTGGTGACCTTTCCGGTAACTTTGTTGGTGCAGCTCAGTCCGATTAGGCCTGTGGGATCCGTCCCGTTGCAGACGCCCTGGTAGCGGCTGTTGATGATCGCGGGGTTCGCGAAGCCGATCGCCACGTGATATCCGGCCGGTCCGTATTCCTGGAAAAAGCCGGGCTCACCGACGCGCAGGAACGAGTCGTGGGCCTTCTGGCCGTCCAGGGTGTTGGTCTGCAGCCACTCTTCACCCCGCGCGATGCGATCGGCGCCGGGCGTAGCAACCACGCCGTAGCGGCCGGGCATCAGGTTGGCCACCACAGCCTGGCCTGCCAGGGGAGAGGGAGTCGAGTTGTCCGATTCATACTCCGGGCAAACCACGATTGTGCCGGTGATTCCGGTAGCCAGCGGATCGGTTGAAAGCGTCGCCGGATCCGCCGCGGTGGTCGCGCTGCGCGGATTCTTGCTGACGGGGCACGCGTCGTTGCCGTTCGTCGGATCGACCGTTCCGGCAAGCGAGTTGACCAGCGGCTGGTTGAACATGTCGTACGTCATCTGGCCGGTCGCATCGCCGGTGCCGCCCGCGTCGTCGAACAGCGTAATGTTGAACTGGCCGAGGCCGGGCTCGTTGTTGGTGTTCACGTTGCCCGTGCCGCCGCCTCCGTCTTGCTCGCCGTTCAGCGGGAAATCATCCTCGAACACGAAGACGGAAAGCCTTGACGGCGTCAGAGGAGTCGGTTCGACCAGCACTGTGACGGCAGCGTTTGCCGCCGGGAACGCGACGGGTGCGCCTCCCATGGTGTGGCCGGGAATCGTGTTGCCACTGTTAAATGGATTCGCCGCGTCTCCTGGGAGAACGGAGATGTAATAGCGCTTGGTTGGGTCGAGAACGACCGATTTGGGATCGACAGCTGCCCAGCCATTCCCTGTTGTATCCGGGCGGCAAACGCCGTCGCCGATGTCGCAGACCGATGCGACGCCCTGCACGGATTGGCCGCCTTCGCACGAGAGCGGACCCGTGCAACCCGTGGCCACCACAGGCATGTAGCTGGTATGGAAGTTGACGCCGAAGGTCGGCGGCACCCCGCCGGTGGTCGTCTGCGACGGGCAGCCCACAGGTGGCGTAGTCGTGTTCGTGGTGCAATTCGGGTTGACGTAGAACGTGCGGTCTTCTTCGATGATCCAGCGATAATCCGTCACCGCCGCGCCGGTTACCCCATCCTTCACAGAGACCGTGAGGTTGGTCGGTGGCGGGAAGATCAGTGTGACGGTCGCCGCGCTGCTCGTTATGCCCTGCGTGTTTTGCGCCTGATAGGTGAACGAGTAGGTGCCCGGCCCTGGAACATTGGCGCTGAAGCCGCCGGCCGCGTCCAGGATGTACGTGCCGCCGCCCGTGAGAGGTTGCGGCGCCGGGGGCGCAGCGTTCGTGACGGCGTGGAGCGGGAAGCCGGCGTTGTCCTTATCAACCGACAGCACGCCGGGGTTGTTGATGGCGATGCGCGTCGAGGTGCTCGCCGTATAGGTCATGTTCTGGACGGTGATTCCAGCAGTGTCCGCCGGCGCCAGGTTCAGATTGACCAGTGCGCAGGCCGGTCCCGTGGTCGCGCCGTTGCCGCAGTACGTGAACGACGTAGCGACGCCGGCAATGTAAGTAAAGGTTCCGTCGGGGTTCAGGGTCAAACCGGCCGGCGACGCGCCGACCACTTTCACACCGAAGATATTGACGTCGTTTGCGATCACGCCCTTGGCCGGATCCGACACGGTGAGCGTCTGGCCGGCGACAACGGAGTTGTACGTGTCCGGATTCGCTGCGGCAGCCGCAAACGCGCCCGCCGCGGGCAGCGCCGCCCCGTTCACGCCGATGTAAGCAAGCATTCCGGAGTCACGCGATGTTGCATTGCTGGAGAGGCTCAGTTCGCGGTCGAAGACCGGGAGCGCCGACAGAGCGGAAGCCGGCGTGTTGATCATCACGTCGTAGGTCTTGCCGGCGGCCATGAACACTTCGCTTTGCACGCGGGGGACACCGGGCAGTGGATTGCCGTCTTCCGCGATCAGTGAGAAGCCGGCGGCCGAGCTCGCGCCGGTCGTCGAACCGACGATGGTCGGAACGTGCATGCGCAAACCGGCATTGACCATGCGGACGAGGACGGAACCGGTCACGCCCGAGGCGGGCGAGGCATTGAAGAGCGATGCCGACGCGTTCGTCTTGTTGAAGCCCGAACCGTTGATCAGGTAGTAGAGGGGCGTGTAGTTTACCGCCGGCGGATAGCACGTGTTCGTCGAGGCGCACGCGCCTGGCAAGCCGGACCAAACGGTCGCCTCGTCGAAGCCGGTGGTGTTGACCGCCGTTTGCACGGCGTTGTTCTGCACCGGGTCAATTTCACTGAAGAGGAGAGGAACCTCCGCGCCGTAGTTCACGGCGCTCGCGGTCGAAGCGGTGCCGTACGCCAGGCCCGGTGTTGCACCGGCAGGGACCGTCGTCACTACGACGATTCCGTACAAGCCCATCGGAACCTGAATGGACGGGTGCGAACCGGATTCGAGAAGGTATGTGCCGGGCTGCAGCGAGGCCCACGTGAGAGACCCGCTGCCTCCGCCGCCGGCAACTTCCGTGCCGAACGATCGCACGCGATCCGCCTGCGTCGGCGGTGGGATGGGACTGCCCGCGCCGCCAGCAATGGGCCAAGTGGTCGCACCCTGTGCGTTCGAGTGATCCGGCGAAGGAGTGAAGCCGCCAGGAGCTCCAAGGCCGCCGCCCAACTGACCGACGATCACGAGCGACGTGGGAATATTCGCGCCCGTGAAGGTCAGGTTGTTGGTGAGGTTGATCTGCAACCCTCCGGCCGCGCCCGTGGGCACCGTGATGATGACGGGGGACCAATTCCCGAGAGCCGCCGCCGCGGGGTTCAGCGGCGCGCAGGTCGCGGTAGAGCTGGCAATCACCGTCGTTCCCGCGCAGGTGTAGCCCCACATCGGCACTGAGGAGCCGTCCGGCAGGACCGCCTGGGTCGAGCCGGCGGTCAGGTTCACTGCCTGCTGGGCGAAGCTCGCAACCGCGCCGAACAGGAGCAGGGTCATCACGCGCGCCGCGGTCTTGAACGTAGCTTTCAGAGTTTGGATTCGCATCGCTTTTTTCCTCATCCCTCGTCGTCAGGTATTAATTCGTTTCGTCGATCGGAAATTCGCGGGAGTCCACCAGCATCATCATCAGCATGCCGCCCGGGAAAATGTTGTTGGTGGTGATCTCACGCTCGTTGTGGGAGTGCCACATGAACGCGTAGCCGGCTTCACTCGACGGGCTGTTGGCTATCGTTCCGGAAGGAGGCGTCGTGCCCGAGGTGCTGCACGAAGTCGAATTATTGTTGCCGGTGCAAGTCCCGAAAGTTGCGCGGGAAGTCGCGTCCGGACCGAGGTAGGGGCTGCCGCTATACCACGGGCCGTTCGTGAACAGATTCGGATCGGGGAGCGTTGCAGGCCCGCCCGATGCGACGTCGCCGAAAGGCGCGACTTCGAGCGGCTTGTCATGATCCTGGCACCATTCGTAATAATTGAGCGCCGTCGGATCGGCGGTGTTGTAGCCGTTCGTGTCCGGAGTGCAGGGGAGGGTCGCGTTCGGGTCATTCGTGCTGGATACGGGCTTGTGGCCGTAGGCATCCCAGTTCAGGCCTCTGCCGGTCCAGTAGAAAATTCCGTCGAAGGCCAAGCCAGGGGTGGTCGTGGTGGTAAAGAAAAGCGGGCCCGCCAGGCTCGTGCCATCCGGCGCCAGAATCAGGTTGCCATCGCGTCCCAGGATGCGGACGTGGTTGCCGTGCTCGTGGAACGGATGCTGCCAGCGCCCCTGTCCGATGACCCGGATGAGCACCTGCTCGCCTGGATGCATGTGCGGGTCGCCGTTGTACGGCTGGTGTGGATATTCCATCGCGTAGTTCGGATCCATGTCATCCGGCATGGAACGGCCGTTGATCAGGAAATATCCAGGGTGATAGGGCTCGGTCGGAACTTCGAGGCTGCAGCCAGCGGCTCCGGCTCCATTTTGCACGCAAGCGCCAGCGGCGGCGGCAACTTGCTGCTCCGCTTTCTTGTGGATGGTCGGATCCATCTCGGAGAACTGGAAGAGGTATTCGCGGTCGTAGCAGGTCTTGGCGTTGTCGTAGGCGGCGGACGTGAGGCGGTAGTCATGCTCCGACCAGTGGCCCTCGGCCGTTCCGTTCCCTGCGGCAAATCCAAGTCCCGTCGAACCCGTGCTTCCTGATGTGCAACTGGTGGGCACGGAGTTGGGGAGCACGATGATCGCGCCGTAGAGTCCCATCTCCACCTGGAGGTCGCTCTGCGTGCCGCTGTAGTAGGCGTGGGTTCCGGGAGTTGACGCCACAAACTGGTATTGCACGGTGCCGCCGTTCGGCCCTGCTTCCTGCGTCACCAAGCCCCGCACTCCGCCCGTCGTGTTCGTGAGCGTGAAGCCGGTAAAAACGATCGACGTGTTTCCGGCGGAGACCGGGAGATTGTTCGTCAGGTTGACCGTGACGGTGGTGCCTTCGGTAACCACCAGCGTCGGGCCGGGAACCTGCATCGCGTTGCAGAACGGCGTGATGGAAAGGTTCGACGGCACAAAGCTGCCGCTCGGCGGCTGCGCGGTGCAACCGTAGCCCCACGAGTAAACCGCTAGCCCGTCGGGCTGCGTCAGGTACGCCGCTTGGGCCGTCAGGTTGAAGGTGCCCGTCGTCCCGTCGGTGCTGGTGATGCCGGGAGCGGTGGCGTGAGCCGCAGCCGCGAGCCAAAGAGCCACGACCGACGCCAGGAGAAGCCGTACCACTGAAATGTTCTTGTTCATGTTCGTCGTCCTCATCGTTCGTCTCCTAGTTGGTAACGTGGACCTCAGTCATCAGCCCGCCGAAGTTTTCGGCGTCGTTGGACAGGTGGTCGAGGTTTGGCGTGTAGAGGTAGTACGTGCCCGTGGCCATCGGCGCGATGCAGGCGAGGCTGGGGTCCGGACGGGCTACGGTGCAGGTATCGAGAATCACGTCGAGCGATTCGCCGCCTCCCAGCGTGATCGAGTTCGTGTTGAAGGCCATGTTGTTGCCGGCCTGGTCCCGCAGGAGCTTCGCGTTGTAACCAATCACCGTCATGCGAATGCCGAGCGAAGCCAAGGTCTGGTATTCGGTGACGTCCAGATCGGAAATGCGCAGGAGAGCGCGCTGGCCCGCCTTGATGGTGATGATCGCCGGCAGCGGCTGTGAGAAGTGCCCACGCCCGTCCGCGGCCGCCGTCTGCATCGGGCCGGCCATGACGGTGTCGGGATAGCTGCGGCCGTTCAGCAGGAAGTACTTGTCCTTCATGTCCACGAAGCCTTCCGGGTTGAAGGTCATGCCGACGAAGTGGAAGTTCGGATCGAATCCGTGAATTTGGATGGGATACTCGACGTCGTAATAGGTCGAGGCGTCGCCGTCGTTATAGGCGTAGTTGCCGGAGGCCGCCCGCGTGGCGCTGGTGTTCACCGCCGGAAGCGGATTGCTGCAGAGAATGTCGACCGCCGAAAGGCATGCAGTGCGCTTGTCCAGTCCCTGCTGCTGCAACGATGCGTACAGGCTCGTTCCGACCTTCACGCGGTCCTGCCGCGGACGGACATACATTTGCCCCACCATGCCCATCTGCAAGTGCTCGGGCGGGGTGATGTGGCAGTGCCAGAAGTAGGTGCCGGCATCGGGCGCCAGATAGTAGTAAGTGAAGCTCGCGCCAATGTTGATCGCGACCGAAGCGTCGGGCACACCGTCATACACGGAGGAAGCGTTCGGGTAACCGTGGAAGTGAACGGTGTGCTGCTCGAACAGGTCCGGGCGCATGATCATGCCGACGTTGCTCAGCGTGAGGAAGTACTCGTCGTCCTCATCGATGGCCATCATCGGCGCGGGGATATTGCCGTTCATGACGCCGATATCCATGATCTGCCGCGGGTCGACGTGGCCGTCGAGGCCGCTCGCGGGAAGATTCGGACATGGCAGCGGGAGCGGCGGCACCGACGCAGCGGCGGCCGCGTTGCCGGCAAGGCAGTCTCCATCCGGGACCTGGCCGACCGCGCCGTTGTAACCGAAGACGCCGCCGTTATCGACGGTGGTCGCAGGGTCGCCGGGAAAGAGCGTGCTCGGGTCGACTGCGTTAAATTCGTTCGGGAAATCCGTGCCAGGCTGGCCATTGGCGATCTTGGCCAGGCCGGACAGCGGACCGAACGAGAACATGAATGTCTGCGTTCCGTCCGCCATCGTGGCGTAGCCATCCCCGCCGGAAATCTGCATGCATTTGATCGCGCCGTTGACGTTGGAGGTCGGCGTCGCGTACCCGCCGGCGCTCGTTCCGTACGCAGTCGGGCCGTTGTAGGCGGGCTCGGAGTTATTGTTGCCGGGATCGGGGTGCGTGACTGTGCTGGTCGGGCATTGCACACGAAACGACTGGGCGCGCGCACCGAGCGGCGCGAGACACAGGAGCAGCGGTAGCAAGTATCTGTACGTCTTTGTCATGACGGAACGATCTCCTTCCAGGCCTGCAGGCGCCTGCGTTTGCTCGCTCGCCGGGAATCCCTCGGCGTGCTCGAACGAAACGCGTCGGTCGCGAAAGTTTTTGCTCCGAGCAAAATACGATTTCTCCCACTCAAACGTCCCTGCACATTCGCAAACAAGCGCAAAAGAAATTGCAAAACGCCATCTATCCCTTGCGCACAAGTCATGATTCGTGTCTTGTAAACGCCCTGCGCGGGGAATGCGCTGATGCGCTTCCTCCCTGCGCTCCTGCTCCGGCCGGGGCGGAAACGATCGCTTCCAAGAGGCGCACCGGCATTCGCTCATTCGGCGCGCCCGCGGAGCGCAGGCGGTGCAACATGCGCCACGCGGTCTTGTAGGTGACGCCGGTCTCGCGCTGAATTTGTTTCGCGGTAACCCGCCGCTCGGCCAGGGCCAGTTGCCAAACCGCATGGAACCATTTCAGCAAGGAAGTCGAGCTGCGCGCGAACACGGTCCCGCGCAGAGGATAGAGGTGAGTCCCGCAGCGGTCGCAGGCGTATGCTTTCCGGCCGCTCACCCGATGGTGCCGGCGATCGACGCCGCACTTCGCGCATCGCGTGATTCCCTGCGGCCAGCGCTTTTCCTTGATGAACTCCAGGCACGCGTCTTCATTGGGAAAATCGCGAATCAAGTCCCGGGTGGCGTCGCCGAGCGCCGCGATGCGTTCTTGCGCAGTCCCGCATTGCTCTGCGCCAGCCATCAATTTCTGCGAATTCGCTGTATTCATGGGTGCAAGAAAACGCTTCAGCACAAGCTCAGAAGATTCGGCACGCTGTGAATCTCAATCGTTTCCCGGCGAAGCCGGATGATTCCCTGCGCCCGCCACTTCGAAAGCAGGCGGCAGACGGAGAACGAGTTCATGCCCGTCATGTGTCCGAGGGTTTCCTGCGAGACACGGACCTCCACGTGGTCGTCCACGCGTTCGCCGATTTGATCGACGAGGTAAACCAAACCATTGGCGAGCCGCGGAGATGCCGTCTTGGTGGACACCTCCCAATAGCGCCGGGAAAGCTCGGCCAGCCGGCGCTCCAGAATCCGGCCGACGTTGCGCCGCAGATCCGGAAAACACTTGAGGGCTGCCTGGAAGTTCTCGAGTTCCCAGGAGAGAGCGCGACTGTCTTGAATCGCCAGCACGGACGAAGAGTGCGTGCCGCCGGCGAAGAGGGTAGGCTCGGAGATGATTTCGCCGGCCACGGCCAGCCGGAGAACGACCTCCTGGCCGTTCTCGCTGAACTGTGATTTCTTCACGCAGCCTTCGGTCAAGAGAAAAACCCGCCGGATGGGATCCTGGGCGAGATAGACGACCTCGCCCGCGGCGAACGCAACGGGGCGAGCGATTGAGATCACGCGTTCGACGTCGGCCACGGGAATGCCTTCAAAGAGTTCGCAATCGATGACTGAAAAACACGTTGGCTTCGCGCTTTCCATTCCCTCTCCTGGGCCGGTGGATCTGTGCGTTCACGCTAAAATTTCGCAGAGAACGTAGGGGAGAATAGAGGGGAGGCGGAGTTTGCTAGATGATCTAGAGCAAATCTAAAAGGTGTGTTTGCAACAGTTTACAAGTAATCTTGGGGTGAACATACAGAAGGATGACTTTGCGTGGCAACTCCCACTATCGCTTTTTGTGAAATATCATTGCATCAAAGGAGCGTGGGTTACAGGGTCGAAAAGGGTCGGCCAAACGAAGGCGAGGCGAGATTGCTGCGGTCGCGCTCGAAGCACTATCCTGCAAACTTGTAGCCGACGCCCGCCGTGGTGAGAATCAACTTGGGATGTCCCGGATCCTCTTCGATTTTTTGGCGAAGGCTCGCGACGTGCGTATCGACGGTGCGTGTGAAAGTGCCATCCTCGTAACCCCAGAGCGAACGCAGAAGCTCGGCGCGGGGCACGGTGCTGCCGGCGCGCTCCATCAAGTAGCAAAGCAGTTGGAACTCGCGGCTGGTGAGATAGACGGGTTTGCCGTCTCGAGTGACTTCGGTCTTGCGAACGTCGACGCGAATCGAACCGAACTGGTGGACGCCCTGGCCGGTGCGGTTCGGCAGGCGCCGCAGCAGGGCCTGAATGCGCGCGATCAACTCGGCAGACTCGAAGGGCTTGGTCATGTAGTCGTCGGCTCCGAGATTGAGGCCGACGACCTTGTCCACCGTCTGGTCGCGAACCGTGAGCATCAGAATGGGCGTAGCAAGGCCCTGTTGCCGGACGCTGCGGCACACATCGAACCCGCTGCGGTACGGCAGCATGACGTCCAGAAGAATCAGGTCGAATGGCAGGTCGGTGGCTTTCTGCAGCCCCTCGTTTCCGTCCGCCGCGGTGTCCACCACGTAGCCTTCGGCGCGCAGACGCGTTTCGAGCGCCGTGCGCAGCGCCTGTTCGTCTTCGATTACCAGAACGTTTTCATTCATGGGTGTGGGCCTCTGAAGACTGCGAAACAAGCACCTCAACTTCATCTTTGGAATGCGAACTGGCCGGCAGGTGCAGCGTGAATGTGCTGCCCACGCCGACTTGGCTTTCAACCGTGAGCGTTCCGCCCATCGCTTCCGCGATGCGTTTGGCAACCGCGAGCCCCAGCCCGGTTCCATGGATCTGGGCGTCCACAACCTTAGGGCTGCGATAGAAGGGCTTGAAAATCTGGGTCAGCTCCGCCGCGCTGATTCCCGGGCCACGGTCCTGCACGCGGATTTGGACTTCCTTTTGATGGCCCTTCGTTTCATCCACGGCGGCAAAAATTCCCACCCAGCCGGCCTTGCCGCTGTATTTCACGGCATTGGAGACCAGATTCTGGAGACATTGGGAAATCGCGGGCAGGTCCCCCACGACGCCGGGCATTCCCGGCTCGATGTGTTCTTCCAGTTGGCACCCGGCGGCCTCGATCAACACGGCCGCATTTTCGCGAACCGACTGCAGAATTCTCGCCACTTGGAGCGGCCGCATGGTGTAGCGGCTCGTGCCGCTCTCCGTGGAAGCGAAAAGCAGAATCTGCCGGACGAGGTCCGTAAGCTGCCGCGCCTGGGTGGTAATGATGGACCCGTGCGCGACCATGTCGCTTCGCGTCTGGACCAGGCCGTCCGTGAAGTTTTGTCCCGTGCAGTAAATCGCAGCGAGCGGCGTCAGCAGTTCGTGAGAAACGGAAGCCACAAAGTCCAGCTGCAGCTTCGCGAGCTTTTGCGCCCGCCGGCTGGTAAAGAGGATCAACGCCATGCCCGCCGTGAGAAGCAGCAGGACCACGCCGCCGGTCAGCAAGTTGCGCCGCCAGATGTCCGCGGCGACCGCCGCGAGAGAGCCGGTGCGATGTTGCAGAACCAACATCCACGGCGCCTCGCGCGGGAGGTATTGAATCACCGGGAACCAGACGGGCGCCGAGAAATTCCGCCACTCCATCGTTTCGCTGCTCTGAATGGATTCTCCGAAATTTCCTTCCACACTCTTCGGTGATGGGCCAAAGATGTTCATCTTGGAATCAAAAGCGCCATGTTCCAGGTCGGGAAAGTCCGCCCGTGAAGTGTAGATGATGTGCGGGGTAATGGTCGCATCGATGACCGCGATTTTATATTCCAGACCTTCCGGGCCGGCGAAGTAGCGGTTCGCCAGAGTCGGCAGGATTTTGGTTTGGATGTAATCCATACTCAGAATAACTACCATCCAATCCACGGTTGGGCCCTTGACGGGCGTCAAAGAGTTAAATGGATTGGCATGGTGGACCACGGGATGGACCAAAGCAGGGATGTGGTCGTCCAACTGCCAGCCTGCCAAGGCATTGCTGCGTGCGTCCGTCCGGTTGATGTTTCGTTGCGAAACGTCCCCGGCTGGAGCATTGAATTCCCACGCGCGCATCGCCGTCGCGACGCTCGCCGAATTTGCCTTTAGCCGCGCGAGCAAAGGTTCCCAACCCACCGGGATGCTGACCACGTCCAGCGTCTTGGCGTCAGGATCCAGGCGCAAGAGTTCGGATTTACCGGGCGTGCTGGTCTGCCATTCGTAGATCCCTTGAACCAGCTGCAGATTGGCGGCGCTCCCTTCCGCCGCTACCTGATTCCATTCCGCGTAGCGCGGGAGGTAGTCATTCCAAGCGTCATGCGCTCCGGAATCCGGACCGACTTGCATCGCCACGCAGATGGCGGACAGCTCACTGTACAAATCAAGATGCCACTCGAGCATTAACGGCTTCAGCGTGTTGCCGATGCGCGCCTCCGCGCTTTCGCTGAGCTCCTTCGTCCATCGGTATTGCAACACGCCAACCATGACCAGCAACGAGGCCATCCCCGCAATGACCAGGACCCAAAACAGAGGGAATGCGCGGATTCCCCATTCGCTATGGCGTCTAGCCGTATAATCGGACAAATTTTTCATAAGATGCGTGGTTATTTCGATCTGCAATTCATGTTCATGCTTATGGATCTAACCACAGCGTCACGTCGGAGCAGATCTTGGCAAAAACCAGCGCGCTCCACATTATGCGAATGTAGTTGGCCGCTAAAAGTCCTGGAAGGATTATAAGTCATCTTATCGCACGCGGCTGCGTGCATTGCCCCTGCGTACCGGTTTTGACACCGGTGTTGAGTTTTGGGGGTCGCAAATTCAGATCTTCCCGCCCTTGCGTCGTGCGTCGTTTCTCGATCGGGGAGACCATCGGGATCAGGCACAGACCTACAATCGCCATGTGTTATATTACCGTCCATTCATTCAGGAACGGAATTGCGAGACTGGAGGCTCCTAATGAGATCGATCTTTGTGTTGGTCCTCGCCGTGATGGCTCTCTCAGCAGCCGCTTTGGCCCAGGCGCCGGACGACGCGATCAATACGGCGTTGCAGGCCCTCCCGGCAAACATGCGCGCGGATGCGACCGTGATCAAGTGGAAGGCCGACTTCACCTATGACACGCTCCGCAAAGGTTCGAATGGTCTGGTTTGCTACGACCGGTCGGGCATGCCCGAGCAACAACCCATCTCGATCGAGTGCACGACGATGGGCAATCTCGATCGGGAAGCTCAAAATCTGAAGGCTGAGGCGGTTGGCGACAAGGCCAAGACGCAGGCGACGCTTGACGCCATGGAAAACGACGGCACGCGCATCAAGCCCGAATACGGTTCCGTTTGGTACCACTTCATGGGGGCGGACAAAGATCATGCCCGCCTGCACATGACGATCGCTTTGCCAGGCGCCACAACGCAATCGACCGGGCTGACCGACAAGCGGTCGCAAACCGGGGTGTGGCTGATGAACCCGGGCACCTCCACCGCGCACCTCATGACTCCGGGTGAATAGCAGCTTCCTGAAGAAACTACTACCTCGGTGATCCATGAGAAGGCTGATTGGACCGGTCACTACAACTCTGAGCTTGAGCCTTCTGGCGATTGCTGCGCTTGCCGCGGCTCAGAGTAAGCAGACATTCACCGGCACCATCACCGATGATATGTGCCCCCGCGCCGATCACTCCCAGATGCGAATGGGACCGACGGACGCCGAGTGCTCCGCCGCGTGCATCGACGAGCATGGAGCGGTGTACATTTTGTTCGATGGCGACGGCTCCTACCAGCTGAGCGACCAACGAGCGGCGAAGCAATTCGCAGCCAGGAAGGTAAAGATTGTCGGTACTCTCGACGGCAAGACCAAGACCATCCACGTAGAATCCATTACGAACGCGAAGTAATTGCCTCCAACTCCTCGGTCACAAATCGGCCCCCCCGCAATCGCAGTCTGGATGTGTATTGCGTAAGCGACAGAAGAGTTAGCGCGTCACTTCAAACTTGAAGTGCAAGGCAGGGATCTTGTTCCCCGGGTGATCGTCGGCGTAGGTCAGTTGCGGCATCCGGTAGAGCAGTTGATTCTCCGTCGGAGGTCCTTGATAGATGCCGGGGAAAAGATCGATGAGGTGGGTGCCCGGCTCGCCGGCAGCCGTGAACGTGAAGACCACGTCGCCTTGCGAATTGAAACCGCAGACGTAGCCCATGTACGCGTTGTCGTAGGTTGCCGCGTAGAGGTTGTCGTATTCCGTCCAGCCAACACCCTTCAGATGAATCGTCACCTGCGTTCCGGCCGGCCCGGCGGACGGCTCCATGCCCACAATACTCGTTTCGATGGCGAAATAGACGCGTGCGATGGACTTGTCTCCATCGCGCAGCTCGAGCGCGTGCACGCCGCCAAGGTCGTCGGGAAGCGTCAGCGGGAATTCAATTTTTCCGTCACCTCCAACTTTCACCGCAGCCACCGGTTTTTCCCGTGGCGAGAATCCATTGCCGCTCACCCGGCTGCCTTCGTATGTTTGCCAGACCAGGTTCAGCGTTGATCCGCCCGGAAAACCCTCGCCCCGCAGCATCGCCCGAGTGCCTACGGGCCCTTGCGTAGGCTTCAGTCCCAACTTTCCACCGGCGACGTGGATTTCGGAATCCGGGAGAGGGTATGGCGGATAGTCCTCGGCGTAGACCGCGGGCGCGGAGGACGGACCGGCGGTGGTGTGAAACGTGAAGTCGGGGCGCGGCAGGTACGCGTTGGGCGCCTGCTCATAATTGAGATAGCTCTGCCCCTGCCATCCCGTGTAGAGCTTGACGAAATGATCGCCGACGGGACCCGCTGCGCGAAACCGCGCCACCGCGGAGCCTTTCGATTCCGCCGCGGTTACGAGGCCAACGCCTTTGTTGTCCCAATTCGCCACCCAGGTATTTTCCATCGTGCGCCAGCCGAGACCCTTGACGCGTATCTCAATGGGCGTCCCGATTGGGCCTGACTGGGGAGTCATCTCAAAGCTTTGCGTGACTTCCACCCCGTTCTGAGCGACGACGGTTCCATCGATGGTTGCGATGACGTCGTGCACGCCGCCATAGTCTTCGGGAATGAGAAAGGACGCGTCCAGGCGGCCGCGGTCGTCGACAGGAAATTTCCCGAGCGGCAGCTTGGTCTCGGAATATTTCCTCCCGCGAAAGTAGTAGTAGTTTTCGATCACCCAGCCGCCGGAGACCGTGCCCCATTGCAATTCGACGATCTTGCCGGCAGGCAAACCTTCGATGACCGCGCGAACTTTTGCACCCACAATGGGCTTGTCATACGTCAGTTGCAGCTTCTGGAGAAAAGCAGGTTCAGGAGTCGCGGCCGCGTGGGCCAATTCAGCCGGTGCGGTGACCAAAAGGCAGGAGAGAAACAAGCAGAACGCAATCGCCGACGACAGGCGGATGCCGTAACGTAGCCGGAGGCTGGCCAGAAATTTCTCCTACTGCACGATGGTCACAAAGGACGGCTTGCCGCCCTGCGGCGTCCATTCGGCTGTCCGGCCATATTTGTCCTTGGCCGTGGCGGAATACTGCACGGTGCCCGTCGGCGCATCATTGGGAACGGTCCACTTGGCGGTCCACATGCCGGCGTGAATGGGCATGTCCATGCCGGTATCGTCCTTCTGCGGGACTCCGCGATACTTCGCGGGCAGGTCGTAGGTCTTGCCGCCGGTGGTGATGTGGACGGTCACCGTGGCCGACTCTTCGGCCTTATTACTCCCGCCGTCGATCGCGTAGAGGCGGAAGCCGACGCCTTCGCCATGCTTGAACCGGTTCCTCATCGTGCAATTATCGGGGTTGGCCGGGGTCGCGAAGACATCCGTGTCAGCAAACAAAATCAATTTCCCCACGGGACTGGAACCTTGCCCCGCGGCGGGCGAGGCCAGCGCCAGCCCAGCAACTATTCCTAGCGTCGAGAGAGCGGCAGTGAAGGGCGTCTTTTTCATAGACGAAAAATTAGTCCAATTTGCGGTTTGTGTCCACAGATTTGAAAATGGTTGGTGGCTCTTTTCTAGGGGCTATTGCTCTTGGCCTTCTTGTCTCTAAGTTTTTGTGCGGCGTTGACCTGGCTGGCGATATACATCGCCGCGCGAATGTTTCCACTTCCAGCCATTGCATTGATCTTCCCAGTTGAGCCGTGGGGCGAATCGTTACCCGTTTCGCCAACGAGGATTGCGCAACCCTTTTCCCCCTTCTTATCCTGATCGGCCTGAACCGCTACGATGATCGCAATAGTTCCATCAACCGAGGCGAAACGGTCGATGGTCAACGTGTGGAGGCGTTCGTCCGTTATGACACCATTTGCGCGCCGATGGACCGCGTCCTGAACGTCCAGCCAGCACTGATCCGGCTCCACCTTGACGAACTGCTTGGCGACCTGGCCGAAGCAGGGAGTAACAATCAAAAAGCACAACGCGGAACATCTGAGGGCGAAATGGATCGCATGCCGATCAATTCGCATCGTCACCTCTAGTAATACGGAGATATCTTCCCGGTAAGTTACTCCCGGAAGTGAAAACGGTCAATAACGAAGGGCAGAACTAGTGAACCGAGATCTTCCCGCCTTTGCGCGGCTTCTTGATCAGGAAGACCATTGGAATCAAGCACAGGCTCACAATCGCGAGAATTCGGAAATTATCAATGTAGGAGAGCATGGCCGCCTGGCGCTGGACGCCGAACTGCAGCAGGCCATAGGCCTGCTCCAGCGGCTGGGAGCCGCCTCCGGCCTTCAGCGCGGCGGTAGCGCCGTGCAGCATTTGCTGCAATTGCGCATTTCCCGGGTCCAGGTGCGCCGCCAGGTGATTCTGGTGGAACTGCGCCCGGCGATCGAGCATGGTCGTGACGTAAGAAATCCCCATGCTGGCGCCCACGTTTCGCGCCAGGTTAATCAGTCCGGACGCGGCGTTGTTTTTCTCGCGTGGAAGATAGGAATACGCCACCGTATTGATCGGGACCCACAGGAACGCCAGGCCGGCCCCCTGAACGAGCCGAGCCAGAGTGACGTCGCCGAAACCAAGCTGCAAATCGAAGTGCGTCATGTAAAACATCGCCGTCGCCAAGATGCACAAGCCAAAGACCATCATGGGTCGCGGGTCGATTCGCCCCAGCAAGCGCCCCACCAGAGGCAGCAGCGCAATGATCACCAAGCCGCCCGGCATCAGCACCAGCCCCGCTTGCTCCGCGGGATAACCCATCAGCGTCTGCACGAAGAGCGGGATGAGAAGCGTCGTGCCCCACAACACAAATCCCAGCGAGAACATCAGCGCGTTGGCCGTGGCGAACGAGCGGTCGCGAAACAGGCGCAGGTCAATGATGGGGTGGTCGTGGTGCCACTCCCAAAACAACACGGTCAACAATGCGGCGACTGAGATCACGGTCAGAATTACGATGAAGTGCGAGTCGAACCAATCCTCCCGCTCGCCCTTGTCCAAAACGACCTGCAATGCCCCAAGCCCCAGAGCGAGCAAACCGAGGCCGATGTAGTCGATGCTGAAGGTTCGTTTTTGCTGCTCGCGCAGGTGGGGCGGGTCGCTGATCAGCCGGGACGTCAACAGCAGGGAGATAATCCCGATGGGCACGTTGATGTAAAAGATCCAGCGCCAACTGTAATTGTCCGTGATGAATCCGCCGAGCGTCGGGCCCACGGCCGGCGCCACCACCACAGCCATGCCGTAAATGGCGAAGGCCATGCCGCGCTTGGCCGGAGTGAAAGTGTCCGCCAGGATCGCTTGCTCGCTGGGTTGCAGGCCTCCTCCTCCCAAACCCTGAAGGACGCGAAAGAAGATGAGAGCGCCCAGATTCGGCGCCAGGCCGCACAAAAACGAACTGATCGTGAAAATTGCCACGCACAACATGTAAAAGCGCTTGCGCCCCAGGAGGTTGGAGAACCATCCGCTCATGGGGAGGATGATGGCGTTCGAGACGAGATAGGAAGTCAGGATCCAGGTGCTTTCATCAACTCCGGCGGAAAGCCCGCCGGCAATGTGCGGCAGGGAAACATTCGCTATGCTGGTGTCCAGCACCTCCATGAACGTTGCCATGGTGACCACGAGCGCGATGATCCATGGATTCACGCTCGGAGTGCTGGTGGCCCGGAAGTTGGGAACTGCGATGGCGGCGTCGCTCATTGTGCGGGATACATTATGCCTGTTTCGGGCGACTGTCAGAAGTCGCCGCCGCGCGAGGGCAACGCGTTGGAACGTGTCGGTAACCGGGCCGTTACCGATTGGCCGGTGCATCCGGAGGAATCCGCCACTTGCCCTCCGGTCTTTGTAGATAATTGAGTCTGCACGAACACCGTTTGTTCCGGAGTTTCCACCTTCTGCGCGGGAGCCACGGTTCCATCCAGGATGCGCTGCCCAAAATGTCAATTCGACCATGAATTGCAGACCACCGAGTGTCTGAAGTGCGGAATCGTCTTCTCGCGTTACCGGGTGGCGCTGGAGGCAGCCGCGAAACAGCCTGCTCCCGACCCGCCGGTGGTCCAAGCTGCGGCTCTGCCACCGTCTGTAAACTCGACGCCCGACCGAAACGACGCTGACCGAAATGATGCCCTCCGGGAATTGAAGTACCGGGCGCTCGCCTTGCCACTGGCGCTGCTCGTGGCGCGTCTGGTGGCGCGCACCGGCTTTCGCATTGCGGCGGGGATGCTCGCGATGGTTCTGCACGAGAGCGGCCACGCCATCAGCGCCTGGTTCACTGGCCGCTGGGCCGTGCCCATGCTTTGGGTCACCATGCACGGCGATGAGCGTTCCTGGGGTGTCGTTCTATTTCTCACGGCCGCCATCGGCTTCGGGGGATTTCTGGCGTGGAAGATGGAGCGTTGGGGATGGGTTTGCGCCGCCGGAGCGCTGCTCATCGTGCAACTCATCTTTTTGAATTTGCCGGCCGGCGCCACCATCGTTTTCGGCGGGGATGGCGGCGCCATGGTCCTGGCCACAATCCTGATGGCGGCGTTTTATGCGCCGCGCGACAGCGCGCTCTATCGCGGTTGGGGCCTGCGTTGGGGATTGCTGGTGATCGGAGCGCTGGCCTTCATGCACGTTTACCGCTCATGGTCCGGGCCCTTTGAAAATATTCCGTTCGGCGAGATCGAGGGAGTGAACCTCTCGGACCCCAGCCTGCTCACTCAAATGTATGGCTGGTCCGCCGCGCAGTTGATCGATCGCTACCTTCTGCTGGCCAAGGCCTGCTTTGTAGTCTTGATCGCGTTATACGTTTGGGGATTGGTCTCCGCGTATCTCGAAGCGCGGTCCCCTGGCGCGCTCCGTTGGCCGGTTACGGCCAGCTCCCGATAGTTCGAATCACCGAAGCGGACTTTCGCCCGCCATCGTAGAATCCCTGTTAGAGACAACTGCCTGCGTTGGGCATGAAGCATAAAATAGTCCCGCCCTTGCAAGGAGGCAGGACGTGCAGAGAGTCGGCGTCATTCGCAGCGTGGCGAGGTATCCGGTCAAGTCCATGCAGGGTGAAGCATACGCTTCCCTGGCTTTGACCCTCCAAGGCTTCGAAGAGGATCGCCGCTTCGCATTCGTGCAAGCGGATTCACGAGGCCCTTTCCCGTGGCTCACGGCGCGGGAGATGCCGGAGTTTCTTCGCTGGCGGACTTCGGTCGAGAAGCCGGGCACACCCGACGTCGCCGTGACGGTCACCACGCACACCGGCGAACGGTGGCCGGTGGCGAGCGGCGAGCTTCGGCACGCCATCGAGAAGCTTTTTGGCAGGCCTGTCTTCCTGCTCCGGGACTATCGCGGCTCGTACGACGTCTCGAACGTCTCGCTCATCAGCGAGCAGACGGTCCAGCGCATTGCCGAGGAATCCCAAACCGAGGCGAACCCGTGGCGCTTTCGGCCCAACCTGCTTGTGGATCTCGATGGCGGCGCGGCCTTTGATGAATTGAAGTGGGTTGGCCGCATCCTGCGCCTGGGCGAGAAGGCGCGCGTCGCTGTGATCAAGGAAGACGAACGGTGCGTCATGATCACTCTCGACCCCGCCACCGGCGAACGCGCCCCGCAAATCCTGAAATGCGTTGTTCAACAACACAACAAGTGCGCCGGCGTTTACGCCACCGCGCTCGCCCCGGGCGAAGTGCACGCGGGCGACCCCATCTACTTCGAAGACTGAATCGCCTTTTTGTGCCCCAGTTCGCCTCATTCGAATTTGGAATAGGCTTCTTCAATCGATTTCATCCGTTCTTTGATCTTGTCCAAGCCGCGAGGCGGCCCCAAACTCAGATACGAGACCTAAAGATTTCACAAGGATCGTGCGTGAGTTTGGGACCGGTCGCCTTATCTCCATCATCCGATGGCCGCTCTTCCACTGAGCGCCCGCCGTCCGTGGCCGGCTGCTACGTGGTTTCCTTGCTGTGCGTGGCGGGAGCTCTCGTGTCGAGCGTGCTTCTGCAGCACTTGTTTCCGTATCCGTTCCTCTTTTTGTTCTTCGCAGCGGTCATGGCCAGCGCGTGGCTCGGAGGCACGGCGCCGGGGCTGTTCGCGGTATTTCTCTCCACGGTGGCCGTGGACTATTACTTCGTTCCGCCGTTTCATTCTTTTGCGGTCAATGCTACGGATACCGCCTATTTCGTCGCGTTTGTCCTGTGCGCGCTGGCAGCGAGTTGGGTGAGCTCAGCGAAGCGCCAAAGCGAGGCTGCACTGCTCGCGGCGCGTGACCAGCTCGAAGCGCGCGTCGCCGAGCGCACGGCCGAGCTTCAGAAGACGATCACGGAATTGCAGGAAAATGAACGCCAGAGGGAGCGGCTGGAGAGCGAAAAATCGGCGCTCTCCGGCCAGCTCGAAGCGCGCAAGTTTGTCGAGCGGGCGAAGGGAATTTTGCAGCGCGAGATGAAGGTCAGCGAGGAAGAGGCGTATCGCACGCTGCAACGGCAGAGCCAGCAGATGCGCAAGTCGATGAAGGAAATCGCCGAGTCCGTGATTCTCACTGACGAAATGAAGCGCGGCGCGCCGTGATTCGCAGGCGCGGTGAATCGCTTTGATTGAAAGTTTGAATTTGACTGCGCGGCACCGTAGCTGCAAACTGCGCGAGCATTTCAACCGGTCGCGATTGCCCCTCGACGCTTCCGCTTCGACGACGAAGCGGAGGCAAAAGGCGCCGCGATCCTCCCGCTGTACCCGAAGCTGTACCGTTGTTCTCGGACACGATGCCGTGTCCAACCCAACGAAGCATAAACGCTCGACGACGAGCCGATAAATAAGCCCTGAACGGCGCTGGACCGGATTTGTGTTTTCCGGCCATGGCGAAATTCGTTCGTGAGCAGGGCGGGTGTCCTTATTGGCCTCATTTCGATTTCTACCGGCGCTGATCCGAGCCGTGGAAGCGAGAGGTTCGGGAAAGAAATGAAGGGGACGTCGAATTCTTATCTTTCAAGGAGAGTGTTTATGTCCGAGAGAGCGGAATGTCATCCAGGGAAAATGTCGCTATCCGAGAAATTTGCCCGGCTTCGATCGCGGTTGAAAAAACCGGAGTGGCGCCGCTACGGCGGCACGATGCTGGCCGGAAAGATCGCCGGGGTCGTTCTGACGCTCGCGATCATGGCGGGCCTGACGGCGCTCTTCTTCACGCATGTGTACGCCGCGGACCCCGACCTGAAGGGCAACGACATCGTGAACCCGGTGAACACGGCGTGGACGCTGATTGCGGCGTTTCTCGTCTTCGGCATGCAGGTGGGATTCACGATGCTGGAAGCGGGCTTTTGCCGGTCGCGCGAAACCGTGAACGTGCTCGTCGAGTGCGTGGTGGACACCTGCTTGTGCGGCATTCTGTTTTACGCCGTCGGCTTCGCGTTCATGTTCGCTCACGGCAACGGCTTCATCGGCTATCACTGGTTTTTCCTGCAGGGGGCCCCGGCCACCTACGAAACCACCGGCGTCGCGTTTTTGGCCGTGTGGATCTTTCAATTCGCATTCGCCGATACCTGCTCGACGATTACCTCGGGCGCGATGATCGGGCGCACGGGTTTTGTTGGCGATCTTCTCTACAGTATCGGCGTCACGGGTTTCATTTATCCAATCATCGGACACTGGGCCTGGGGACCGGACGGCTGGCTGGCCAACATGGGCAGCGACGGCCACTTCTGGCCCGGCCTTGGGATGGGGTTCCACGATTTCGCCGGCTCGACGGTCGTTCACACCATCGGCGGATTTATCGCCCTCGCGGGTTCGATCGTTCTCGGCCCGCGCCTTGGCCGCAAGTTCAAGCGGGACGGCGGCGCTCCGATGTTGCCGCACGACTTGACGATCGCGGTCAGTGGCGGACTCATTCTCTGGTTCGGCTGGTACGGTTTCAATCCCGGCAGCACGCTCTCGGCCATGGACTTTGAGGGCATCGGGCGCGTCGCTACCAACACCACCCTCGCAGCCTGCGCTGCGGGACTCAGCTCCATCATCTACGGCTACTTCACCACTAAGGTGTGGGACGCGGGCTACACAACCAACGGTTTTCTCGCGGGACTCGTGGCGATCACTTGCCCCTGTTACTGGGTCAGCCCGACGGGCGCCGTTCTGCTGGGAGGCGTGGCCGGCGTTTTGGTCATTCTTGGGGTCGATCTCCTCGAATACCTGCGCATTGACGATCCCATCGGCGCGGTTCCAGTCCACGGGTTCTGCGGCATCTGGGGAACGCTTTCTCTTGGACTCTTTGCCTGCGGGAAATACGGGGCGACCGGACCGATTTCTCCGGACAACAGCGCGCCTCTCAAGGGCTTGTTTTACGGGGGCGGAACGCAGGTGCTGATTGCCCAGGTCATCGGGAGCGCGTGCATCACTCTGGCGACATTCGCCGTAGCCATGGTGGTGATGCTCGCGGTGAACGCCACCGGGACGCTGCGCCTGCCGGCGGAATACGAACTCTTTGGCATGGACCTGCACGAGCACGGCATTTCCGCGTATCCCGAATATGTGATCACCGCGGTCGGGCAGCCGAGCGGACTGTCTTCGCACCCGAGCCAAGTTCCTGCCGGCAGTCCCATCAAGGCGACCGCGCCGGCGCACGGCGACTAGACGATGGGACGCCCTCGTTCGCTGCGCTGCGGCGGCGGGGGCGCCCTTCGATTGCGGTTATCACTTCAAGCCAAATCCCGCGGAGTGATGCGGGCAGAGCCGGGCCCCGACTAGCGAAAGTCGAATCTCCAAAGGAGATTCCAAGGAAAACGACATGATGACAAAACTGGAAGCGGTGATTCAGCCGTCGAGATTTGAGGCTGTGAAAGAGATTTTGACCGAGATCGGCGTCGGAGGAATGACCGTCAGCGACGTCCGCGGGCACGGCCGCCAGAAAGGCCACACCGAATCGTATCGCGGCCGCGAATATTCGATCGATTTGATTCCGAAGGTGAAGATCGAAATGGTGCTCGCGGAAAATCAGGTGGACGCCGCCATCGACGCCATTCTGAAGACGGCGTCCACCGGGAAAATCGGTGACGGGAAAATCTTCCTTTCAAAAGTGGAGGAAGTCATTCGGATTCGAAACCAGGAGCGCGGAGTGGTTGCGCTCTAGGCTGGGTTTCACGCGGGGCCGAGTCTCGCTGCCTCCGCCATCGCGGCGAGACCCGCGTGGGTCAAATAGCCGCGGCCTCCGGCGGAAGCCCGCCGGTCTTCTGACGGAGCCGCGGCATTCTGGCCTCTGCCTCCCTTTCGGCGCTTAGGCGAGAGTGAGATCGTAGCGATCCAGGTTCATCACCTTGCTCCACGCTGCCGCGAAGTCCTTCACGAACGTCTCCGTCGAGTCGTTACAGGCGTAGACTTCCGCGAGAGCACGCAGCTGGGAGTTCGAACCGAAGACAAGGTCGACGCGGGTGCCCGTCCACTTGAGTTCGCCCGTCTTGCGGTCGCGTCCCTCATACACGCCTTCCGCGGTAGAGGAGGGTTGCCACTTCGTTTTCATGTCCAGCAGGTTGACGAAGAAATCGTTCGTCAGCGTTCCAGGCCGCTTGGTGAAGACCCCATGTTTGGACTGCCCGTAGTTCGCACCCAAGGCGCGCAGGCCTCCGATGAGCACCGTCATCTCGGGCGCCGTCAGGGTCAGCAGTTGGGCCTTATCGATCAGCAGTTCCTCCGCCGATATGCTGAACGTGGTCTTGAGGTAGTTGCGGAACCCGTCCGCGACCGGTTCGAGATAGGCAAAGGACTCCACATCCGTTCGCTCTTGTGACGCGTCCGTGCGCCCGGGCGAGAATGGAATCTTCACCTTGCGCCCGGCCTTTTTCGCGGCTTGCTCGATGGCCGCGCAGCCTCCCAGAACGATCAGGTCGGCAAGCGAAATTTTCTTTTTTCCGGACTTCGAGTTGAAATCTTTTTGGATCGTCCCCAGCTTCGTTAAGACCTTTGCGAGTTCGGCCGGCTGACTGACCTCCCAGTCTTTTTGCGGCTCCAGGCGAATGCGCGCCCCGTTCGCCCCGCCGCGCTTGTCGGAGCCGCGGAACGTCGCCGCCGACGCCCAGGCAGTTGTGACCAGTTGGGAGATCGATAGTCCGGACTTTAGAATCTTCGCTTTCAGAGCAGCGATGTCCCGCTCTTCGACTAATTTGTGATTCACCCGGGGAACGGGGTCTTGCCAGATCAGCTCCTCCGCCGGGACCTCTGGGCCAAGATAGCGCGGACGGGGGCCCATATCGCGGTGCGTGAGCTTGAACCACGCGCGGGCGAACGCGTCTGCGAACTCATCGGGATGCTCGTGGAAGCGCCGGGAGATCTTCTCGTAGACCGGATCGACCCGCAAAGCGACGTCCGTGACCAGCATCGTTGGCGCCTGACGCTTCGACGGGTCGAAGGCATCCGGAATTGGCTTGGCGCCATTCTTTGCTTGAAACTGATAGGCACCGGCCGGGCTCTTGGTCAGCTCCCATTCGTAGCCGAACAGGTTCGCAAAGTAGTAGTTGCTCCACTTCGTGGGCGTCTGCGTCCAGGTGACTTCCGGACCGCCGCTGATCGCGTCTTTGCCGGCGCCTGTTCGGTGACTGCTCTTCCAGCCGAGGCCCATCTGCTCGATGGGCGCCGCCTCGGGCACGGGGCCAACAAGCGCCGGATCGCCGGCGCCGTGGGTTTTGCCAAAGGAGTGGCCGCCGGCGATCAGTGCGACCGTTTCCTCATCGTTCATTGCCATACGGCGGAACGTTTCGCGAATGTCCTTGGCCGCCGCGAGGGGATCCGGCTTGCCGTTCGGTCCTTCCGGATTCACATAGATGAGACCCATCTGCACGGCCGCGAGCGGATTCTCGAGATCCCGGTCACCCGTGTAGCGCCTGTCGCCAAGCCAGGCGTCCTCCTTGCCCCAATACACCGCCTCATCAGGTTCCCACACATCGGGGCGCCCGCCGCCAAAGCCGAACGTCTTGAAGCCCATGGACTCGAGGGCGACGTTGCCTGCGAGGATCATCAGATCGGCCCAGGAGATACGCCGGCCGTATTTCTGCTTGATCGGCCAGAGCAGCCGGCGCGCCTTGTCGAGGTTGGCGTTGTCCGGCCAGCTGTTGAGCGGGGCGAAGCGCTGCTGGCCGGCGCCCGCGCCGCCGCGGCCGTCGGTGATGCGGTAGGTGCCGGCGGCGTGCCACGCCAGACGGACCATCAGGCCGCCGTAGTGACCGAAGTCGGCCGGCCACCAGTCCTGCGAATTTGTCATCAGCGCCTTCAGGTCGGCGACCACGGCGTTCAGGTCGAGACTGTTGAAGGCCTTCGCATAGTCGAAGTCCTT
>DASQHA010000136.1:0-11871 GCA_035632335.1 Terriglobales bacterium
GGCGGCGTTTAAGGAGTTCGTCCATGAAACCAGAATGGAAACACGTTGTTTGTCTCGGGCTTGTGACTCTTATTTTGGCGCCCTCTTCATTTTTGATGGCCCAAAATAAACCCCAAAACAAACCCGAGAAAGAGCCTGCGCCCATGAAACTGAAAGTGGGCGACACGGCTCCGGATTTCACCCTGTTTGCCTTCGATGGCAAGGAGCTGAAGAAAATATCGCTGCAGGATTACCGGGGGAAGAAGAACGTCGCCCTGGCCTTCTTCGTCTTCGCTTTCACCGGCGGTTGAACCCGCGAAATGAAAGCTCTCCAGCAGAACATTTCCAGGCTGGAGGGCGCCGACACCCAGGTTCTGGGTGTGAGCATGGACAGTCCTTTCTCAAACTTCGCCTTCGCTCAACAAAACGGAATCAGCTTTCCCATCCTCGGCGACTGGGGAGGCCCGGTGACCAGCCGGTATGGATTGACCCAGAAGCTGGACATCCAGGGCATCCCCATGGAAACCGCGAGGCGCGCCACTTTCCTCATCGACAAATCCGGCAAGATCATCAACGAACAAGTCGATAACGAAGCCGTGGATCCGACGAAGACCGTGGAGGCCTGCGAGCGCCAGAAGCTGAAAAACTGAGGAAAGCCAGGCTCAAGAAAGAATGGCTCGGGGACTCAGACCCGCGTCCTCGGGCATAGGTTCGCTCGGGCGCGGATAAGGCTCCCCATTTCCCGCCATTCGGATGTACACTCTGCCGTCTATGGACAAACTATCGCGACGCACCATGCTGAAAGGCGCCCTGTCGGGGGCCGCTGTAGCTTCTGTCTCTGACCTGGCGTGGCCGGAGCAGACCGCTCCCGTGCAGCGTAAAGGGCGGATCAAGCAGTCAGTCTCCCGCTGGTGTTACAAGGACACTCCGCTCGACCAGCTCTGCGCCTATTCCGCGCAGATTGGCCTGAAGGCGGTCGACCTGCTCAATCCGGATGAATTCGAAGTGCCGCGGCGCTACGGCCTGGTCTGCAGCATGGGCTATGCCGGCGGCGGCGAGATTGCCAGCGCCCTGAACCGACTGGAAAACCATGCCAGGATCGAAGAAGGGTTTCGCAAAAATATCCCGCTCGCGGCCAAGGCCGGGGTGCCGAATGTGATCACGTTTTCCGGCAACCGCGCCGGCATGTCGGATGAAGAAGGCGCCAGGAACACGATCATCGGGCTCAACCGGGTCAAAAAGATTGCCGAGGACAACGGCGTCGTCATCTGCATGGAGCTGCTGAACAGCAAGGTGAATCACAAGGATTACATGTGCGACCACACGGCGTGGGGCGTGCAGGTGGTCGAGGCGGTGAATTCGCCGCACGTGAAGCTGCTCTACGACATCTACCACATGCAGATCATGGAAGGGGACCTGATCTCGACCATCCAGCAGAACATTCAGTGGCTCGGTCACTTCCACACCGGCGGCGTTCCGGGACGGCATGAGCTTGACGGTACCCAGGAAGTGCAGTGGGATGGCGTGATGCGCGGCATTGCAGCCACCAATTATCAGGGCTATGTGGCGCATGAGTTCGTGCCCACGCGCGATCCCCTGACCTCCCTGCGGCAGGCGGTAGATCTGTGCGATGTGTAGCTTCTGCGGGCGGCGGCGAATGACCTAGTACCGGCGTAACCTGCCGTCATCCGCAGGAAGCGCATCATAATACCAGCCATGCGATTCAGCGCGAAAACAGTCGGGGCGTTAACCGTGTGCGGATTGGCGTTCAGCGCGTCGCCGGCGCAGCCCCAGATTCAGTCCGCGCCAAGCGGCGACGCAATTAGTCATGTGCGCCGGGAGAAGGCGCGCCGGCATCCGACCCCGGCGGTGCTGACTCCCGACGATGGGCTTTCGGTAATCGCGGCCGCGCTGGATGCGCGGGTCAAGGCGTCCCGCCAGCCTGATTGCTCGCACCTGGTGCACGCCATCTATCTCCAGGCGGGGTTTCCCTATCCCTACGCGAGTTCTTCCGATCTTTACGACGGGACTGATGACTTCGAGCGCGTGACCCGTCCGCAACCCGGGGACCTGGCGGTCTGGCCCGGGCATGTGGGGATCGTGGTCAATCCAGCGCAGCGTGTGTTCTTCAGCCGGCTGCGCGGCGGGCCGGGCGTCGATGCCTATGACGCCCAGTACTGGAAACAGCGCGGACAAGTCAGATTCTTCCGTTACGTAAAGACTGCTCCAGCCCGGGTGGCGGCGGCGCGCCTGGTCACCAGCCAGCGGCATAGATAAAATCGCGTGCCACCGGGGCCGCGGACCCGGCGCCCGGCCCGACCCGATCCTCCACCTTGTGAGATAATTTTCTTTCCTGATTGCGAGAAATGGAGTGCGAGGAATTTCATGGCTGAGCACATGGTTTTCTGCGTCAAGCTGAAGAAGGAGCTCCCCGGCCTGGATGAGCCTCCGTTCGACACGGAACTGGGCCAGAAAGTTTACGACAACGTCTCCCTGGAAGCATGGAAGGGATGGACGGAATTCTGCAAGATGCTGCTGAACGAGTACCGGCTGAACCCCGCCCGCCGCGAAGACCAGACCGCGATCGTCAAGCAGATGGAGCAATACTTCTTCGGCGAAGGCGCGGCCCCGCCCAAAGAGTACGTTCCCCCGGCCTCAAAGTAAGCTGAGATGAATATGTGGGGCGGACACTCTTGTCCGTCGCCTTTGAGTTTTGTGTCCGAAATCCAGAGCAAAATCAACTTCAAAAGCGGCGGACAAGAGTGCCCGCCCCACACGGACCGTGCACTATTATTTGTGCAATTTTCATCACCTCGTAACATTGGTTTGTTACAACTCAGGTGATGAGTTCCGCCGTCCATGACACGCTCATCCTCTCCGACCTGCACCTGGGATCGGAGATCAGCCGCGCGGAACAGGCCACGCGGATGCTGCGGGAGAACCGTTTTCGCCGGCTGATCCTGCTGGGCGACATTTTTTCCGACCTCAACTTTGGCCGCCTCACCAAGCCCCACTGGAAGTTCCTGGGTTACATTCGCAAACTTTCCAATCCCAAGCGCGGGATTGAAGTGGTGTGGGTCGAGGGCAACCACGATCGCGGGCTGAGCAACATCATGTCGCACCTGGTCGGGGTGAAAGTCTACGAAGAATACGAGTGGGAGTTCGAGGGACGCCGCCACCTGGCCATCCACGGCCACCAGTTCGACCGGTTTGCGGTCAACAACCTGCTCCTCAGCACGGTGGGGACGCTGCTGCATCTGCAACTGCAAAAGCTCGATTTCAAGGGCAAGCGCTTTTCGCGCTTTCTGGACCGGTTGAATGCCCGCTGGTTGCGGCTTTCGGAGAAGGTGGCGTCAGGCGCCATCCTGCATGCGCGGATGCGCCACGCCGACCGGGTCTTCTGCGGCCACACCCACCAGGCACAATTCCGCGAACGCGAGGGCGTGGCCTACTACAACTCCGGCAGCTGGACGGATTTTCCGCCGACATACATTACGGTTGATTCCGAGGGGGTTCGCATCCACCAATACCGTGAGCCCAGTGAGGCCAGTCAGGACAGGGCGAAGGACT
This sequence comes from Terriglobales bacterium, assembly GCA_035632335.1. Classification (GTDB taxonomy): domain Bacteria; phylum Acidobacteriota; class Terriglobia; order Terriglobales; family Acidobacteriaceae; genus JAIQFF01. The sequence continues at coordinate 3,550 of DASQHA010000136.1, forward strand.
CCAGCCTTTCCGAACTCGTCGACAACTCGGATCTTGTCGAAGCGGCCGAATACGAGAGTGTGGGCTGAGGCCGCCTCCTAGGCCTGGTCCCTCGCCCGCTTTCAAAAATGCAGAACAATTCCCGTAGACAAGCGAAAATTGTTCTGCGTGTTACTGAAGAAACGCGTTTGCAACATGTCGCCTTGCACGCGCAGGCCAATGCCGTGGATCAGCCGGTAGTCCATGCCTCCACCCAACGCGGTGGCAAACGAGGTATCGGAGTCGGAAAAGCCGGTGGCAGTCTCATGGATGTGCGAAGCTCCGAATAGCGCCTCGGCAAAGGGCGTGAATTTTCCCACATCTACGGACACGCGTGGGCCCAGGACCACGGTGTTCATCCTCGTATCGGCGCTGAAGGCGGGAACGGCCGGGATATTTTGCGTGCCATAGAGGCCGCTGAAATCGGCCACGAAACCCACCCAGGGCAGGACTTTGCCCTCGAGCGATCCGTTCCAGCCGTTCAGGTTGGTTCGGCCATTGGAAGAAAAATCGGCGCTGCCATAGGAATATCCAAAGAAGACGTTGCCCCGCGTGGGGATCTGAGCCAGGGCGGCGCCCGGCAGCAGCAGGAGGATGAACCCGATAGTGGTGAGCTTAGGCAGAACAGTTCTCATGCCGGGTTAGATGTGAGGTCCGGGAGCGTGGTTGTGCAGGCGCGAGCGCTCGCTCGCGCGCAAAGTTATCACGAGCCATGGGGGACAGCCGCCCTCCGCTGTCCGGCGGAGCGGAGCTCTGCTATTTTTTGCGGCGGCTAACATCTGTCGAACTTGGCTCGACCGCACAGCCGGGGCGGCTGTCCCCACGTGGTTCGTGGCGCGGCCGCACGAGCGCGGGCGCTCGCGCCTACATGGAGTCTTCAGTGTTCGCGGTGGAAGCGGTAGGGGCCGCGGCGTTCTCGCGCGAAAGCCTCCGCCACCTTCAGGAAGGCGCGGGCGGCGTGCGACAAGCTGGCGGCTTGACGATAGACCAGCCGGAGTTTGCGATGCAGGCGCAGTTCGCGCACCGTAATGCGCACCAGTTCGCCGCGCGCCAGTTCACTCTCCACGCTGATTGCGGGCAGAAGCGCGACCCCGTTGCCCATGGCGACGAAGCGCTTGATGGCCTGCAGAGTGGGCAGCTCGATGTCCATGTGGAGCGGCGTCTTGTGGCGCTTGAATGCCTGGATCACTTTTTCGCGATAGGGCGAAGTCACGATGTGGGCGACAAACGACTCCGCGCCCAATTGGCGGATACTGACCTGGGCTTCCCCGGCCAGGGGGTGGGTGGGCGGCACCACGAATATTAATTCGTCCAGGTAAGCGACGATGGAGTGGAGCTGCGGCTCCAGCGGATCATAAGTGAGGACGCCCAGTTCAGAATTGTGGCGCAGCACGTCGCCGGGAATGTGGCTGCCCAGCGAGCGCTGCACCGCGATACCGACCATGGGATGCAGGCGGCGGAACTCGGCCAGCACGGGCAACAGGTAGAGGGCGGTAAATTCGTTGGCGGCGATGCTGAGCTTGCCGCGATGCAACTGGCGCAGTTCCCCCAGGGCGCCGCTGGCATCGTCGCGCAGGTTGAGCAGGCGCTCGGCATACTCCCGCAGGACGCGCCCGGCATCGGTCAGCAGGCCGTCGCGCGACGAGCGGTCGAAGAGGCGCTCGCCCACGTCTTCTTCCAGCTTGTGAATCGACTGGCTGACCGCCGACTGGGTGCGATGCAGCTTTTCCGCGGCGCGGGAAAATTTTCCCTCCCGCGCCACCGCCAGAAACACTTCCAACTGTCCCAGATCCATATCGGCTGCCTTAAGGACTCTACAGTTATTATTAGCATGGCTTATATAAGAAGACAATCTAATGTTAGTACAATAATTATAAGATTTCCTGTAGCCCGAGTTCCAGCTAGCATGGGCCCGTACCTGAGGGAGGTCCGGGGCATGGAACGAGCGCGGATCAGGATATTCGACACCACCCTGCGCGATGGCGAGCAGTCGCCCGGGTGCAGCATGAACGTGCAGGAAAAGCTGCGTTTGGCGCATCAGCTCGACCGCCTGGGCGTGGACATCATCGAAGCCGGATTCCCCATCGCTTCAGAAGGCGACTTCGCGGCGGTGCAGGCCATTGCGGCCACCATCCGGCGTCCCATCATTGCCGGCCTGGCCCGCGCCTGTGCGCCGGACATCGAGCGCGCCTGGCAGGCGGTCAAGGGAGCTGCCCGGCCTCGCATCCACGTATTCCTGGCTACCTCCGACATTCACCTGCAATACAAACTCAAGATTTCGCGGCGGCAGTGCCTGGAACAGGCCCGCGATGCGGTCCGCCTGGCGAAATCGTTTTGCGGGGACGTGGAGTTTTCGCCCGAGGATGCGACCCGCACGGATCACGAATTTCTGTACCAGGTCCTCGATGCCGTAGTGGAAGCGGGAGCCACCACCCTCAATATCCCGGACACGGTCGGTTACAGCATGCCGGTGGAATTCGGCGAGCTCATTCAAAGCATTCGCCAGCGCGTGCGGGACATTGAGAAGGTGGCGATCTCCGCGCATTGTCACAACGATCTCGGGCTGGCGGTGGCCAATTCGCTGGCCGCGATCGCCGCCGGGGCGCGCCAGGTGGAATGCACCATCAACGGCATCGGAGAGCGGGCAGGTAATGCGTCACTGGAAGAAATCGTGATGGCCATGCGGGTCCGGCCTGACCGGTATGCGTACCAGACCGGCGTGGTCAGCGAACAGCTTTTCCCGGCCAGCCAGCTGCTGAGTGAAATCACGGGTGTGCCGGTACAGCCCAACAAGGCGGTGACCGGACGCAATGCGTTCGCGCATGAGGCCGGCATCCATCAGGACGGCATGCTGAAAAACCCGCTGACCTACGAAATCATGACTCCCCAATCGGTGGGCGTGCCGGATTCCCGCCTGGTGCTGGGCAAGCACTCCGGGCGTCATGCGCTGGGACTGCGCTGCGAGCAACTTGGGTTCCAGTTCAATCGTCGCGAGCTGGATGAAATCTATCGCAGATTCGTGGTGCTTGCGGACACGATCAAGCACGTGGAGGAACATCATCTGCTGGAATTAATTCAGCAGGTGCGTGGAGCAACGGCGTATCCGAGAACAAAGTCCCAGGGCGAATCAGTTCTAACCCTGTAGCGCCAGTGTCCCGCCGGCCCGATGGGCGGGCAGGATGCCCGCCGGACAGCCAGGTGTGGCCGCGGGCGACTCGCCCGCGAGCAGCCGGCGCTGGATTCGCGAATGGGTGGAGGAGTCGAAGGCCCCATCGCAGCCAAGGTGGGTATGGAATATCCAGGGCTTTGTCCTCTGCCGATTTCTCCAGCGCACCCGCAAAGCTCATAGGGCTCCTTCGACTACGCGGCAGCTTCGCGAATGCGAAGCTGCGGCTCCGCTCAGGATGACAGTTTCCTCTCAATGCGAAGCTGTCGCTCTGGTACCGATGACAGTTTCCTCGTTGCGAAGCTGCTACTTCGCCCATCTCAGTTTTCCTCGCAGGCCTTTCCGGACATACAATACAACCCCATGTTCCTCAACCTCACCGCCCTTCCCGGCGACGGTGTCGGACCGGAAGTTACCGACGAAGCCGTCCGCGTTCTGGAAACGATTGCTGAAACTTTTGGCCACAAGCTCATGGTCACGCGCAAGCCGGTCGGGGGCGCCGCTCTTCTGGTAAGCAAAGACCCGCTCCCAGCGGAGACGCTGCAGGCCTGCCTGGCTTCCGGAGCAGTACTGCTGGGAGCCGTCGGAGGCCCGTCGTTCGATAGTTTCCCCAGCCATCTGCGGCCGGAGAGCGGGCTGCTGCGGTTACGGCGCGAACTGGGTGTGTTTGCCAACCTGCGGCCGGCGGCGTGCTTCGCCGGGATGGAAGGCTCTTCTCCGCTGCGGGCGGACCTGGTGCGGGGTACCGATGTGATGATCGTGCGCGAACTGCTGGGAGGCATTTACTTCGGGGAGCCGCGCAGCACGCAGGGTCCTGCCGGCAACCGCGTGGCGATCGACACCATGCGTTACGGTGAGGCTGAAATTGAGCGCATCGCGAAAGTAGGTTTTGAGCTGGCGCGCTCGCGCCGCCGCAAAGTGACCTCCGTGGACAAAGCCAACGTTCTCGATTGCTCCCGGCTGTGGCGCGAGGTGGTCACCCAGGTGGGACAGCAGTATTCCGACGTCAAGCTGAACCATATGTATGTGGATTCGGCGGCCATGGCCCTGGTAGCGCGGCCCGCGGATTTCGATGTTGTACTGACGGAAAACATGTTTGGCGACATTCTTTCGGACCAGGCGGGTGCGGTCGTGGGATCGCTGGGCATGCTGGGGTCGGCCAGCATTGGCGGAACGGTCGGCCTCTACGAGCCGGTGCATGGTTCCGCGCCCGACATTGCCGGGCAAGGCATTGCCAATCCCGTGGGGGCGATTCTGGCTTCGGCGATGCTGTTGCGCTACTCCTTCAAGCTCGAAACCGAAGCGGCCTGTGTCGAATCGGCAGTGGCCGCCGTGCTGGCGGCAGGCGCGCGAACCAAAGACCTGGCGCAGCCGGGCGAGAGCGTTCTCAGTACGTCCGCGATGGGGAAGAAAATCGCCGAAGCGGTGCGGGAGCGGGCAAAGCCCGCGGGGCAAAAAGCCGCGAGCTGATCGGCGATCCCATTAATGGACCCGCCGACTTGGACATGTAGGCGCGAGCGCCTCGCTAGTGCGGAATCGTCAGCGGCGCTGCCGCACGAGCGGGACGCTCGCACCTACATCGTTCTTGCTCGGCAGCGCCGGCTGCCTGGTGGGCGTCCCGCCCATCGGGCCGGCCGGAGGCCGGCGCTACCAGGAACAAGTTCAAAATGAACCTGGCCAGGCGATTTCCACAAAACTTTTTCTGCTGGAAGGGCTGCGCGCCCGCGCTTCAGGAGTAGCATTCATTTAATAATATTTTTCCGCCCGCGAGGAGGCAGAGATGCTCTCCAAATGCGCCAACCCGGGCTGCCCGGCCACTTTTCTTTATCTGCATCAGGGAAAGCTGTTCCGCCTGGACACCAGCGTCGAAATTCTTGCCTCCGCCCCGGTCCACGAAGCGAAGAAGGCCTCACGTCGCATCGAATTTTTCTGGTTGTGCAATCAATGTGCCGCCGAGCTGACGCTCGGCTACCAGAAAGGGACAGGTATCACGGTTGTGCCCCTGCCTAAGGAACTCGGGTTAGCGGTCTCGGCTTCGTAGTCATGTGGGCGCGAGCCCCGCGCTCGTGCGGAATCGTCAGTGGCGCCGCCGCACGAGCGGGGCGCTCGTGCCTACATCGTTATTGTTCAGTAGCGCCGGCGTCCCGGCGCTACCAAAGACTCAGGCGACTTGCTGCTGTTTTTCCAGCATGGAGAAGAATTCGTGGGTGAGCTGTTCGTCCCAGTATCCGGAGCGGGCTTCTTCTTGCATGGTGACGGCGGCCTGCTCATGGCTGAGCGCCAGCTTATAGGGTCGAGCGGTCCGCAGGGCGTCGTAGACGTCCACCACTTGCAGCACCCGCGCCAGCAGCGGAATTTCGCCCCGCTGCAGGCCGTCGGGATAACCGCTGCCGTCGGAATGTTCGTGATGGCTGCGAATGATGGGCAACACCAGGCGCAGCGACTTCAGCGGACGGCAGATGGTCTCGCCGGTGACCGGGTGCTGTTTCATGATGACCCACTCTTGCGGGGTCAGGTTCGTGCCTTTTTTCAGGATTTCATCGGGAACCGCGATCTTGCCAAGATCGTGCAGATAGCCGCCGCGGCGCAGGGCGACGATGGATTCCGGGCCGAGGCCGAGGTACCTTCCCAGGTTGCTGGCATGCCGCGCCAGGCGGTCGCAGTGGCCTTCGGTGTACGGGTCTCGGCTCTCCACGCTCAGACCCAGGGTGCACAGCACCGATTCGGCGGTCTCCAGTTCGTCGGTAAACTCTTTCAGCTTGAGCAGAGATTTGACCCGGGCAAACAGTTCCTCGGGAAAAATCGGCTTGTGCAGGAAATCGTCGGCCCCCGACTCAATTCCCAGCACCCGGTCCTGACGATCGGTCAGGCCGGTGATCAGAACGAACGGGATCAGGCGGGTGGCGGGGTTCTCTTTCATTTCCCGGCACAATTCGTAGCCTGACTTGCCGGGCATGACGACGTCCGAAAGAATCAGGTCGGGAGGGTGGCGCAGGATTTCAGCTTCGGCGTGAATCGCATCCGGGACCGCGACCACGTCGTAACCGTGGGTGGCCAGCAGTTCCTGCATCAGCCCCATGATGTCCTGGTTGTCGTCCACCACCAGAATTCGCGGCGGAGACCTGCGGGCCGACACTTCCCCCATGTCTTTGTAAGACACCGGACGCGAAGAAATGGTTGTCGGTGGTTTCTGCGGGAGGGTCATCGTACCGCCGGAGGTGACAGTCACTATTGTAAACGATTTCTTCGAGGGTGAAGAACTCATGATCGAGGCCAAATGCATGAACCACGAAGGGCACGAAGGTTCAGGCTGACGGCCACGAATGGCGTCCTGCGGCGTCCCGATTAGGAACAAAGTTGCGCTGGGTGTGTCGCATGACCTTGTTCTGGGAGCTTCGGCATGCATAGTCTGGCTACATGCTTCGTGTCTCGTTCTGGATTCTTCTTGCTTCTGCAATGCTCCCAGGATCCGCGCTGGGCGCCGCCAAGCCGCACGTCATAAGCTTCGGCAAAGGAACCACCATCCGATGGTGCGCGGGACCGTCAGAAACCGAATGCGCCGGATTGAAGATGCGCGCTCTCTATGTGGATGGGCGGGCCCACGAATCTACCCTGGGCGCGGCCCATGACATTACCGAGCGCCTGTTCGTCGTGCGTCGCGCCTTGCGGGTGAACGATGCCTTGCCCGGCGACCCGGCGGCGACGCCCGGCTGGGTGTGGCAGCGCGGAGGCTGGTTGCTGGTCGATCGCATGACGGGGCACATTGCGTCGATCGCCCTGCCGGAATTTGATCCTTACTATTCCGTGGCCAGCTGGTATCGCGATTACGCCGCCTACTGCGGCGTGTCCGATGACGGCAAGAAACGTTTCGCCATCGTGTTCCAGGTGGGACGCCGAAAACCCGTCCTGAAAAAACCTCTGGGCGAGGCCGGCGGAGATGACGCGCCCGACTCAGAGTGTCCTGCGCCGGTATGGGAGCGCCGGCCAGTCCGGGTGACTTTCGCGCCCGATGAAAACCAGAAGTCCACCTATTCTGTCCGCGGACATGCGGCAGACCTGGTGAGCGACGACGACGTGGACGAAGAAAAAGCTTCGCAGTAGGGAAGAAAGAGGCGGCTCTAGTTTCCGGTTAATCTCGCGCCGAGGTCATGGTGGGGGACTTTGCGGTGAAGGAGCCGGCTGTGAACGTCCGCTGGTATCGGGGAGGAACCGGCCCGATTCCAGCTTTCCGGTTCTCTGCCTCAGGTAGGTGTTTGCGACCAGGAACAGCAACGTTGTCCCTACCAGCACGTAATTCCGGCGGCGGGCGCGAATTTCGGGAGGCTGAGTGATGCTTCCCGCCAGGATCGCGCCCAAGCCAAGGCCGGTCGCCAGGCCTCCCAGATGGGCCGAGTTGTCGATACCCGGCACCAGGCCGAAAAACAGGTTGTAGGCAGCGAACATGATCAGGCTCTTGAGAATGGGCCTGATTGCTGCCTTGGGAATGGGAAGTTTTCCCAGGTACAGCACCGCGATCAGCCCGCCGGCAAGACCGAAGATGGCTCCCGAAGCTCCCGCGCCAATGCCCTGCGGATGCCACCACAGGCTGACCAGGCTGCCGGCGATCCCACTGGCGGTGTACACCAGCAGGTAGGACCAGCGATCGAAGATCTGTTCCGCCAGCCTCCCCAGGTTCCACAGGCACCACATATTGAAAAAAATGTGGATGATCCCGATGTGGACGTAGTTCGAGGCCAGGATTCTCCAGGGTTGCGCCCCCAGCGACAAGGGCGCGAAGTTCGCGCCCCACGTCACCAGTTGCTGGCTGGTGGGGGACACGAAGGACACGCCCGAGAAAACCATGCCCAGGAAGACGAGAACGTTGATGCCGACAATCACCTGAGTCAACAGGAACGGCCGGCTGAGGCGGACCGGCCGCGGAGAAGCCGGAGTTTCACGTGAGGGAGCGGCGAAATCCAGGTCGGCGCGGCAATCGCGGCAGAGCGGATCGGTGTCCGCTCCGGAAGTGGATGGTAATTCGCGACCGCAGCGGACACATGATGGCATTGAAATCTCCAGGCTCCCGTACCGCCGGCGTGCCGGCTGTCCGGTGGGCGTCTCGCCCTCCGCGTTCAGAGGGGCGGCGGGACCCCGCCCCG
>DASQHA010000137.1:0-4554 GCA_035632335.1 Terriglobales bacterium
GACGCCCGCACCGGAACAAAACCCATGGCCTGATAGCCAATGTGTCCGTCCACGTCGGCGTACACCACGTTTTGCGAAGGCGTAGTAAACCTTGAAAGCGCCGCCCTGAATTGCTCCCAGTTCTGGGCCGTATCCAGGTCAAAGACGGGGATGGTAATCGCCTTGGTGTCATACACCAGCCACTGCAGCGCGAGCCTGCGCGTCTCGCCGGGAAAGAAGCTGGAAATCACCGGCCCGTGCCGTGTTACCAGTACATCCAACACTATGTCAGGCCTGCCGGTTACATGGATAACCTCATGGTCTACCTCAGGTTTCTCCCATCCCTTGGGCGTCTGGTACTCGCCTTTGGCATTGAAGTTTTCAACAAAAAGGTCCTGGACATCCGGATTCAAATTGGTAAAGCCCCAGGCGATGCGCTGGTTGTGGCCCACTACCACGTACGGCGTTCCCGGCAGGCTGAAGCCCACTACATTGAAGTCGCCCGAGTGCAGCTGCACCTCATACCAAATACCAGGCACCCCGTGGGGCAGGTGCATATCATTGGCGAGCAGCGGCTTGCCGGAGACCGTGTGCGCGCCGGAAACCACCCAGTTGTTCGATCCCGCCGCGCACGCCTCACACCCGTCGCGGTCCTTCGATAAATCAGCTGACAAACCTCTTAGAGTGTGGACCACAGACGCCATCCGTGGAGAAGGATCCCGTGGCCAGGCCGCACCTGCCTGTGCACCCACAGTCCCATCATCGCCCGGGGCATGGTCTCTCGGGGAACCCACCGGGTAGAGGTCCGCCATCAACTCTGGAGAGAGTTGGTCCGCCAGCTTGCCCCGCCAGTATTCCGTTTCGTACTGCGGATTCAAAAGCTGGCTCATCCCGATGCCCACCAGCACCGAGTCCGTCACCGTCCACGGCTTGGGCGCATAGCGCAGCACGCGAAACTCCAGAGGCAAGTGCCCGCGGTTCTGCTCTATATAAGTGTTCACGCCGCGTGCGTATGCTTCAAAGAACCTGCGGTCGCGTTCGGGAAGCTGCTGCGCAATCTTTTCCGCCGTCACCCGCATGCGCAGGATGCGCTGCCGCCGGTCACGCTGTAGCCAGTTGCCGGTAGACTGCGGGAGAATCTCCGCCGACTCGCCGCCCACCAGCCGGCGCGTCATGTCCATCTGCCATAGCCGGTCTTGTGCCGTAACGTAGCCCTGGGCAAAGAACAGGTCCTCCAGGTTCGCCGCCGTCATGTGCGGGACACCCTGAGCGTCGCGCACCACAGTCACAGGCGCTTTCAGCCCAGGGACAGCGATCGTTCCATCCATCTGTGCCAGGGAAGCGTGTCCCGCGCGGTAGATCGCCACGCCGAGCCCCGCGATCAGCAGGACCACCAGCAGAACCATGGCTATGAAAATTCTGAGAATCCATCGTCTCTTGCGCGGGCTCGCACTAATCGCTACCTGGCTCGTTGACATAAACCTTGGATTCTAAGGGAAGGGAACCCGCGTGTCATCTCTGGACAGAGCTGCGGTCAGATGGCCAGTTTTACGGCCGCGCGAGGAGTCCTGCCGCGCGGAAATCAATATCCACCGAGCTGCCCACGCGCAAAAACAAAATGCTCGGATTCTTCATGCCCCACTTCACATAGGGGACAGGGAACTTTGCGGTTGCTTCCCAATGGTCTGCCTCCAGCTTGACCGTGACGGGTATCGTGACCTCGTGTTCCGCGCCGTGAATCCCAAACATCCCATGCACCTGCACCGTGGAGGCCCCCGTCGCGGCAACCTTGCCGTCCACGCGGTCGGGCCGGAATGAGATCTCGGGAAAGCGAGCGCTCTCCAGCACATCCTTGTGCATCTTCTTGTCACGATCGGTGCTTCCGCTCTTGCCCGTGGTCGCATCGAACACAATTTCTCCGCTGATCTTTCCCGATGCGGGATCAAAGTGAATTTCAGCTCGCTTGCCCTGGAAGCTGCCATGGACGGTATGCAGCGGATCGCTCAAAGTGAAATCCGCCACTGCTTGTGCTGGATCGCCCTTCAGGACCATCTGCTGGGCGCCGGCGGTTGCCGCCAGGCCAGCCCAGAGCAGGCAAATTGCCGCCAAAATCCCACCGCGTCTTACGTTCAATAGCTTCACGGAATCGTTCCTCCTCGGTGCGCTCTACGCTGAGAGTAGTTTCCAGCCCAGCGCCAATCCATTGGCGGCGAAATCCATCGCGGACACAGCTCCCACATGCGTCGCCAGCAAGCGGGCAAACAATTTCGGCTCGGCCACAAAGGCGCGCATCACGCGGCGACGCAGGCGCTCACGCCGTTCCAATAAAAGCATCAGCCGAGCCATCATCGCAGGACGCCGTGCCAGTGCCCGGTGACCTGCTTGATAAGGCGCCAGATTTCCTGACGCCAAGCATGTGCCCAGCAGATCAGCCTGCTTAAAGGCCAGGCATAACCCTTCACCCGTGATCGCGTCCACTCCGCCGGAGGCATCGCCGATCAGTGCTACCCGCCCATTACAGACACGCGCCAGCCTCCGCGTTACCGATATCGCGCCCCGCTCGGCTGATCCATATTCAGCGCCTCGCAGCCGCTCCGCAACTTCAGGAAACTCGCTGATAGCTTCTTCCAGGCGCAGCCCGGGGTCCCTTGAGATCAGCGCGACGCACACCTCATCCGCGGCGACCGGCGTCACATAGATCTGGCACCTTGTTCCCCAGTGCAACTCCATGAACTCGGCCCACGGCGCCACGCGGTAATGCCGGCGGAAGGCGAACCGCTGTTCCATCTTCTGATGCACGTCCAGTCCCGCCCAGCGCCGCACCCGTGAGCCGCTGCCGTCCGCGCCAACGATCCAGCGCGAAGGGACCAGCTGTCCCTTTACCAAGACGCCATCGCTCTGGAGCCCGGTCACCACGGCTCGCCACAGGAATCGCACGCCTACCCGTTCCGCCTGCTCAACCATGATGCGATGCAGGCTGGTGCGGCGCACTCCGTAGGCAGACCCGTTAGGGAACACTGCGGCTACAGAAAACTCGCCACTGACAAAGCGGATGCCCCGGAAGCGATGTGCCTCCATGGGCGGTAGGCTCACGCCCAGCTTTTGCAGCGCGGACAGACCATCTGGCATCAGGCCTTCGCCACAAGGCTTGTCGATAGGTGGGCTGCAGCTGTCGGCCACCGTGACCTCCAGCCCGCGCTGTCGCGCTGCCAGAGCCGCGGCGATGCCCGCCGGACCTCCCCCGATCACAAAAACGTCCGTCACGTCTTCACCATTCAAGCGCCAGCAATTCTGAACAGAAACCCGGCCCCATGGCCGCGAGAACACCCAGCGTACCCGGAGCCGGCCGGCGGTTCTTCATTACCTCTTCAAGCACCACCAGCACTGAAGCCGATGACAAATTTCCCATCCGCCGCAAGCAATCCCACGAAGCTGCGAGTTGGCCGTTCTCCAGTCCAAGAGCCGATGCTGTGGCCTGCAATACTTTTGGTCCGCCGGTATGCAGCACCCAGCTGCCGACGTCCTTCCGGCTATGTCCCAGGTCTGCAAGGAATCGGTCAACATCGCCGCCCAGTTGTTGCTGAATCAAATTAGAGACCTCGGGCGAAAGCACGATCCTAAATCCTTTCTCCGACACCTCCCAACCCATCATCTCCTCGGTCCCAGGATAGAAGACCGATCGCGTATCCAGAATTCTGGGTCCGCTAATCTTCGATCCGTTCAAACCGCACTCGCTCCCGGCGACGATAACCGCAGCTGCGCCGTCGCCAAATAGTCCGGAAGAGATCAGGTTGGCCATTGACATGTCTTCGCGCTGCAAAGTCAGCGAACACAGCTCCACCGCCAGGATCACCGCCACCTGATCGGGATAGGCGCGCACGTAATCCGCCGCGCGGGCGATCCCGGCCGCTCCGGCGACGCAGCCCAGACCATAGATCGGAATCCTGCGAATGTTCGGCGAGAGTCCCATGCGGTTGACCAACCGTGCATCAATCGAGGGGCTGCAGATCCCGGTCACGGATGTAAAAAAAAGCGCGCCGATATCGCGCGCGTCCAGACCCGCAACCGTCAGCGCCCGGCTGATCGCGCATTGGCCCAGCTCCTGCGCTGTCCGAATCCAGTGGTCGTTCGCCTCGCCCCAGCTCCGCAGCTTCGGGTACTCCTCAATAGGAAGAGAAAGAAAGCGGCCATCCACCGCCGAGTTCTTGTGCAGCCGGCGCAACACCTCAGGCTTGGCCAGCCGGTCACCCCAGTACTGTGCTAGCGCCGCAAAGAGCGTCTCTTGTGAGTAGTAGTGTTTCGGGAAAGCGCTAGCGGCGCTGGCAATTTGCATCCGTCTCAACCTTCAATTAAGTCTGTAAATGAATTTTGTTGCAACGCTCCCTTGCTCGCGTTGCCGAAGTTATCGAACGAAGTTAAATGCGGATGGCTCTGCGCGCGAGTCCCAGCGCTTCAGACCAGAACGCAGTTGACGAATGCGCCTGTTCAACGACTTGCTGGATCGCCGCAACAAACTCGTCGATCTGATCATCCGTCACCACCAGGGGAGGCGCCACTTTCAGGACCATAAAGTTA
>DASQHA010000138.1:0-15886 GCA_035632335.1 Terriglobales bacterium
CAAACGTCAGCGGCCTTTTTTCGGTTTCCTGGCCGTCCAGCGTGTAGGCCACAAAAAACATCTCGGCTTCGATCTTGCCGTCGCCGCGCTTGAGGGGGAGCCTGCCCGTGGTGGCGGTGTATTTCAGCAGTTTGCCGTCCACCGTAATCTGATGGTGCGTTACCACCGGAGGCACTTCGGAGACGTCGAACTCTTCCTTATCTTTATCGGCTCCCGGCTTGGGAGCTGTAGCCTTGGGCTCTTCCGACGGCGGGTTGGGTTCTGCCCTCTCGGCGGATTGGGCTGGTTTTTTCTCCGGGCTTTTGGCTGCTGTTTCCGTGTTCTTGTTCTTCTTCTCTTTAGGGGCGTCGTTCGACGAACTCTGCTGTGCCGCGCCTCCAGCAGCCAGCGCGCACAGCAACGCAACAGTCACAATAAGGACACGCATTTACCGGATCTCCTGAAATGTCTGAGTATCAAATGCTTGAATTAGCACAGCGCGGAATTATACGCGGAGCGGGCGAGACGCCCGTTGCATTCATTTAACATCTGATATTAGTGCAATAGCCGGATTACACATGGCGGATAACGTTGCTAAGATGTTGCGGTGCCGTTGAAAACCCTCCGGGAATCCCAAAGCCAGATTCTTCACGCCGATTCTCTGGCGCGCCTGCCTTGGCTCATTCATGGCTTCAGCACCCGGCCAGGCGGATTTTCCCGGGCTTATGGCAAGCGCAGCCTGAATCTCGGATTTACCGCGGAAGATACGAAGCGAGTGGTTGAACAGAATCGGGCCGCTTTTCTCCGTCGATTGGGGGCTATCCGAAAGGGGCGCGAGTGGCCGCTGGTCACGCTGCGCCAGATTCACTCTGACCTTATTCACTGCGTTTCCGAAGTCCCCGAAACCAGTCTCACCGGCGACGGACTGATCACCCGGACCCCCGGTCTGCTGCTCGCGATTCTGACCGCCGATTGCCTGCCGGTCATTCTCGCGGACTCAAAACGCCGGGCAGTGGGCGTATTTCATGCGGGATGGCGCGGGACCGTGAAACGTATCGTGGAGAAAGGCGTGGGCGAGATGCGGCGCTGGTTCGGCACCCGGCCCGGAGATATCCGCGCGGCCATCGGCCCCGGAGTTCATGCCTGCTGCTATGCGGTCGGTCCCGAGGTGCGCACCCACTTCGAATCCCAGTTCGAGTACGGCAGCAGACTGTTTCATGAAGTCGAGGAATCGGACCCGGTCCGGGAAAAATATCCGTTGCTGTTCCTGACGGCTCGTGCTCCCGGCCACAGCGAGTTGCCGAAGAAGATTTTCCTCGATCTGGTGGAGGCGAACCGCGGCCAGTTGCTCGCGGCGGGAGTCGCGGCGAAAAATATCAGCGCCTCGCCGCTGTGCACTTCATGCCGCACCGCCCTGTTGTTCTCCTATCGTGCGGAAAAGGGAGTCACGGGGCGGATGATGGCCGCAGCAGGAATCAAGCCTTGATTGTCGAACAACAACACCCGGAGTTCCCTGTGAAGCGGCCTGGCGGGAGCTTTCGTTTGCGCGCTAAGGCCGGACTCCTGCTGGCTGCGTGCTGGCTGTTGGGTGTCGCCGCGCTGCCCGTTTGCCTGGCCGAACATAGCGTGCCGGAAGAACAGATCGATCACATTTTTGACGGCCTGAAATCGACTCATGAACCCGGCGCGGCCGTGCTGGTCATCAAGGACGGGGTGGCCGTGTTCACGCGTGGCTATGGCGTATCCAATCTGCGTTCGTTGAACAGGATCGACGCGCACACCAATTTCCGCCTGGCATCGTGCACCAAGCAGTTCACGGCCATGGCTGTCATGCTGCTGGTCCACGATGGCAAGCTGCATTACGAAGACCGGCTCACCGACATTTTCCCCGGCTTTCCTGACTACGGGAAATCGATCACCATTCGCAATCTGCTGAACCACACTTCCGGACTGCTGGACTACGAAGACCTGATGGCCGCGCCCGCGCCCGGCACTCCGCCGGAAGAGGCCCCCCAGATTAAAGATGCCGGCGTGCTGCAACTGTTGCAGCGGCAGAAAACCACAAAATTTCCGCCGGGCACGAAGTGGGAATACAGCAACTCCGGCTATGTGGTGCTGGGCATGGTGGTAGAGAGAGTTTCCGGTCAGCCGTTCGGTCAATTTCTTCACGACCGGATTTTCGTCCCGTTGGAAATGAACCAGACCGTGGCTTATGAGAAAAGCAAGAATACGGTCACGAATCGCGCTGATGGCCACACCCATGAAGGCGGGGCCTGGCGCGAGATGGATCAGAGCCCGACCTCGGCCACCCTGGGCGATGGCGGAGTCTATTCGTCGCTCGACGATCTGGCCAAATGGGATCGAGCGCTCGCGCAGCACACCCTCCTGAGCGAGGCCGAGATGAAGCCGGCTGTTACACCGGTCCAGGTACCCGATGGCAGCGTTCGGGAACCCGATGGCCGGCCGGCGGCGTACGGGTTTGGCTGGTTCCTGAATCCTTATCAGCATCACTCCCGCATGTGGCACTACGGCGAGACCGTGGGTTTTCGCACCACCATCCAGCGTTTCCCAGAAGACAAGCTCACTATTATTGTGCTCAGCAATCGCGACGATCTGCTTCCCGCTAATCTGGCCCTCAAAGTTGCCGATCTTTTCCTCAGCCCGCATGATCGAGCATTGCAGTAAGATTCCAGCAAAGCCGCTGACGGCTCTGTAGCGCCGGCGTCTTGCCGGCTGTCCAGAGGGCGTCTCGCCCTCGGCGGGGAAAGCTAAACCCAAACCGGACAACTGCCGGGAACGCAGTTCAGGATCAAAAGATGCTCATGTCAGATGTGGTCGACAAACCCGCTTCCAAAAACGAAAACGCGAACCTGGTGCCCGATCCCAGCGCCGCCCCTTCCGTTGAGGTCTATGCCGTGTACGGCGTCGAGCCTGAGATCCAGGCCTACGCTATGGCCAAGTATTCTCGTTCCGCGCTCTCCATGAAAGAGTCGCTGCGGGAGATCAGCCAGCAGAAGGCCGAGAAGTTTCTCAACACCTTCTACTTCCAGTATGGCCATCGTTCCATTGCCGACCTGGCGCACATAGCGCTGGCCATCGAGCGCCTGTCGATTCTCGCGGCCATTGCGGTCGCCGACGAGCAGCGCTGGGACGGCCAGGAACGTTCCACCCGCTATCAGGACTTCAAGAAGAGCGGCTACTACGTCCCCGACTTTGGTGACGCCGGTGTGGTGGCGAGCGATCCGCCCGCCCAGGTCTCTGCCCAGGATTTCTACCGGGAGACGGTCGATTCCCTGTTCACGGAATACGAAGCGCTCTCCGACCGCATGTCCCTGTACCTGGCCAGCATCACGCCGAAACCTGCCGAGATGAAGCAGGAAGCCTACGAGCGCACGCTGCGAGCCCGCGCCTTCGACATCTCCCGCTACCTGCTCCCGCTGGCGGCCAACACTTCGCTGGGGGAGATTGTCAACGCGCGGACGCTCGAAAACCAGGTGTCGCACCTGCTTTCGCATACCCACAAGGAAATCCGCCAGCTGGGGGAGTTGCTGAAACGCGCCGCGACCTCGCCGGCGTACAACGTAAACCAGGACTCATTGCGAGAGTTAGTGGAGCAGATTCGGGCGGCGTCGCCCGAGTTGGGCGCGCGCGCCGAGCAGGAGCTGTTGCGGGAAGTCCGGGTGGCACCGACCCTGGTGAAGTATGCCGATCCCAACCAGTACGAGATCGAAACCCGGAGGACGATGCGCCAGGTGGCATCCGAACTGATGGGCGACTTGCCGATTACGCCGGCCCCCACTGTCGACCTTCTGGAAGAAGAACCGCTCGAGGTCGAGCTGGCAGCCACGTTGATCTACGAGCATAGCCACTATTCCTACAGGCAGATTCGCCAGGCGGTGCAGGCGGCGGGCGAGCCGATTCGCCGTGAGATCATCGACCTGGGGCTGAGAAATCGCGGCCGTCACGATGAAATGCTGCGGGCCTTCTGCGCCGGGCAACAGTTCCGCTTCGACATCCTGATGGATATCGGCGGCTTCCGCGACATGCATCGCCACCGCCGCTGCATTCAGATCGGCCAGGAGTTCACCACCAGACATGGATACGACGCGCCCGATGAGCTCGAGGCGGCAGGAGCGCGACAGAACTACGACTCGGTGATGCAACGCACCGCGAGCGCGGTCGAACAACTGGCAGCGACGGGAGGAGCGGAGGCGCGGGAGAATTCGCAGTACGCCATTCCGCTGGGCTTCCGCAAGCGCACCCTGTTCAAGATGGATTTTGCCGAAGTGGTTTATATCTCGGAGCTGAGGACCGGCCCGGCCGGACACTTCTCCTACCGCCACGTGGCGTATGCCATGTATGAAGCTGTGGCCAGGAAATATCCCGCGCTGGCAAAGTATTTGCGGGTGCATGATGTGAAGCAGCCGGTGGATTTGTTGAAGCGGTAGGTTGCGGCAGATCAACTTCAATTTTCAACCGGCGGACACGCCTGCCCTTTGAACAGCCGAAGGCTGTGCCGGCCCCCCCACGATCTCTTCCTGTCAGCGGGGGCAGCGCTCAAAGAATAGTTAGTTCCTCTTGCACTAAAGTCACCTAGCCAATCCTGGCCTACGCCTAGATGATAGTTACTTCGGGACGTGTGTCTTCCCAAAGACGGCCAATGCCTGCTGACTGCATCCACGAGTTCTTCTGGCCGCTACGAGCGGCCGACGGCCGCTACTACCAGGTGTGTCGGCGCTGCGGCACCCAGTGCGAATACGACTGGACCACCATGGACCGCGTGGGCGGCGTGCCCGGCGTAACGCTTCCCCCCGGGATTTCCGGTCCCAGGCCAAGCACCCCCTCCGGAGCGCCGCCTCGGCTGAAGCTGCTGATTGAACTGGAGCCGGCGTATCGCGTATTTTTTCGAAACCTGGCCGACGTGCTGCGCCCTGGGTCTCCCGCAGAGCCCACAATCTGGTCGGCCGCATTCTGGCGCGAAGCCTTTTTCGATACCGACATACCCTGGCAGAGATTTGCGGAAACACTGGTGGGCCAGCTGGTGGTGGTTGCCATGGTACTGCTCGTCTCCCAGGTATGGACTTCGCCCGATCAGCCCACGCGGCGCAGCATGTTCGAAAATACCCACCTTACTTACTACAAGCCAGAGGGATCGTATCCCGCGCTACGCAGCGCCCCGTCGCGGGCGCGTTCGGCATACCGGAAACCGGCCGAGTCCGCGCGTGGAGGCTCGATTCATGTTGCGCCAGAACGCGCCCAGGCTGCGGTCAAGGCCCCCGAGATCAAGCTGAAGGAGCCAGCCCGGCCTGACCTGGTGGCCTCGAATGTGCCGCCGGAGATGCCGCTCGCCGCCACCAGCAGGTCTCTCCGATTGCCTCTGCCGGCAGGTCCAGCCACAATCGTCGCCCCGCCGCCCGAGATCAGCCAGGGAACATCACGGCGGCCCGGTCTGCTGCAGGCTTCCGGCGTGGCCCCGGCCCCAGAACTGGGAGCGGTTTCCTCCCGACGAGTGGTGGCCGAGCCCGGTGCGACGGTGGTTGCGCCCGCGCCCGTGGTGCGGGCCGCGGTGCGACGACTCGGGGACATCAACATCGGCCCGAGCGCGGTGGTCGCGCCCGCGCCGCGCTTGCCGGTGGGCGAGCAGAGCATGATTTCGGGAGGGCCCGGAGCAACTCTGGGTAGTCCGGTCGCGCTGGCGGTGCCGCCTCCAGCGGCCCCAGGTTCCGGAACACTCACGACGGGGCGCGCGGGCGTGCTGTCAGGCGTCGGTTCCGCGGTGGTACCACCGCCGCCATCGGTTCAGGGCATCGGCGAATTGACCGAAGGCGGACACCCGGGTTTGTCGTCCAGAGCGTCGTCCAGCACATCGTCGTCCAGCCGAAATTTGTCCAGCGGAACATTCCCCGGCGGGCCAGCATCCAGCGCCGGAGTGCAGGCTGTGCCTCCGCCGCCATCCCTCGAGGGCGCTGGGGCCGGCGCGGGTCAACGTGCCGGTGTGCTCTCCGGTCTGGGATCGGGCAGCGGCGTACAGGGTGTAGCGCCTGCTCCGTCGGTGGGCGCCGGTGGCAACTCAGACCACGGGGGACGCCAGGTGGCGATGAACCGCTCTCCAGCGCTCGCGTCGGCCGCTCCGTCTGTAACCGACAACCCGCGGCAACGGGCCGAAGACCAGAACGAACCTGCAACTCAAGAAATGCCTCTCCGTCTGATTGGCCTGGCGATGGCCTTGCCGAGCTCGTCTTATTTTTCCAACTACGAGGTTTACATCGCCGAACGACGGCTGCGCAAAAATCTCACCGAACTGGTCAAGCTGGTCTACGTCTATCTTCCGTATCAACGGCGACTGTCCGAGTATGGGGTGGACAACTCGAAGGTGTACAAGCTTCTGGTCAGCCGGGACCGAACCTGCGATGAATCGCTGATGCAGATGACCTGGCCGGAAGCGGATCCCCATCCCGACGTGCACAACGCAGCCGACGCTCCGGGACTGAGCGCCGAGGACAAAAAAAGCATGCTGCCCTGCTACCGCACCACCGCGGACGCCTACCGCAAAGCCATTTCCCGCCGCTAAGTTCAGAGCTTGGATGGCTTGTCCGTCTCGATCTATCTCATTACGAAGGTTATGTGAGGCGGTAAATGCGGCTTGTTGCCCGCGCCCTCTCTGTCCTTAAATTATGCAGGGGCGTTATGAAAAAAGCGTGCATGCTCGGGTTTCTCTTGTTGGCGCTAGGCAGACTATCGCTTGCGCAGGACAAAGTGTTCGACTGGGTCCGCGCCAGCGATGAGGTTTCGCAGCTCGATCCGGCGGACTACCACGCGGGCCGCGTGTATCGCCCGAGTGCGGACGGCGGCAACATGCACGTTGACATTCAGGCAAGGCGACCGGTGACGGTCGCCATGGCGTTCGCCAGCGACTGGGACGAGTGGCAGCAGCATCCAGAAAGTCAGACCAGCCTTGAGTTTCGTTGCATGCGGGAGCACGTGACCAGCACGACCTACGAGTGCCACCTGCCGCCGAGCCGGCCTATGGTGCTGCTCATTCGCGATGAACGAACACCCGATCGCGCCGTCCTGGCAGGGATCGAAGTAGTGATGGGCCGTGGCACCAGGCAGTTTATCTCGCCCAACGACGTGAAGGTCACCTATTACAGCTGGAGCTGCGTGAAGAACTGTATCCAGCCTGAGTTCCAGTGGTTTTCCCTGCTGAGAGAGAAATATGAGCTGACCACCGTCCCGAAGATCTACAGCCTTCTTACTCCGGAACGCGACGGGCAGCAGGTGAATGTCAGGATCAAGGCGCCAGTCCCCATGACGATCGCGCTGCTGCCGTCCGAACTCGCTGATCAGGTCTATGACAACCCGGGAGCACTTTCCTCCGCGCTTTCCAAAACCTCATGCAAGCAGCGCGGAGTTCAAGCGCTCAACTTCGACTGCACGGTGAACCTCGCTGATGGACGCCAGTCGCTGGTAGTGGTCCCGGACGCGGCCAGGGTTCCGCACAAGAAAGCAGAAATCGAGCTGCAGACCGTGAAATGTTCCGCTAACTGCGAACTGCTCAACAAGTAGATGCCTGGTTCCGTAGAACTGATCTGCAATCTCTTTCACGCCGCTAAATTCGCCCTACATGAGCGATCGGCGTTTTTGTGCGATTCTGATCACACTGATTCGCCCGAATTCCTTGACCTCGTGGTCCGTTCCCACCGGAAGCCGCGAGCCGAGCGACGGTTCCTTCCAGGCTGCTGAAACGACCCACAAGGGATCGCCAGCTGGCAAACCCAAGGCCCGCGCCGAGTCGGTTACGTCTTCGACCATTTCCACGGGGCGAAAAGCTGTCTGCGAGCGCATTTTGGGTACGACCACCAGGTAACCGTCGAGCCGTTCCTCGATTCCCGCGTTAGAGCTCCAGGCGTCCAGCCTTGTGTCGTTTCGTGCGAGGTAGTACCTCAAGTCATCGCGGGTCACGTCGTCGACAAAGAGCGGTTCCCCCCTGGGAACCGTCCGGCCGAGGTACTCGATGGTTTCGGTCATCGCGAATCTGGGCATGACTCGCGGGTCATTCTCCGGTGCGGAGTGGGCAATCCAAACTGGCGCAACCACGAGTCCCAGCAGTAACAGCGGCACCGCCCGCCCGCGCGGCAGCCAGGCGACGGCCGCCGAAATGCCCACCGCGAGGAAAGGCAGCAGATAGGCCTGGTGCCGGGAACCGGCGAAGGGGAACACCCGAAAGGCCGCTGCCGCGAGCCCCACGACGAACGGAGAGATGACTAAAAACCCGGTGATGCCAGGCGCCTTGGTCCGACCTGCCAGCAGGGCAGCTACCCCAGCGACGAAGACCAGCAGCAACAGAATCGCCAGCGGGCGGGGACCGACCGCATAGTAGAAGGACCCAGAGACCGCTCTCCACACAAATCCGAGCGGGCTCTCACGGCCCGCGCCGTAATAGTAGCGCTGAAGATAGTCCAGGCTCCCGATGGAGGTGAAGACGGCGGACCGGCGAATCTGTCCCAGGTATAAGCCGCCCAGCAGCGTCGCCAGGACAAGTTGGGACGCACTGATCGCGATCAGGATGCCCTGGGGCGCGCCGCCCTTGAGCCAGCCGAGCGAGGCCAACCGAAGCAACACATAGAGGCCGAGAGAAACCAGCACCACGACGGCGGCGTAGTGCGTCAGGAGAGCGCCAAGCAGAAAGAGTCCTTGCACGGTGGCCCATGTGGTCGAGCGCTCGGCGAAGGTGCGCTGGGTCGCGTAAAGAGAACCGCAAACGAAGAGAAGCAGCAGGCCATACTGGCGGACCTCGGTCGCAGCGGTGATGGCGGCCGGGGACAAAGCCAGGAAGCCGAGTCCGGCGAGGGCTGCGATCTCTTCCAGGCTGCGCCGCATCCAGGCGAATGCGAGCCACAGAGCCGCCGTCCCGGCGACCAGGCTGGGCAACCTGAGAATCAACTCGGTCGTCCCGAGGAAGAGAATCCCATGCAGGACCAGGATGAAAAGAGGCGGGTGTGCGAGCAGGAGAGATGCCTTGTAGGCCTCGAGCCAGCTACCCGCTCGGGCGGCGCCGAAGTGTTCCGCTTCGTCGGGGTTGAGGTAACAGGATCCTGCGTAGACCAGCCGTATCGCGAAGGCCGCAGCGATGATCCCTAACGCCAGCCAGGTTGAGTTCTTGATGACCCACGCTTCAAGCCGATCGGCTTCCGCGCTGTATTTGATCGACATGGTGCCCATCCTGTCCGACGGATTTCGCAGGACTGACGGGAAGGATCCGACTGCCGGCTGTCCGACGCAGATCCGCACACGCGTTGAGAGTCAAACGCTGGTGGCCGCGGAGTTACCGCGGATCTTCCTATGGGCCTGCGCTGTGGTTGGGCCTAACCCAGGGGTCGTAACAGCGTCGCAGCTAGGAGCAGAGGAGGGGGACCACTGCAAAAAACGGGGATTTTTTCTTTCGAAGAGCGGCGCGCAGAGATACTGACGCCAGAGGACCGCCTCGTCAATGGCACGTTAGTGCAATGGCTTGTGTGGTTTTGTGGTCGTGGGCGCGATGCACAACCATGAGCACGGGTCAGGTGTACATCACTTTGCGGTCGCCTTTTACAATGCGGCCCACGGTGAAGGCCTTCTCTCCCGCGCGCTCCAGCACGGTCTGGGCTTTCTTGAATTTCTTCGAGGGCACGATCAGCAGCATTCCCAGTCCCATGTTGAACGTGCGGAACATCTCGTCCTTGGGGACATTTCCCAGTTGTTGCAGGTGCTCGAAGATCGGCGGTACTTGCCAGGAGCCCATCTCGATGACGGCGGCCACGCCGCGAGGCAGGACGCGCGGCAGATTTTCGGTGATGCCGCCGCCCGTGATGTGGGCCATGGCGGAGACACACTCTCCATCCACCAGGCGCTTGATCGCCGGCCAGTAACTCTTGTGAGTGCGGAGAAGTTCGTTGCCGACCTTCCCCTTGAGTTCATTTACATAAGAATCGAGCGTGTATTTGCCGACTTCGAAGAGCAGCTTGCGGGCCAGGGCGTAGCCGTTGGTATGCAGTCCGTTGGAGGCCAGGCCCAGGATCACGTCGCCCACTTCGACCGTCTTTCCAGTGATAATGCGCTCCCGCTCGACCGCGCCGACGATGAATCCGGCCAGGTCGTATTCGCCGTCGGGGTAGAAGCCCGGCATCTCGGCGGTTTCTCCGCCGATCAGGGCGCAGCCGTTGTGCTTGCAGGCTTCAGCCAGGCCTTCGATCACCTTCTCGATGACTTCCGGCTCGATTCTGCCGCTGGCCAGGTAGTCCATGAAAAACAGCGGCGTGGCGCCCTGCACCGCAATGTCGTTGACGCAGTGATTGACCAGGTCGGCGCCGATGGTGTGATGGACGTCCATCTCGAAGGCGATTTTCAGCTTGGTGCCCACGCCGTCCACGCTCGAAACCAGGATGGGGTCGACCCACTTTGCTTTGTCCACGGCAAACAGGCCGCCGAAACCGCCGATTTCACTCAGGACGCTGCGGGTGAACGTCTTGTGGGCGAGATACTTGATCCGCTTTTTGGTGCGGTTGGCGCGGTCAATGTCCACACCAGCATCGGCGTAGGTGACAGCGGTCTTCGAGGGATCATGGGCCACAGGAGTCAGTGCGTCTCAGTTGAGTGGGGAATTTGCCAGGCGTCGCGCACCGGGCAAGCCGCGATTGTAGCACGGTGGCAGGTGAGCAAATCGGGCTTGACGCGAATCCCGGAACGGAGCGCCAAGGGGCACATTTCGCGGGATGAAACCTGGCCGATCATCCGGCGCAGAACTTACCCCGGAATTGAAATGGCGTAACTATCCGCCGCCGGGTACGCCGCGAAATGAGCGGGAGCGATTATTGCGTGATGTAGGCCGAGACGTAGTAGATCAGCACGCCGAACAGGGCCAGGCCTGACACCGCGTAAGCGGTCAGGACCCAGACATTGCGCCCTTCGTGGTTCCGGGCAGCAGTTTGTGAGCTGGTAGTGGCCGAATTCCCAAGGACTCGATTCTCCATGAACCCTCCACGAACAAGGTGGAACCGGACGCGACGTGGCGTCCCGGGCTGCCGAAGCGGCCCTGATGCGGCGAATGTTACTACGACCAGGTTGCGCCCGGCACATAAAAATTGGGGGCCCGGTCATGAGGATTTAATGGCGTCTTGGTTTACAAGGAGTTACGACTGGTCCCAGCCTTGCAGGCGCGGTCATCAGCGGCGTACGTTGCGGCAATAGTCTTCGTAATCCGTCCCGAAGTCTGGCCGTATCCGGCGCGACTGCTGCTCGGGCTATAATTGCGCCCATCGATGGCTCTTACCCCCGGCAGGAAACTCGGACCGTACGAAATTCAATCGTCGATCGGCGCAGGCGGCATGGGAGAGGTGTATCGCGCGCGCGATACCCGTTTGGCCCGCGAGGTTGCGATCAAGGTTTTGCCGGAAGCCTTTGCCCGCGATGCCGACCGTCTGCAGCGCTTTGAGCACGAAGCCCGGGTGCTCAGCACGGTCAACCATCCCAACATTCTCGCCATCCACGACGTGGGCGCGCAGGGCGATCTGCACTACCTGGTTTCGGAGCTGCTTGAAGGCCAGACGCTGCGCGAAAAAATGAGCGCCGGCCCCCTTTCCCAGCGCCGCGTGACCGAGTACGCGGTGGAGCTGGCCCGCGGGCTGGCGGCCGCGCACGACAAGGGCATCGTGCATCGCGATTTGAAGCCCGACAACATCTTCCTCACCAGGGACGGCCGGATCAAGATCCTCGATTTCGGATTAGCCAAGCAAGCCATCGGCGAAGCCGGACTCACCGGACAAAGCGCGACTGCGGCCGCGCCTACGCCCACCCAACCGGGCACGGTGATGG
This sequence comes from Terriglobales bacterium, assembly GCA_035632335.1. Lineage (GTDB taxonomy): Bacteria > Acidobacteriota > Terriglobia > Terriglobales > Acidobacteriaceae > JAIQFF01. The sequence goes on from DASQHA010000138.1 coordinate 11,830, forward strand.
GCACCGCTGGCTACATGTCTCCCGAGCAGGTGCGGGGACAAACCGTCGACCACCACTCCGACATTTTCAGCCTGGGCGCGATTCTTTACGAAATGATTTCCGGGAAACGCGCATTCAAGGGCGACACCGGCGTCGAAACCATGAACGCCATCCTGAAGGAAGATCCGCCCGAGTTAAACGAGAGCGGACTGAATGTGACGCCGGGGCTCGATCGCATTGTCCGGCACTGTCTGGAAAAGGAACCGGGGCAGCGCTTCCAGTCGGCGCGCGATCTGGCCTTCGATCTGGAAAGCTTGTCGTCGTTGAGCGGCGCGGCCAAACCCCTGACCGGCTCACATCCGGTGACGGCCGGAAAGTTCAGAACCTGGTGGCTGGCCGCGATTCCCGTCGTGTTGCTGGTGGCCGCGGCGGCTTTCTGGGCAGGGCATGCGGCCCGGAACTCTTCGGCGCCGGTCTTCACCCGGCTCACCTTCCGGGGCGGCCATGTGGGAGCGGCGCGGTTTTCTCCTGATGGCCAGACCATCGTGTACAGCGCGCAGCTGGGTGACGAACCGCTGCAGCTCTACACCACGCGCCCGGACGCGCCCCAGTCGCGCGAACTCGGCTTCAAGAACAGCAGCATCCTGGCTATTTCGAAGCACGACGAACTCGCCATCACCCTGAACCACATCCAGCCGATGGCGAATGCCGGAGGCGGAACCCTGGCGCGGGTGCCGCTCACCGGCGGTTCACCGCGCGAAATAAGCGAAGCCGTGGGCAACGCCGACTGGTCCCCCGATGGCCAGTCCCTGGCTCTCGGCACCTTGACCGACAGCGGCTTCAAACTGGAGTATCCCCAGGGCAAGACGCTCTACGAAACTCAAGGCTGGATCGGCGACTTGCGGGTTTCGCCCGACGGCAGCATGGTAGCTTTCATCCATCATCCCATTCGCTGGGACAGCCTGGGGACGATCATGGTCGTGGACCGGCAGGGCAAGAGCCGCGTGCTCACTGGTTCTTTCTCCGATGCGCGGGGCCTGGCCTGGGCGCCCTCCGGGAAGGAGATATGGTTTACCGGCTCGAGCGTCCACCTCTCCAGCAATTTGTTCGCGGTCGATCTCGAAGGACATCAGCGCCTGGTGTGGGCGGGCGCGGGCGGGGTGGTGCTGCAGGATATTTTCCCCGACGGACGGGTGCTCTTTATCCGAGAAAACCGGCGGCGCGGAATCGCCGGGCTCTTCCCCGGCCACACCGCGGAAATCGATATGAGCTGGCAGGACTGGTCGTTGGTCACTCGTATTTCTCCCGACGGCAAGTGGATTTTCTTTTCCGAGGAAGGCGACGGCGGAGGTCAGAAGTATTCGGCGTACATGCGCGCGACCGATGGCTCGCCTGCGATCCGCCTGGGGGATGGCACACCCTATGGCGTGTCTCCGGATCTTAAGTGGGTGGCTTCCATTACTCCCGGACAGCCGCAGCAGTTGTGGCTGCTGCCCACCCGCGCCGGGACGCCGAAGAACCTCTCGCAACCGGGATTCGACTATGACTACGCCGTGTGGTTTCCCGATGGCAAGCACCTGCTGATCACCGGCCGGGAACCGGGGAAACAGGTGCGATCCTATCTGACCACCATGGACGGCGGAACCCTCACTCCGGTAACCCCCGAAGGCGTGCAAGGCGTTCCCACCGACGATGGCAAAGAAGTCATCTCGCGGCAAAAGGATGCTTTCAAGTTCTATCCCATCGACGGTGGGCAGCCGCGCAGCGTTCCGGCGAAAATTCCTGATATCACTTCGGCGTGGAGCGCCGGAGGCGGGCGGTACATCATTGGAGCGGAGCGCCCGGAAGTCCCCTTGAAGTTATACCGTTATGACACGGTGACCGGCGAAAGAAAACCCTGGCGTGAACTGGTCCCGGCGGACCGGGCGGGAGTTTTCGTCGCCAACATATTCGACATCACCCCCGATGAACGCTGGTATGCCTACTCTTATGTGCGTGACCTCTCGGACCTCTACCTGGTCGAAGGCCTCCGCTAAGATCAGAGGGCCATTCTGCCTGTGTTCCCCGCAACGCCGAAACGCGATTCACTCAAGTGCTGAAAATCAGCTTGGCTAAAAGCCTGGTGATCCGAGGGATGTAGTGCTCCGGCCGATGCTTTTCGTCGATGGCGTGATCATTCTGAGCTTGCCGATCTCTGGAGGGAGAGTGGGCCTGATTGATTCGGTCGATGACTTCCTGCAAGGTCAGAGGGGACATACAAAATCTCCTGGTCCTCCGACTCTGCCTTCGGTCCCGCGCAATCGCAATACAGTGAATTCCCTAGAGCCTGTTGAAATACCTGCTGGCGAACCAGGGAAACTCGAAAACCCCGGCGCGGGGAACGGCATCCAAGACAGTAGGAGAGCGGAAGCCTGCCCAGTGGAAAAAATGCGACGAATCAGCCTCAGAAACTGCCCGTACTGCGGATGCTCCAAGATCTACACTTCGTCCTCGACGACGCTGTGGCACAAGGTGTGTTCCCTGTTCCTGCTCCGGCTGGTGCGCTGCCATGTCTGCATGCGCCGTCATTACCGGCCCATTTTTCTGCCCGCCGCCGTCAGGAATGTGGCTGGCGAGCCCATGCGCCGAGAGGCCATCGGGGTCTGGACTATCAAGGATAAGAAGAGGCGTTCCGCGTAGGCCGGAGAAGGCCGTCATTTATTGCGGGACTCGTGTGCGCTCCGAAGCCCTGTTCTCTCTTATGGTTCCGTTTTGGCACTTTTCCACCGACACCGGTATAAATTCGCCTTTTCTTCGCTTCGATACCGTTGTATAATCCGCCCTTCGGCATCTTCTACATTCTTCATAACTCAAAAGGGAGCCGCATTCTTATGGCTGACGATCGAACAAGAGCGATTGATCTGGCGTTCGCGCAAATCGAAAAGCAGTTTGGCAAAGGCTCGATCATGCGGCTGGGGTCGAAGGAAATCGTCCCCATCGCCGTAATTCCAACCGGCGCTATTTCCTTCGACGCGGCGCTGGGCGTGGGCGGCTTCCCGCGCGGGCGAGTGGTCGAAATCTTCGGACCGGAATCTTCCGGCAAAACCACCATCGCCCTGCAGGTGGTGGCGCAAGCCCAAAAGACCGGCGGCATGGCCGCCTTCGTGGATGCCGAGCATGCGCTCGATCCCGCCTACGCCAAAAAACTCGGGGTGGATGTCGACAATCTGCTGGTCTCCCAGCCCGATTACGGCGAGCAGGCGCTCGAGATTACGGAAGCGCTGGTGCGCTCCGGTGCGATCGACGTGCTGGTCGTGGATTCAGTGGCGGCGCTCGTGCCCAAGGCCGAACTCGATGGCGAAATGGGCGATAGCCACATGGGCCTGCAGGCGCGACTGATGTCGCAGGCGCTGCGCAAGTTGACGGGAACGGTTTCCAAGTCGCGCACCTGTCTCATCTTCATCAACCAGATCCGAGAAAAAATCGGAGTCATGTTCGGCAACCCGGAAACTACCACCGGCGGCCGCGCGCTGAAGTTTTATTCCTCGGTGCGCGTGGATATCCGCCGCATTGCCGCCATCAAGGAAGGCGACGTGATGATCGGCTCCCGCACCAAGGTCAAAGTGGTAAAGAACAAGGTGGCCGCGCCCTTCCGCGAAGCCGAGTTCGACATCCTGTACGGCGAAGGCATTTCGCGCGAGGGCGATCTGCTCGACCTGGCGGTCAACAACAATCTGCTGGAAAAATCCGGCGCCTGGTACAGCTACAAGGGCGAGCGCATTGGCCAGGGCCGCGAGAACGCCCGCCAGTTCCTCAAGGACAATGCCGAGACCTTCGTCAAGCTGGAAGCCGAAGTGCGCAAGCATCTGGGACTGGTCACGCCCGTGCTGCAGCCCGCCGCGGCGCAAGCCCAAAGCGCGGCCGCCGGCGTTCCCCAGGGACCAGGCGCCCGCGTCACCACCATGCCCAGCGCGGCGCCAGAAGCCGCAAAAGTGCCGGCGGCGCGGCGCTAAATGAAATGATACGTGTGGGGCGGACACTCCTGTCCGCCGCTTTTGACTTTGATCTCGGAGTTTAGAGCCTAAAAGCTCAAATCAAA
>DASQHA010000139.1:0-2250 GCA_035632335.1 Terriglobales bacterium
TTCGATGCCCAGCTCCATCATGTCATCGAAGAAAGCGCGCACGCTCTTGGGATCGGCGCCGTCGAAAAGGGTGGTATTGGTGGTGACCCGGAAGCCGCGCTTCAGGGCCTCGCGTACGGCATCCACGGCGATCTCGTAGCCACCCTCGCGGCAGACGGCGAAGTCGTGGTGCTCTTTCTGTCCATCCAGATGCACGCTGAAAGTGAGGTATTTGGTCGGTTTGAAGAGGTGGATCTTTTCCTTCAGCAGTAAAGCATTGGTGCACAGGTAGATGTACTTTTTCCGCGCCACCAGGCCCTCGACAATCTTGTCGATTTCCGGGTGCATGAGGGGTTCGCCGCCCGGGATCGAAACCACGGGCGCGCCGCACTCATCGACCGCCCGGAAGCACTCCTCGGGGGTCAGCTGGCGCTTCAAGACGTGGGCGGGGTACTGGATTTTGCCGCATCCGGCGCAGGCCAGGTTGCAGCGGAACAGGGGCTCCAGCATCAGCACCAGCGGATATTGCTTCCGCCGGGCAAGCTTCTGACGGATGACATAGCTGGCCACCGTCCACATCTGCGATACAGGCACACTCATTCTGGACTGGGATCTCCTGCCAATATGCTATCAGGTCAGGCGGGCCTCGTGCGCTGACAAGTGTGGGGCGGGCGCCCTCGCCCGCCGCCTTTGACTTTCGCAAGCCGGGAGTCCGTTCTGAGAGGCTCCCAGACCCATAAATCAACTCCAAAGGCGTCGGATAAGAGTGTCCGACCCACACGGGTCACAACGTGGTCCGAGGCGGCATTTACCTGCCCGGTTCTGGGGTCGAAAATTGCGGTTTCTCATGGTACAATTAACTACAACCACGGAAGCCGTAAGTGTTAATAATTTCAGTGATTTGAGGCAAAATCCAGGACATCGGAAGAGCACACCAGCCAGGACTTGAGGCTGGTACTTTCCACGGAGCGGAATGGCTACGATAGAAATCACTCCCATCGACGAAACCAAGCCAAAAAACGGGAAGCTCGCTGCCATTAATGGGGGCAACGGCGACTACAACGCTGACTCCATCAAAGTGCTGGGCGGCATGGAGGCGGTGCGCAAACGTCCCGCCATGTACATCGGTTCCACCGGCGAGATGGGATTGCATCACCTGGTTTACGAGGTGGTGGACAACTCCGTTGACGAAGCGCTCGCCGGCCACGCCGACAAGATCGAAGTCACCATCCACCTGGACAATTCCATCACGGTCGTCGATAACGGCCGCGGCATTCCCGTCGACATGATGGACATCGACGGCGAAAAAATCCCCGCCGCGCAGGTGGTGCTCACCAAACTGCACGCCGGAGGAAAGTTCGATGCATCCTCTTACAAAGTTTCCGGCGGATTGCACGGCGTCGGCGTGTCGGTGGTGAACGCGCTCAGCGAGGAGCTCGATCTCGAGATCTGGCGCGACGGTTTTACCTGGGAGCAGACCTATTCCAGAGGCGAACCGACCAGCAAGCTGAAGAAGGCCGGCGCCAGCAAGAAGCTGGGGACCAAAGTCCACTTCCTGCCCGACAAAAGCATCTTCTCCGTAACCGAATACAACTTCGATACCCTGGCGCAGCGCCTGCGTGAGCTGGCGTTCCTGAACAAAGGCCTGCTCATCACTTTGACCGACGAGCGCACGACGGAAGCCAAGACCGGCGAAGCGAAATCGGCGGAGTTCAAATACAACGGCGGCATCGCCGAGTTCATCAAGCATTTGAATCGTGGCAAGCAGGTGCTGCACGACAAAGTCATCTACATGGAAGCCGAGCGCAGCGGCGTAGTCATGGAGATCGGCCTGCAATATAACGATGCGTATTCTGAATCAGTTTTCAGCTTCGCCAACAACATCAACACCGTCGACGGAGGCTCGCACCTCTCCGGTTTCCGCATGGCCCTGACCCGCACCATCAACTACGCCGGCCAGCAGATGGGCCTGTTCAAGGACGTAAAGGAAAATCTTACCGGCGACGATGTGCGCGAAGGCCTGGTGGCGGTCATCAGCGTGAAGCTGCCGCAGCCGCAGTTTGAAGGCCAGACCAAGGGCAAGCTGAATTCCGATATCCCCGGCACAGTGCAGGCGTTCGTCAACGAGCGCCTGGGGGCATTCTTCGAGCAGAACTCGACGGTAGCACGCAAGATCATCAACAAGGCCATCGACGCGGCGCGCGCACGCGGCGCGTCGAGTGCTTTGTTGATGTTCTTTTTTGCGACCGTCGAGTTCTGCTCGAAGAACGC
>DASQHA010000140.1:0-13551 GCA_035632335.1 Terriglobales bacterium
GGCTTCGCTGCGCGAAGCCGCCACTCCGCTCAGGATGACAAGTTCGCGGACTTCATGAATTCATTCAAATATCGGCGATGAGGCTCGCAAGCGTGAGAACGCGAAAGGCACGATAGCTTGGCTGTTATCCTGAGCCCATGCGCCCGCCACCACAAGAGGCACCGCCCCAAACGCTGCCCGGACTCTGCGAGAACTGCATGCATGCGCGGCGGATCGAGTCGGATCGGGGCTCGGTATTCTTTCTCTGCCGGCTGGCTCTGACCGACCCTCGCTTCCAGAAATATCCCCGCCTGCCGGTCCTCTCATGCCTCGGCTTTGAGAAAAAATCACTGCCAGGTGTATGAGTTGCACGGCATTTTCGGCGGACGAAACTTTTGTCGGGTCTCAAGGCTCTAATAAGACGGCGGGCCGGCAGGCCGGGCCGCAGGAGTGTCCTCAATGTTCAGATTCTCAGCGTATATCTTCGTATTGTTTCTCGTTCTGCTCGCAGGCACAGTGGCGTGCACCGCGGGGAATGCGTCCGGGTTGGCGGTTCCAGGCCCGGCCGTGGACGCTGCCAGGGCCACCACATCCGGGGAACAGACTGCGGTGGTGGCGGGAGGCTGTTTCTGGGGCATACAAGCTGTCTTCCAGCACGTGAAAGGGGTAAAGAGCGCGACCTCGGGGTATTCAGGCGGCGACGCCAGAACGGCGCAATATGAAATCGTCAGCACCGGCGAAACCGGCCATGCCGAGTCCGTGAAGATCACCTACGATCCATCGCAGATCACTTATGGAGAGTTGCTGCGCGTGTTCTTTTCGGTCGCCCACGATCCCACCCAACTGAACCGGCAGGGGCCGGACCAGGGCACCCAGTATCGTTCGGTGATTTTCTACGGGAACGACGAACAAAAGAAGATTGCGGAAGACTACATCGCGCAGCTCGACAAAGCTAAGGTGTTCCCCCGGGCCATCGTGACCCAGGTGGTGCCGCTGAAGGCGTTTTATCCCGCCGAGTCGTATCACCAGAACTATGCCACGCTGCATCCGGATGAGCCATACATTGTTTATAACGACGCGCCCAAGGTGGCCCATTTGCGCCAGGAATTTCCCCAGCTGTACACAAGAAAGTAGCGCGGCGTCAGGCGGGTTGAGGAGTGAGTTATGTTTGATTCCGAAATTGGCAGGGATACTTCGTCGGTCAACGTGAGGCGGAGAGCGTTCCTCGGGTTTTCGATATCGGCGATCGCCGGCGCCGCGCTATGGTCGCTGCGCAAGCCGCGCGTGATTGAAGCGGCCATGCCGAAAGGCGACCCGGGTGAAGTCACGATTGTGCAGTTCTCCGACTCCGGAAAGCGCTTGGGGAAAGTCCGCATTCCCAAAGTGGTGAAGAGCGACGACGAGTGGCGCAAACAACTGTCCCCGGGAGAATTCGATATCACGCGTCATGCCGACACGGAAATCGCCTTCAGCGGGAAGTATTGGAACCTGCACGACAAGGGCCTCTACCGCTGCATCTGTTGCGACAATGCCTTGTTCAGTTGGGAGACGAAGTTTGATTCCGGAACCGGCTGGCCCAGCTTCTGGCAGCCCATTGCGGCGGAGAATGTTCGGAACCTCAACGACACCAGTCTTGGCATGGTAAGAAATGCGGTTGCCTGTGCTCTTTGCGATGCCCATCTGGGGCACGTGTTCGATGACGGGCCGCAGCCTACCGGGCTTCGCTATTGCATGAATTCGGCTTCGCTGAAGTTCGTCAAACAAACCTAATCTTTTGCGGGCTCACAAGGTGCCTCGACTTGCCTGGATCGCGAAACTGCGCGGCCAGGGCTGCGTCGGAATGACAATTTGAGATAGAGTTTGGGTATGAATTCCACTCTTCCTGCCTTCCGCCAGCCCAGCGCGACCGAACGCGTCTTCAACCGGACCTTCGGGTTTCTGGTGGGTCTCGGCCTGGGTTTTTCCTACAACTATCTGCTGCAGGTGCGGGGACGCAAGAGCGGAAAGATCTATTCCACTCCCATTGACCTGCTGGAGCGTGATGGAAAGCGATTTCTGGTGGCGCCGCGTGGCCGCACCCAGTGGGTGCGCAACGCGGAAGCGGCTGGAGAAGTCACGCTCAAGAAGGGAAGCAAGCGGGAGCGCTTCAGGCTTCGAGCTCTATCCGATCAGGAAAAGCCTGAGATCCTGAAGGCTTACCTGGACCAGTTCAAGCGCGAAGTTCAACGATATTTTCCCGTGCCAGCGGGATCGCCGGTGGAAAGTTTTCGTCAACTGGTGGAGAGTTATCCGGCGTTCGAACTGATAACGGGGTAAGGGCGGACCTCGGACCTCAGACGTCGGACCTCGGCAAGAGGCGTCCAAAGTCGAGCGATTCTGATCCGTGAAAATCCGTGTGAATCCGTGGCCTGTTTTTAGGGCCGAGGTCTGACGCCCGAGGTCCGACGTCTGATGTCCGACGTCTGACGTCCGTTCCCTACTCCAGGACGCTGTCGTCCAGTTTCTTTCTTTCCCAGTCGGCGGCGGCCTGGACGAACGCCAGTACCAGAGGGTGAGGCTTGCCGGGTTTCGAAGAAAGCTGTGGTTGGAACAGGGTCGCGATATAAAAACGGTGCGTCGGCGATTCAATGGCGCGGATTTCGCCCTGGGGGCCGCGCGCGACCACTGGAAAACCGGCCTCCATCGCGGCCCATTCGTAATCGGGATTGACTTCAAAGTTGCAGAAGAATTCTTCGGCGACCGTGTCCTGCGAATAGTATGACTGAAGATAGGAGCCGGGACGCAGGCGGATTTCCGGTATCGTCCCGGAAAGCTTGGGCGCGCCCTGGGCGCGATCGGGCACGGCACACGCGACCGGATAGATGATGATGTTTTTCGAGCCGGAATTATTCTCGGCGCTGTCCGCGTCCTTGATTCCCAGCACATTGCGGACACATTCGATCAGCGCGTACTGAAAACCGCCACAAGTGCCCAGGAACGGCCAATCGCGCCGGCGCGCGAATTCGATGCCTTTCAGCATCCCGTCGAAGCTTTTGTAGGGACTGCCGGGCGCCGCCCAAATTCCGTCAAAGCTCTCCAGTTTTTTTTCAGCGCCGGGCTCGAGCAGGCTCGGAGTTGCGATCCACACGCCTTCGACCGGCAGATTTAACTGCGCGGCGGCGTGCTGGAGTGATTTTTCGACGGCGGGAAAGGTCGGAGATTTGGGATCGTAATCCCCGAGAATTCCTATGCGGACAGGATCGCTCACTTAGCTATTTTAGTGGAGAAGCTCGGGCGTGCGGGCCCGGGGAGGTGAGAAGGCTGGTGCCTCGCGCTACCCGCCGAGCTGCGCTCGGCCGCACGAGCGTGGCGCTCGCGCCTGCATCGAAGTTCTCCACTACTTCGTGGCGACCGACCGTTCTTTCAGGATTTCCTCTACCGCCGCGATCGCGGATTCAAGTTCCTCATCTTTATTGTAGAAGTGGGGAGCCATGCGGACTCCGGCCTGGGGGCGATAGTCGACCAGGATGTCCCGCTTGAGCAGTTCGCGGCAGACTTCCTCGGCATCGGGCATGTCGATCGAGACTGTTCCGCCGCGCTGCTCCGCGTTGCGCGGGGAATTCACCCGCCATCCGTGTTTCAGCGCCAGGTCGATCAAGCGGGAAGTCTGTCGTTTGGATTTCTCACGTATGCGCTCGATGCCCACTTCGGCGATGATCCTCAGACCCGGACGGGCTGCCTCCAAAGCGGGTATATGGGATGTGCCGTTCATGAAACGGAACGGAGGATCGCCGTAACGCGTGGGTCCGATCTCGAAGCCGAAAGGATTCTGATGGGCAAACCAGCCGGTGAATTTTGGCTTCAGCGTCTTCCCCAGGTCGGGACGAACGTACAGATAAGCGACGCCGGGTCCTCCACACAGCCACTTCAAAACTCCGCCGCAGGTGAAGTCAACATTCATGGCCTGTACGTCGACCGGCACGGTGCCTAGCGACTGAAAAGTGTCGAGCACCACGTGGGCGCCGACTCCGTGGGCCTTCTCGATGATGGCCCTGGCATCCTGAATGTATGCGCTGCGAAAGATCACGTGCGAGACCGGAACCAGCAAAGTCTGTTCATCGATGGCATCCAGCAGCCGCTGGGTGGGAACCGTGATCCCGTCGTCGGTCTTCACCATCTGAACCCGCGCGCCGTACGCCCGTTGCGCCTCCCAGAAATACATCACCGAAGGAAAGTTCAAGTCGCTGTACACCACTTTGTTTCGGGGTCCGGAGAAATCGAAGCACGAAGCTACAACGGCCTGGCAGGTCGTGACATTCTGGTGCGTTGAAACCGACCCGGGAGGCGCATTCATCAGCGCCCCAATCTCGTCGCCCACCTGCGCCGCCAGCATCCACCAGCGTTCTTCCCAGGCCCGCACGCCGCGCGTGGCCCAGATGTCGGCGTAACCCTGCATGGCGTCATAAACGCCCAGGGGCATGGCGCCCAGCGAATTGCTGATCAGGTAATTGGCGCGTTCCAGAATCGGGAACTGGGGACGATAGCGGAGAAGGTCGTCAGCCATCCCGACATTGTACTTCCGAAGCCCGGCGGTATACTCCAGAAGAGATCGCGCCTAATGTAAGCCGACAACTCCGCGGAGACCCGCAGCATCCAATTCCTGAATTTACAGGTGTGTCGCAATCATGAACAGGAGCGAAATGAAGCCATGAAGACCCTCAGAAATATCGTAGGGACGGTAGGCCTGCTGTACGCCGGATACGTGTTCCTCGCGAGCATCAAAGATGTCCGCCGTTACATCCGAATCAGCACGATGTAGCTTGTTTCTTCTTCAGCAGGAAGTAGGCAGCAGTGAGGACGACCATGTAGAGGGCGCCGCTGATCAGCGTAACGCGAGAGTTCCAGCTGGTCTCAAGAAGCGCCACGAGGATGAGCAGAAAGCCCAGACCCGAGCCCCAGGCCCCAAGCGGAGAACGCATCGGCAACCCAGCCAGCCGGCTGGCGGAAACCTGCTGACGGAACCTGACGTGGGCCGCCAGCGAGACCAGCCACGACAGCAGCATTCCCAAAAGGGCCGCACCAAGAATCGAAACGAAAGCTTCTCCCGGCGCCCACTTCTCCAACACCAGGGCGACAACGATACCGTAGGACGATGCCAACAGAGCGGCTCTGGGCGATCCTGAATTAGTGAGCCGTCCCAACGCAGCAGGCGCCCATCCGGTTCGGGCCAGGGAAAAAAGGACGCGCGAAGCGGCGTAGAGCGCCCCGTTGGCTCCCGAGAGCGCGGCCGTAAGAATCACGAAGGTCATGATGTGCGACGCCGCGGGGATGTGAGCGTGGCGGAACACAGTGACGAACGGACTCTCGGTCACGCCGGCTCGGTTCCACGGCATCACTCCGACCAGGATGACGATCGCTCCCAGGTAAACCGAAGCCAGGATTGCGAAAGTGAGCTTGATGGCGCGGGGAATTTCCTCCGTCGAGCGGGCCTCTCCGGTTGTAATGGCCACAAATTCCACTCCTCCGAAGGTGTAAAGCGCGAACCCCATCGCCAGCAGGGGAGCCAGCGCGCCCCGCGGCAGGAATCCGCCATGCGTCGTGTATTCCGGCGTCACCCGGCCGCTCAGTAACAATCCTGCACCCAGTACGACGAAAACTGCGATGGTTGCCACCTTGATCATGGCGAACCAGTATTCAAAGCGCGCATAGTTGCCCACGCTGCGAAGGTTGATGAGCAGCAGCAGGACGGAGAACAGCAGCACCCAGGTCACAGCCGGGACCGACGGGAACCAGTAAGCCAGGTAAGTCGCGGAGGCAACCAGCTCCGCGCCGATGGAGATCGAGATCGCCGCCCAGTACCCCGCGCGGGCTATAAATCCTGCCCACGGGTTCAGGTAAAGATCGCCATAGACACCGAACGAACCGGCGGCCGGATGCATGCTCGAGAGTTCGCCCAGAGCCAGGGTCACGGTCAAAGTGATAAAAGCAGCCAGGGCAAAGCTGAGAATGACGCCAGGTCCGGCGATTTCAAGGGCGGCCGCCGAGCCCAGCAACAGCCCGGTCCCGATCGACCCACCCACGGCGACCATCGCCATCTGGCCGGCGGTGAGCTGATGACGAAGTCCTAGTTCCTCGATTTCTGGTGGCACCCGGCACTTATACCGGAAACACTTTTTCTGCCAAAGAAAATATTCGCGTGACTTTCGTAATCGCCGGGGCCGCGACTTCGTTGCCGCTGCTGGGGACGGCCCCCTAAAATCTCAACTGGGTTACTACGCACGTTACCCGTGTCTCTCATGCCAGATCCGACCAAGCGAATGGACCGAGCCGAGATCGCGCGACGCGTCGAGCGCGCCGAAAAGCTGTTGCAGAAGGGCAAGACCGGCGAAGCTCTCGACGAGTACATGCAGGTCCTCGCTGAAGACCCGCAAAATGACAACGTGCGCCAGATGGCAGCCGATATCTGCCTTTCTTTGCAACGCACTGCGGACGCGGTAAAGCTGCTGGGCGAGTTGTTCGAGCGCCAGATCGCGGCCGGGGAAAATACTCGCGCCAGCCTCACCTACAAGAAACTGGCCCGTTACACGGTTCCCACCAGCATGCAGAGAGTGCAGTTCGGGCAGATTCTCGAAACCTCGAACCGCAAGCTCGCGCTCGAAACCTACGAGAGCGCTTTGGAAGACCTCAGCAAGAACGGACGCCAGCAGGACTGCCTGATGGTGCTGAAGCGCCTGGTGGCATTAGAGCCGGGGGAGCAAAACCTTCTCCGGCTGGGCGAACTCTGCTCCCAAACCGGAGACAAGGCAGGGGCGTCGGCCGCCTTCCTCAAACTGGCGGAGATTACGGAATCCTCCGGCGCCAACGCCGCTCAGTGGTTCGAACGCGCCTATGGCGAAGACCCGGCGGACACCAAGATCGCTCTCGGCTACGGCAAGAGCCTGATTGCCCAAGGCCAGGTCGGGGCCGCCATATTCGTGTTGGAACCGCTGGCCAAGGCGCAGGATGCAAGCCTGGAACTGCGTGAGACCTACGTCAAGGCGCTGATGTCCGCGAATCGCCTGACCGACGCGGAACCCCTGGTCTGGCAGCTCTTTCAGCAGAACCCGTCCCGCCAGCAGGAGGTTGCCGACCTGATCGGATTGTTCGTCGATGCGCAGCAGGACGCCGAGGCCGTTGCCCTGGCGCGCAAGCTGGAGCAGTTTCAGCACAACAAGGGCGACCGCCGCGCCTTTGTCGCCATGTTGCAGGATGTAATCGCCAAGCATCGCGGTTCGCCTGACCTGCTGGAGTTCATGAGCGAGCTGTTCAACGCCTCCAACCGGGAGGGCGACTACTGTCAGACCCTGCTCAAGCTCTTCGACCTGCACTGCGGCATGGGGAACTACGCCAAAGCCGCGGAATGCCTGGATCGCGCCGCCGACGTGGACGCTTACGAACCCGGGCACCAGAAGCGCCTGGAAATGCTGCGCGGGAAAATCGATGAGAACCGCTACAAGGTCATCGCCTCGCGCTTTACCAGCATGGCCAAGACGTCATCGGAACCGGCCAAGACCGAAGGACCGACGCTCGGCGCCGCCGCCTTGCAGGACCTGATGCTGCAGGCCGAGATTCTGGTGCAGTACGGAATGCGTTCGAAGGCCATTGAACGCCTGCAGCGCATCCAGGAACTGTTTCCGCGCGAAGAAGAGCGCAATCAGGACCTGCAGCAGTTGTACCTAGCGGCCGGGATGACGCCGCATCATGCGGATTCTGCGCCGCTGCCGCCGGCGAGCTCAGCGGCGAAAGCCGTTCCCGCCGCGGCGGCATCGCCGGCGCGGCCATCCGCGCCGACGGAGTCGGCCGATGTCAACAGCTTCACCAAAGTGGCGGACATCACCCGCAAACTCTATCGCCAGACCAATGCCGATGCCGTAATGGCCACCGCCGTCGCCGAGATCGGAGCGCAGTGGAAGATCAGCCGCTGCATTGTGGCCACGCGCAAACCCGGTATGGTTCCCAGCGCGATCAAGGAGTACCACGGCGAAGGCATAAAAGCGGGCGACGCAAAGGCCCTGGGTAAGCTGGTCACCGCGGTGCAGGATGCCGCCATCAGCCAGGGCACGCTTACCATCGCCGACGCGCCGGGTGCGCCCGAACTGCAGGAGGTTCGCGAAGTCCTGGTGGAGTTGGGGATTGCTTCGTTGCTGGCGTTGCCGCTCAGCGATGGCCAGGACCAGATGGGAGTGCTCCTGCTGGCGCAAAATACCGCCCGGGGCTGGCACTCCGCCGACGTGGTAGTGCTCAAAACCATCAGCGAGCAGATCGTGATTGCGCTGACCAACGCCGGCCTGCGCCGCCTGGTGAAGAGCCTGTCGGTCACGGATGAGCAATCTGGACTCCTGAAGCGCGCTTCCTACCTCGATCTCCTGATGGCAGAGACCCGGCGCGCGGTGCAACAGAGCACTCCGGTCACGGTGACGTTGATGCAGTTCGGCAAGGGCTCCGCCATGTTGAAGGAGCACGGTGAAAAAGCGGTGGAGGCGGTCATGCAGCAGATTGGGCAGCTCTTTGCCGCCAATATCCGGCAGAACGATCTGGCGTTCCGCTACGAGAAAACCACGATCGCGCTGGTCCTGGGGGAAACGGCGGAGAAGGAAGCGCTGCTGGCAGTGGAGAAATTGCGCAAACTGCTGGCGGAGGTAAAGCTTTCGGATGAGATCATCCCTTTCAGCGCAGGTCTGGCGGAAGCGGTCGTGCGCCAGAATTTCGATCCCGTGGACATCGTCACCGAAGTCATCAATCGTGCCGACTAGGCGCTCGATTCGGCGGTTGCCCAGGGCCTGGGCCGCATTGTGAGCCTGGCTCCCGCGGCCGCGGCGGCGGCTGGAGCGTAGTCGTTTAAACCAGCCATTCTTTGTCGCCGCTCTGCGGCTTAGGTTCTGGATGGGAGTTGGTGTTTCAAACTGAACACAAGCTATCCGTCCTATACCGGTGGCAGAGCGCGCACTTCCGCTGATAAACTAACCAGTTTGCTAGCTGCACGCGGATCCATTCTGATTCCAAAGAGCACCAGGAAATCCACATGCTGAAACCCGGCGACATCGCCATCGTGAGCGGGGCCCGCACTCCCTTCGGCCGTTATTGCGGCAAGCTGAAAGACTTTACCGCGCAGGAGCTGGGCGCCATCGCCGGCAAAGGCGCCATCGAGCGGGCCGGGCTTGATCCCAAGGAATTCGACCACGCGGTTTTCGGCAACGCCCAGCAGACTTCGGGCGACGCTATCTATGGCGCCCGCCACGTGGCTTTGCGCGCGGGTCTCCCCATCGAGACTCCGGCCCTCACCGTGAATCGGCTTTGTGGAAGCGGCATCCAGGCCATCGTCAATGCCGCCCAGATGATCCAGTTGGGCGAAGCGAACTTGGTGCTCGCGGGTGGCATGGAAGCCATGTCGCAGGCCCCGTTCACCATTCGCGGACGCGACGGCTTCAATCTCGCGCCTGGCGGCAAGCTGGAAGATTCGCTGATGGTCGCTCTGCTCGACAGTTATTGCGGCCTCTACATGGCCAACACAGCCGAGCTTTATGGCTCGCAGCAGGACATTACGCGCGAGATGCAGGATGAGTTTGCCCTGCGTTCCCAGCAGCGCGCAGACGCTGCCTGCAAAGAAGGACGCCTGCAGGAAGAACTGGTTCCCGTGGCCCTGAAAAACTCCAAGGGCGAAGCCACCGGAGAAGCGCTGACCGAGGACGATCACCGGCGTCCCCAGACGACGCTGGAAGGTCTGGCCAAACTCAGGCCCGCATTCGGGAAAAACGGTACGGTCACGGCGGGCAATGCCAGCGGCATCGTGGATGGCGGCGCCGCGGTGGTGGTGATGTCGCTCGATGAGGCGGGCAAGCGCGGCATCCGGCCGCTGGGGCGGGTCGTGAGCTGGGGCATCGCCGGAGTCGATCCCAAGGTGATGGGCCGCGGGCCTGTGCCGGCCACCAAGATTGCTTTGCAGAAAGCCGGTCTGACTCTGGACTACATCGATCTCATTGAAGTGAACGAGGCTTTTGCCGCGCAGTATCTCGCGGTCGAAAAAGAATTGGGCCTCGATCGTGAAAAAGTAAACGTCAATGGCGGTGCAATCGCTTTGGGCCATCCCCTGGGAGCGACCGGAACGCGCCTGGTCATTACATTGCTATACGAACTCCGGCGCCGAAAGAAGAAGTATGGTTTGGCGACGGCGTGCATTGGCGGGGGACAAGGAATTGCGATGGTGGTGGAGAGTATGAACTAGTTTTTTTACCACGGAGGACACAGAGGTCACAGAGAACTGGTTTTCCTCCGTGTTCTCTGTGTCCTCCGTGGTTCAAAAAGGGAGTGATATGGAGATCACGAAGGTCGGGGTCCTGGGTTGCGGCCTGATGGGCTCCGGCATTGCGCAGGTCGCGGCCACGGCTGGATTCGACGTCACCGTGCTCGAAGTGGAGCAGAAGTATCTCGACAAAGGTTTTGCCGGCATGGAGAAGTCGCTGGCGAAATTTGCCGAGAAGGGTTCGTTGAAGGAAACGCCGCAGGCTATCCGCGCACGGCTTAGGGGCACGACCCGCATGCAGGACCTGGCCGATTGCGACATCATCATCGAAGCAGTGATCGAAAACGTCGACGAAAAGAAAAAGATGTACGCCGCGCTCGACGGCGTGGTGAAAAAAGATGCGATCTTTGCGTCCAATACGTCCTCCATTTCGATTACGGAACTTTTGACCTCTACAAAACGCGCCGAACGTTTTATCGGTCTGCACTTCTTCAACCCAGTGCCGCTGATGAAGCTGGTGGAAGTGGTGCGCACCATCGCCACGGCTGCGGACGTGTACGATACGGCTTACGAATTTGCGAAAAAGCTGGGCAAAGTTCCAGTCCGAACCAGCGACAAAACCGGATTCATCGTCAACCGGCTGCTGGTACCGTACCTGCTCGACGCCATCCGCGCCTATGAAGAGGGCGTGGGTTCGATCGACGACATCGACAACGCCATGAAGCTGGGCTGCGGCTATCCCATGGGCCCGTTCACGCTGCTCGATTTTGTGGGCCTGGATACGACCTACTACATCACCCATGTGATGTACGACGAGTTCAAGGAGCGCCGCTTCGCTTCGCCGCCGCTTCTGAAGCGGATGGTAATGGCGGGGTGGTACGGGCGGAAGTCGGGCAAAGGGTTTTACGACTATTCGGACCCGGCGAATCCGAAGCCGAATAAATTGTGATGCACACGTAGGGGCAGGTGTCCCACCTGCCCGGCGGAGCGAGGCTCCGCTAGCCCGGCGAGCGGTGCTCGCCCGCCCGAGGACATCTGTGCCTACGTGGCTCGAGGAGAATTGAACGATTGAAATCGCAGGGCAAAAAACGAGTCAGCGCGGTCGAGGGCAAGCTGAACGCCGGTGGGAAGCGCTTCGCCATCGTGGTGTCCCGCTTCAACGCCTTTATCACGGACCGGCTGTTGCAGAGCGCATTCGACGGGCTGATGCAATGCGGCGCCACGGCGAAGAATGTCAAGATCGTGCGCGTTCCCGGCGCTTTCGAAATCCCTTCCGCTGCGCGCGCGCTCGCCGAAAGCAGAAAGTACGATGCCATTGTTTGTCTGGGTTGCCTGCTGCGGGGCGACACCGCGCACTACGACGTCATCGTCAATGAAGTGGCTCGGGGTATAGGCCAGTCGGCGCAGGAAACCGGAGTGCCGCACGCCTTCGGTGTCCTCACCTGCGAAAATCTGGAGCAAGCCATCGACCGCGCCGGACTGAAGATGGGAAACAAGGGATTTGAAGCGGCGCTGGCAGCGGTGGAGATGGCAAACCTCAAAGCGGACCTCGGACCTCGGAATTCGGACTTCGGCAAGGACCAAAGCCGGAAGCGCAGCACGCCTTCCAAGAAGCGGAAATCCTGAAATCTGTTAGCAAACCTTCGGCCTACGAATTTCTTGTAGACTGAGGGCCGACGCCTGAAGTCCGACGTCCGAGGTCCGCTTTGGGAACCCGCCGCAAATCCCGCGAACTTACCCTGCAGATGCTTTTCCAGGCCGACATGGGAAAGCAAACTCCGGAACAGGTGCGCAAGACCTTTTGGCGCGAGCGCGGAGACGTGGGCGCCGATGTCCAGAATTTTGCCGAGGATCTTTTCCGGGTGGCGACCGACCGCTCCGCTGAAATCGATGGCTTGATCGAAGGTCACGCCCAGCATTGGCGCATGGAACGCATGGCGGCCGTCGACCGCAATCTGATGCGCACCGCGGTGGCGGAACTGGTGGGCTTCCCCGCGACTCCCCGCGCCGTGGTCATCAACGAAGCCCTGGAAATCGCGCGCAAATTCTCCAGTCCGGAGTCGGTGCAATTCATCAATGGCGTTCTGGACAGTGTGGGCAAGGAACTGGAGACCGGCCGGTAGTCCTCAGTCGTCGATCGTCGGTCGTCAGTCGTCAGCCGTCAGTCGTCAGCAGCCGATGTGGGCGCGAGCGCCCTCGCTCGTGCCATTCCAGACGATGTAGTCCGGGCTATTTAGCCGACGACTGCCGACTGACGACTGCCCTACGGCTTCACGGCGATCAAATCTGGATTGCAGGTGAAAGTCACACCGCTACACAGGGCAGAGAGAAGAGTGGTGGCGTCCGTGGGGAAGGCAAGCTGCTGAATGTCGGCGCCGCTCTGCGTATCCAGGACGTGGACCTGGCCGTCGCTCGCCGCGACATAGAGCCTGGTTCCATCCGGAGACAGCGCGGCCTGGACCGGAATGGTGTCCCCGGCCAGGGGAATCGCGGAAGACGTCTGGTTGAAGATATTGAACACCAGCACGGCGCCTCGGTCGCTGACAATCACGTAGGCGCGGGAGCCGTCCTGGGAGACGATCAGCTGGGTGGGGACAAAGCTGCCCTGGCCCAGATTAAAGGATGTGGCGGTGCCGCTGCTGGCGGTGGGCGAGCAGCCATCCGGCTTCCGGGCCACGCGGAAGATATCGACGCCGGGCGAATCCACGGCGAGAACACTCGTGATGGTGGTGGCAGTGCCGGCGGTCGGCGGGTCCGCCAGATTGGGCGCGTCGCTGCCCAGTGCCTGAAAGAACGATGGAGGCCCGGGCAGAACCACGTTATTGGTCAGAGCGGAAGTCAGGCCGCAGGTGCTCCAGGCGGTGACCGCGGAGGCGGCGGATCCGCCGGAAACGAATGCGAACGCTCCTTCCGGAGAGTACGACACGGCAGTAGCCGGCGCCGTGAGGGGAATCTGTTTCAACGAATCCTGCGTCGAGTACACATACAGGTTTGAGCCGGCCGCGATGAACGCCCGCAGGTTGTCGGGGGAAAAATCCGCCGCGGTGGCGCCCGCAATCGGCAGGGTGATACCGGTGTTGCCGGTGGTGTTGAACACGATGACCTGGGTCGCGGGAGGGGGCGCGGTGGTTCCCGGGACAGGCAGGGCATTGGGATCGGCGCCCGAAAGAATCACCGTCTTGCTATCGGGAGACACGGCCAGCACTTTTCCGGTCACTGACTTGACCTGGGTCACAGTGGGCGGATTGGCCACGGTCACCACCATCAAACCCCGCGTTCCAGAGAAAGAAAAATCTGTCCCCATGTAGGCTTTC
>DASQHA010000141.1:0-9627 GCA_035632335.1 Terriglobales bacterium
GATCTGGCCGCGTTTAATCACGAAGGGCTGGCGCGCGCGGTGGCCGCATCCCAAATTCCCGTGATTTCCGCGGTCGGGCACGAGACCGATTTCACCATCATCGATTTCGTGGCTGACCTGCGGGCCCCGACTCCTTCCGCCGCCGCCGAACTGGTGATTCGTTCCCGTCAGGAAGTAGAGGACCAGGCCGAGGGGCTTCGCCAGCGGGTGGCTCGCGCTGTGCGCTACCGCTTGCTGATGGGACGGCAGGCGCTTACCGAACTGGCGCAACACGGCGCGTTTGGCCGCATCGTGGACGTGATCAACCGGCGTCAGCAGCGGCTGGATGACTTCAAGAATCGGCTGGACCGGGCGGAGCGTCACGTTCTGGAGCGGCAGCGGCGGCGCCTGGAGACGGCCGCGGCTGCGGTCCGGCATTACGATGTGCGGCGTATGCTGGCCGGCATCCATCAGGAACTCGATGCTCGCGTGGCCGCGATGGCGGCCATTGCCCGGACTGTGCTTTTGCGGCAGCAGGGCACGCTCAACCAGCTGACTGGTCAACTGGAGGCGCTTTCGCCGCTTGCGATTCTCGATCGCGGGTACGCGCTGGTGTTCGACTCCGCAGGCGTGCTGCTAAAAGATTCGGCCCAGGTGAAGGCCGGAGACGAGATTTCAGCTCGGCTGGCGAAAGGCACAGTGAACGCCACGGTGAGCCGGCGAAAACAGAAATAGCCGATGTGGGGCGGACGCCCTCGCCCGCCGCTTTTGACTTCGATTCCAGCTTTAGGCTCCCTCAAATTCTGCCCCTTCCCCCATCTCCTGACCCAAATCAAAGGCAAAGGCGGCGGGCGAGGGCGCCCGCCCACATCCGGACATATCTTTACAAAGCCTTTACTTCGATAAAGATAGCCGTGATCATATGACCCTGGATTACAATTGATTTCGTCTCCATTCAGCCGGCGTCAATTTTTTGGAAAGGGACCGCAGGTGAAGTACTTCGCAGCGCCGTGGCCGCATCTGTCGATCATATCGGTGATCGACATCCTGCTGGTCGCGGTGATCATTTACGAACTCCTGGCGCTGATCAAGGGCACCCGCGCCGCCTACATGATGGTGGGCGTGGCCGGCCTGGCCCTGGCGTTTTATTTTTCCCGCGCCGGCGAACTGGCCACTCTGAACTGGCTGCTGAGCACGGTATTGCCGTATGCGGTGTTCGCGCTGATTGTGATTTTTGCGGGCGAAATCCGGCAGGCCCTGGCGCGGCTGGGGCGCCGTCTGCTGCGCAGCCGCACTGCCGCGTCCGAGGCCGACGCCTACGACGACATCGTGCTTGCCGCCAATCTTTTTTCCCAGAACCAGACCGGCGCCCTGATCGTGATCGAGCGGGAAATTGGATTGCGCACCTACATCGAGAGCGGGGTTCCGCTGGATGCGCGTCTTTCCTACGACCTGCTGGCGACGATTTTTCGTCCCAGCGCTCCCCTGCACGACGGCGCCGTGATCGTGCAGAAAGACCGGATCGCGGCCGCGGCCTGCTTCTTGCCGCTTTCCATGAATCCCGTGCTCTCGACTCAACTCGGCACCCGGCACCGCGCCGGCATCGGCGTGACCGAAGAGACCGATGCCATCGCGGTCATCGTTTCCGAGGAAACCGGCGCCATCAGCCTGGCGGTGGGCGGCAAGATTGAGCGCGATCTGAGCGTGGAGCAACTGCGCGAGCGCATTGGAGAACTGCTGCGCCGATACGTGCCTCCCTCCACTCTGCCCACTCCCATCACGAACGGCGGCGAGGAACTTGCGAGTGCTGAAGACGACGCGCAGAACTCGGCGCAGCGCGCGACTGATTCACGGGTCAGCTCGGGAGGCGAACGCTAGCGATGAGAGATTTTTTTCGCCGGCACGTGCTGCACAATTTCGGCATCAAGCTGCTCTCGCTGGCGCTGGCCGTGGGTTTGTGGCTGGCGGTCACTCGCGATCCCGTGGCCGAGGTCGCGGTACAGGTGCCCATTGAGTTCCGTAACATTCCGGAAAATCTGGAGATCAATACCGAAAGCATTCCACGGGCCGAGATCCGGGTGCGGGGCCCGCAGCGCATTGTGCGGCGCCTGCAGCCGGCGGACATTTACGCTGAGATCGAACTGGACGGAATGAAGCCGGGGGAGCGCACTTTTGACCTGACGTCTGAACAAGTCCATCATCCCCGCGAGCTCGAGGTCGTACAAGTCATTCCCAGCGAATTACACCTTACCTTTGACACTCGTCTGGTGCGCCAGGTTCCGGTGCGTCCCCGGGTCTTCGGCACTTTCACGCCCGGCTACCGGATCGGGCGCGTGGATGCGGAGCCGGCCACGATCACGATCAGCGGACCGCGGCAGCGGGTAGAGGCCGTGGAAGCCGCCATTACCGATCCGGTGGACGCGAGTGGGACCATGGACCACGCCACTTTCGTGCGGCATGCTTACGTTTCTGATCCCCTGGTCCAGGTAACCAGCCCTAATCCGGTGCGGGTCACGGTTATCATGGAAAAGACCCCGCCCGGAAGCGGCGGGCGCTAGGCTTCCCAACTCAGCATGACAACCCAGACACGACAACTATTCGGCACCGACGGGATTCGCGGCGTCGCCGGCGAATTCCCCCTGACCCAGGACAGCACGTACATGATTGGCCGCGCCCTGGGTCACGATCTTAAGCGTGCCGGTGGACCGGTACGCGTCGTGATCGGACAGGATACGCGGCAATCCAGCGCCTGGATCGCCGACCGGGTAACTCACGGACTGATGGCGAGCGGAGTCGAGGTGCACAGCGCCGGCGTCATCACCACGCCGGGGGTCGCTTACCTAGCACGATCCCGCAAATACCATGCCGGCGTGGTCATTTCGGCGTCGCACAATCCCTGGACCGACAATGGCATCAAGGTTTTTTCCGGCGATGGCTACAAGCTGCCGGATGCCCACGAAATCGCCATCGAACAGGAAATCTTTGCGCTGCTGCAGAACCCGGAAGCCCACGTGGATTCGTCGTTCCAGCTTTCGCCGAGTTTGCCGGGGCAGAGCGAACTGCGCCAGGCTTACATCGCATGGCTGGCCAAGAATGTGGGCGCTGACCTGAGCCGGCTGCGCGTGCTGGTGGATTGCGCCAACGGCGCGGCCGCGGTCGAGGCGCCGGAATTATTTCGCCTCTGTCGCATCCCTGCGACGTTTCTCAGCGCGTCCCCGGATGGCCAGAACATCAACGACAACTGCGGCGCCCTGCATCCTGAAACCGTGGGCCGGGCGGTGGCGGAGAAGCCGGGGCAATTCGATCTCGGCGTGACCTTTGATGGCGATGCCGACCGCGCGCTTTTTTGCGACGCCAACGGCCGGGTGGTGAACGGCGACGCCGTCCTTCTGCTGACCGCGCGCTACATGAAGTCGCAGGGAGCATTGCCCGGAGAGACCGTGGTCGCCACCACCATGTCGAACATGGGGCTGGAAATCGCGCTGCGCAATTCCGGCATTCGCCTGCTGCGCGCCAACGTCGGCGACAAATATGTGTTGGAGGAAATGCAGAAGAGCGGCGCGGTGCTGGGCGGGGAGCAGTCCGGCCACATTATTTTCCGGGACGGAGAAGCGACCACCGGTGACGGCCTGCTGACCGCGCTGCGGGTGATGGAAACCATGGCGCGCACCGGAAAGGCTCTGGCCGAACTGGTAAGCGATCTAAAAGTTTTTCCCCAGACCATCCAGAACGTGCGCGTGCGCGAGAAAGTGCCCTTCGCCAAAGTGCCGGAGATTCAAAAGGCAATTGCCGACGCGGAGCGCGAACTGAATGGGAATGGGCGGGTGGTGGTGCGCTATTCGGGAACCGAAGGGCTGGCGCGCGTGATGATCGAAGCTGAGTCGGAAGAGAAGATGAAAGCGCTGGCGCAAAATATCGCAGGGGCGATCAAGAGCGCGCTGGGAGCGTAGAGCGTGCGATCACTCCGGGCTGTGTAGGGACGGGTCTCCGACCCGTCCAGGCCGAGCGCAGCTCGGCTGGTTTGTGATGGCGAGAATTGTCCCAGAGGGAATTCCCTTTTCACGGTCGGAAGCAGCAGGGAAATCACTGTCGAGCTGCGCTCGACCTGGACGGGGCGAAGCCCCGGCCCTACAGGGCTGGTGCCGATCCCTGGCTGGCTACTCCAGGTCGCGCCAGTTGTGTCCCACTCCGACTTCTACCAGCAGCGGCACCGTCAGGGGATGGACATTTTCCATCTGATCGCGCACCAGCGTGCGCATGGTGTCGATTTCCTGCTCGGGAACCTCGAACACCAGTTCATCATGGACCTGCAGCGTCATGCGGGACTTCAATCCGCGCTCCCGCAGGGCCCCATCGATGCGGATCATGGCAATCTTGATCAGGTCCGCGGCGGTCCCCTGCAGCGGCGTATTCACGGCCGTGCGTTCGGCGAAGCCGCGCTGGTTCGAATTCTTGCTGTTGATGTCAGGGATCGGCCGCACCCGCCCGAACAGGGTCGTCACCTTCTGTTCGCGCCGGGCTCCTTCCAGAGTTTTGTCGATGAAGCCGCGCACGCCTTTGTATTTTTCGAAATAAGCGTCGATGAACTGCTTGGCTTCCCGCGGTTCAATCCCCAGGGTCTGGGACAATCCGAAAGCCGAGAGGCCGTAGACAATTCCGAAGTTTACGACCTTGGCCTGGCGGCGATGATCGGCGGTGACCATCAGCGGCGGCACTCCGAAGACCTGCGATGCGGTCAGAGTGTGGATATCATCGCCGCGACGGTAGGCTTCCACCAGCAGCGGATCTTGCGAGAAGTGGGCCAGCAGGCGGAGTTCGATTTGGGAGTAGTCGGCGGCCAGCAGCACGTGGCCCGGTTCCACGGTGAAAGCGGCGCGGATCTCGCGACCCAGTTCGGTGCGGATGGGAATGTTCTGCAGATTGGGATTGGTCGAAGACAGCCTTCCCGTGGCTGTGCCGGTCTGGCCAAACGTGGTATGCAGGCGGCCGGTCGCTGGATTCAGCAGCGCGGGCAGGGCGTCGACATAAGTCGATTTGAGCTTGGAGAGCTGGCGGTATTCGAGCACCAGCCGGGCGATATCGTGGGTCAGGGCCAGTTGTTCGAGCACATCGACTGCGGTCGAAATGGTTTTACCTTTGCCGTATTTCACAGGCTTGGGCAAATTCATCTTGTTGAAGAGCACATCACCCAGCTGCTTGGGAGAATTGACGTTGAAGCGGGACCCTGCCTGCTGGTAGATTTCGTTGGCTTTGGCTTCGACTTCGCGCTCCAGTCGCGACGACATTTCATCCAGAACCTTGCAGTCGATCTTGACCCCGGCCTGCTCCATGCGGGCCAGGACCTGCACCAGCGGCAAATCGATTTCGTCGTACAGCTTCAGCAAACCTGCGCTTTCGATCTCGCGGCGCAGAGTGCCGGCAAAGCGTCCGGTGACGTCGGCGGATTCCGCGAGCGTGCCGCCCAGCTTCAGATTGAAACGCCGCAGCGCTACTTCCGGCAGCCGATGAGAAGAATAAGTGGGATCGAGCAGATAGGAATACAGCATGGGGTCATGCCGCACGCCGCGCAGCATGATGCCTTGCGGCTCCAGCGCGTGAATCGCGGACTTGTAATCATGAATCGCTTTGGGTATGCGGTCGTCTTCCAGCGCGGAGCGCAACCGCGAGCCTGGGCCTTCCTGCATCGCCACGGTCAGCGCAGTCCCGGCGGCCGCGGAGATCGCGAGGTTTCTGGCGGGGGCGGCTTCGGCAGGCGCTGCGGTGAGCGGCAGCATGCTCCCCTGGGGCTCGTCCTCTTCTTCTTCATCCTCATCCGCTGCCACGCTGGAATGAGCTTCAATCGCCACCGCTAAGGGATTGGTAGCAGAAACTTTCTTCAGCACCGCCTCAACGTCAGCCTCGGAACGGGCTTCGGCGTAGTGCGCTTCGGTCACCTCCACCACGGGCAGCAGTTCTTTCAACAGGGAGGTGAACTCGAGTTCCGTAAACAAATCGCGCAGGGCATCGATGTCCGGGGCCCCGGCGCGCATCGCATCCAAATTCAGGTCCACGGGGACGTCGCAATCGATGGTTGCCATGCGTTTGCTGAAGAGCACGATGTCACGGTTGTTCGCGAGCGACTCGCGATAGGATTTCTTTTGCACCTCGGCAGCGCGATCGAGCGCCTGCTCCACCGTTCCAAAGCGCTTGATGATTTCGACCGAACCCTTGTCGCCGATCCCCGGAGCGCCCGGGATGTTGTCGACCGAATCTCCGCGCAAGGCCATCACATCCACGACCCGTTCGGGCGGGACGCCAAGAATCTCTTCTACCTTCCCGGCGTCACAGATGAGATTGTCCTTGGGCGGGTTCAGCACCAGCACCCGGTCGTTGACCAGTTGCAGCATGTCCTTGTCGCTTGAAACCACATACACCAGATACGATTGCGCCGCCGCTTTGCGGGCCAGGGTGCCAATGACATCGTCGGCCTCGTACCCTGCCAGTTCGAGGATGGGTATACGGTAGGCTTCGAGAGCGCGCCGGATGTAAGGCACCTGCTGCACCAGTTCCGCCGGCATCTCGCTGCGATTGGCCTTGTAGCCGTGATATTCGACTTCCTGAAAGGTCTGGGTCTTCAGGTCGAACTTGCGGACCTTGGTGATGGCTTCCGCCTCCTGATCGCGGAATGTCGGAGCGGCCACGTCAAACACGGCAGCGAGATATTCGGGCGAGAAATCCTCGCGCAATTTGCGCAGCATGTTGACGAAGACATAGGTGGCCGCCGTCGGCAATCCGGTCTTGGTGGTCATGCCGCGCTGCCGGGCCATGGCGTGATAGGCGCGGAAGATGAAGGACATCGCATCCATGAGAAAGATGCGGCGTCCGTCCTTGACCGTCAGTTTGGGCGGCGCCTGCGGCTTCTCCGAGGCCGGTTCGGAGGAGGGAGTCGAGAGTTGTTTTCGGGGAGGCAACCAGCCAAGTTTAGCAGGACAACACTTCCTGGATCACAGTTCCCGGTTCTCAGTTGTTCTTTACCGGCTTGCCGTACTCGGTTTGATTGTGCAGTTTGATCACCCCACAGGTGCGCTGCTCCTGGGAATAGACCACGCAGGTGTCGAAGGGGCGCGAATACACGTGCAGGCTTACCGCGCGCTGATGGAATTCGCGAGGATTGTAGACCCGGTGCACCGGCTCCTGGGGATCCACGGCGCAAGGCTGGCGCGGATTCATCTCAACCGTGTTGGACGTCTCGAGTTCACAGGTGCCAGTGTCGAGGTCCTGCGCAATCGTACGGTAGTTCTCGACCCGCAGTCGTCCGATCGGAACCGCCATCCAGCAGTTCTGTTCGTGATGGTTGTGGATCGAGCTGGCCTGGCCGACTTCCCAGCAGATGGCGACCAGTTCGTAGAGCTTCGTCTTGTCAATCAGATTGCGGGTGTAGTGCTGGCGGTCCCAGGTCAGGTAGGGTGTCAGGGTTTCGGAAGCGACGGGCGTGGCCTGGAGAAAGCGGATGATCTGGTCGATGCGGGCGAAAGCCGGTTCGGGAAACCTTCTCAGCTCGGCGACGAAGTCCTGGATCGAAACCGGCTTGGATAAGGCTTGCGTTCCCATATATTTCACCTCCTGCCCAGCTCAGTATATTCCTGCGGCTGGGCGCTGACATTACTCCACGAACATGCAATCTCCATAAGAATAAAACCGGTAACGCTGGGTCACGGCATGACGATAAGCCTGCAGCACGGTTTGCTGTCCGCCCAGGGCGCATACCAGCATGAGCAGGGTGGATTGCGGCAGATGGAAATTGGTGAGCAGCGCGCCCACTATCCGGAATTGAAAGCCCGGAAAGATAAAGATGTCAGCTTCGCCGCTGCCCGGCGCCACCTGATCCGATTTCGCGGCGGCATGTTCCAGCGCCCTGACGGTAGTGGTTCCGATGGCCACGATTCGCCGTCCGGCATGAAAGGCGCGATTAATCGCCGAAGCTGCTTCCGTAGAAATGGAGAAGGTCTCGCGATGCAACTTGTGATCTTCCACTCGGTCTTCCCGCACCGGCTGGAAAGTTCCCAATCCCACGTGCAAAGTAACTTCCGCGGTTTCGATGCCCCGCGCTTTCATGCCAGCCAGAATTTCCTGGGTGAAGTGCAAGCCGGCCGTGGGCGCGGCCACCGAGCCCGTTTCCTGGGCATAGACGGTCTGATAGCGCTCCCGGTCAGCCGGATTGTCGGGCCGGCCGATGTAAGGCGGAAGCGGCACATGGCCAATGCGTTCGACCTCGGCGAAGAAATCTTGCGCGGGAGCGAACCGGATGCGGCGCTGTCCGAAGCTGCCGCGGGCGATAACTTCTGCCTGCAACTGGTCTTCGTCTCCGAAAAACAGGCGCTCTCCCACGCCGATTTTTCTTCCGGGGCGCACCAGGCATTCCCAATCATTGGGTTCGCGCGAGAGCTGGCGGGTCAGGAGAACTTCGATGCGTCCGCGCAGAAAATCGCGCGAGGCGGGATTTCCCCGGCTGAGCGGTTGCGCCCTGACCCCACTCCTGCGGCCATACAGCCGGGCGGGAAAGACGCGGGTGTTGTTGAACACCACCAGGTCTTCGGCTCTGAGCAGGTCTGGAAAATCGCGGAACTGCAAGTCACGCAGCTCCGGTTCGCTGCGATTCAGATGCAGCAGCCGCGCCCCTGCCCGGTCGGACGGAGGCTCCTGAGCAATGAGTTCCTCGGGAAGTGAATAGTTGAAATCGGCAACCTGCACGCCGGTCCATTATAGGATTTCCGCGAGGGGCGCACGGGGAAAGTCGCTTGACGGGCCTGAGAGCAGAATGTAATTGTGTGTAAACTGCGTTGTAACCGTCAATCGCTTCAGTTACGATACGCGGAAACAGCCGGGGCTTTCGGTTTTACCTCTCCGCAACCATGGCCAGCGAACGTCAATATCGGCGCGAAATTGCCCTCTTTGGCAGGGCCCTGCACGAGCGCGGCTACGTGGCCGCCATGGACGGAAATCTTTCGGTGCGCCTCGACGAGCGGCACATCCTGGCCACTCCGACCTCCATGTGCAAAGGCATGATGAAGCCCTCGGACATGGTCATCGTGGATATGGAAGGCCGCCGGGTGGAAGGGCGTCGCGACGTGTCGAGCGAAATCGCGATGCACCTGCTGATTTACCGATTGCGTCCGGATGTGCAGGGCGTGGTGCATGCGCATCCCCCCACCGCTACCGGGTTCGCCGCGGCCGGCATGCCGCTCAACCAGCCGCTGGTGTGCGAGGTAGTGATTGGACTGGGATCGATTCCCCTGGCCAAATACGGCACGCCGGGAACGCCGGAACTTACGGCCGCCCTCGAACCCCTGGTGCCGCAGTATGACGCCATCCTCATGTCGAACCACGGCGTGGTGGCGTATGGCGCCGATCTGCATCATGCGTACATGAAGATGGAAACGGTCGAGCATTTCGCCCAGATTGCGCTGGTCACGCATCTGCTGGGACGGCAGCAGCCTCTGGGCAGCGAGGAACTGGGAAAATTGATGGCGGCACGGAGCAAGTATCAGGGCTCGCGGTCCGCGGCGCCACTGCCCCTCGCCGTTCCCTTCGCCGCCGAGGCGGAGGACCGCCCCGAGGCCGCCCCCCGGCCCAGGCGTGTACGTCATCGCTGAGTTCGTTGGTCCAGTG
>DASQHA010000142.1:0-3708 GCA_035632335.1 Terriglobales bacterium
GGATTGCTGTAAGGGCCGTTCTCGTCGCCGTTATAGAAAATTCCTCCCGCCGTGCGCCAAACCAGCCTCTGTGTAAGCTGATAAGCCATGCCGATACGTGGGGCGAAGTTGTTGTAGTCGGGATGGATCAGCCCGTCCGAAGCAGTGTGATTCACCTTCAGAAGGCTGGCAAAGTAGGGTGTCAAGGGAACGTTGCTGTTGTGCGGGATGTCGAGCTGTCCCGTGATTGGATTGAAGTTCGACTGCGAATTGAAGCGCTCTTTTACCGTGGAGTAGAACTCGTAGCGCAGCCCCAGGTTGAGCGTGAGCTTGCGGCTCACCCGCCAGTCGTCCTGGATGAACCAGGCGTAGTTCTTTCTCAGGTAGTCGATGTTGTGCAGATTGTTAATGCCGCCGCCGTCCGTTTGTCCGGTCAGAAGCGATGCCAGCCCGCTCCCGCCCGTTCCAGGCGCTCCGGCGTTGTCGGTGAACACCGGGCCGAAGCCCAGGTTCCCGCGCGGAGAGGCAGGCTGAAAAATCGTGAATTCCTCCGGCCGGAATTCCCCGCCGAACTTGAAGGAATGCGCCCCGCGAATCAGCGTGAAGTTGTCCGTCACGCTGTAGGTATTCTGGATTTCGTTGGACGGCAAATATGTGGGGCTGCCCAGAGTCGCTGAGTCACTAAAGGTCAACTGCGGCAATCCTCCGTTGTTCGTTCCCGGCGCATAAGGCACTCCCGGAAACCCGATCTGCCCCGAAACGTTCGTGTTCGAGTTGAACTGAAATCGCGAGGTGTGCAGGCGGTTGTATCCCAGGCGCAGCTCGTTGATGCGCGTAGGGCTGAAAATGTGCGTCCAGCTGATGGCTGCGTTGTACCCGTTGATCTGTTCGTTGCCGGTGAAGAAACCGCCGCCATCCGCTAAACCGCCGAACGCCCCCGGAATGATCGAGGGCTGCCGCGACGCGCTGAAACGATAGAACGCCGTGTCGGCGCCCGAAAACACCTGGTCCACTCGCACGTCGCCCTGGTTGCGGTCCTGGTTCAGCACCGGATTCGAGAGAAAGTTGTAGCCGTTCCCGCTGACGTTCGGAGCCGGAAACAGATTCACGAGCTTCGCGCCCAGCGGATCCTGCTTCGCCGACGGAATCACATTCGACGGAGTCCCGTTCGCGGTGTAGCCGAAAGGCACGCCGCAGAATCCGGTCGGGCTGGCCGCGCTTGCTTGCGTCTGGCGCGTGTCGAAGAGCTCACCCGAGTACGTCATGTGGCCGTTGCAATCAGCGACGCCCGTCGGCTTTGTCAGGTCCAGGTAGCTTGAGAAATCACCAGCGCGCTGCGCCAGCGTCGGCACCTGCTCCGTCAAGGTCTGGCCCTGGCGGACGCGCAAGCCTTCATAATCGCCGAAGATGAACAGCTTGTCGCGGATGATCGGGCCCCCCAGAGTGCCGCCGAACTGGTTCTGCTTGTACGGCGGCCGCTGGGCGTCGAAGAAATTCCGCGCATCCAGCTTGGCATTGCGCAGGAACTCGTAAACCACGCCGTGCACCTGGTTCGAGCCCGACTTGATGGTGGCATTCACGACAGCCCCATTGGCGCGCCCGAACTCCGCGTTGTAGGCGTCGGTCTGCACCTTGAACTCCTGCAGCGCATCCACCGACGGCATCACCACGTAGTTGGCCTCGTTCAACAAATCGGGCAGGTTGGAATTGTTATCAATTCCATCCAGCAAAAAGTTGTTCTGCAGCGACCGCGCTCCGTTGGCGCTGAAGCCGAAGCCGTTCTCGTCGCGCGCGCCCGGCTCGCTCACCGTCACGCCCGCCGTCAATTGCGCCAGTTGCACTGCATTGCGCCCGTTGAGCGGAAGGCCCGACATCATGCGGCTGTTCACCACCTGCCCGCGCTCGGAAGTATCGGTCTCGAGCAGCGGGGCAGTCTCGGTGACTTGCACCGTTTCCTTCACTTCGCCCGGCTGCAGCGTCACATCCACGCGCTGCCGCTGCTGCACGTCCAGCGTCATCGGCCCGACGGCCGCCGTCTTAAAGCCCGTAGCGGCTATGGTAATGCGGTAGCTGCCGATGCGGACCGGGCTGATCGTCCACTCGCCGGCAGCGTTGCTCGTCGCATGATAGGTGAAATTTGTGTCCACGTTTACGGCGGCAATATCCGCCCCTGGAATCGACGCGCCCGACGAGTCGAGCACCGTTCCCACCAGCGCTGCCGTGTCTTTCTGGCCGTAGGCGCTGAACCCGCTCGCTACAGCCAGCACTACACCATACCGAACTATCGTTTTGATTTTTGAAGACAGCACGAAGTAACCTCCTGAAGTTTTCTGTTCAAACATGTAACTTCCCGCGGCTCTCGGGCCGATTGCGAGACAACTCTGAACAGTATTCTACTCCAAATCCGGGCGCCCGGTTTCAGCCGAGATGTTCTTTCATCACGCTCACGTAGCGGCGGCACGTTTCTTTCATGTCCTCCCCCGATCCGTCCTGCTCGAGCGAAAGAAAGCCGGTGAAGCCGATCGCCTTCACAGCGTCCGCGATCGCTTTGAAATCCATCACGCCTCTGCCGATCGCCACGTATTCCCGCATCGGTGCGTCGATGTCCCGCACGTGCAGATTCATGAGGTGCTTGTTCAGCTTGTAGATCGACTCCGGAGGGTACTCCCGCTGATTCATGGCCCAGCCGCAATCAAGATTCGCGCCCAAGGCAGCGTCGCGAATCGCGTCCCACAGCCGCAGGAAACTGTCCGACACCGGCAGCATGGTGTGGGTGTGGTTCTCGATCGAAAATTTCAGCCCGTGCGCCTTGGCACGCTCCAGGCACGCCTGCATCGTCTGGGTAAACAAGCGCCATAGCTCGTCGAAATCGTAACCGGGTGCGATGTTGATGTGAAACTCTTCCCCGGGCTTGGGATCGCTCATGAAATAGCGTGGCAGATATTCCGTCGTAGGCGCGCTCAGCTCCCGCGCCCACGGCGCCACAATATTGACCATGGGAGCGCCCAGCTTCTTCGCGATGCGGCAGCCCCGCTCGAAGTAATCCACGCTGCGTTTTCGCTCTTCCGCATTCCGGCTTGTCAGCCCTTCCACCACCGGCTGGAAAAATGGGAACTGGTTCACCACCAGATGATTTCGCTCCACCTGTTTCCGGATGCGGCTGATCGTCGCATCCGTCCAATATTCGTCCACGTCCTGGCGCGAATTCGCAATCAGTTCGATCCCCTCGAACCTCAGGCTACCGATGATGTCGATGGCCTCCTCCGGGTGCGCTCCCGGAGCAAGACTATGGAAATTCCAGCTCACGCTGCCGATCCTCGCCCGCTTCGGGCCAGGTTGCGCTCCGGCGGCCAATAACGATGCGCCCAGCGCAGGAATGAATTCTCGACGCTTCATGTCCGATCTCCTGGTCTGTTCTATACCGCGTTTGAGCGCCCCCGGCGCTGCTGTAGGCCAGAATGATCAGAAACGCGGGGGCGCCTGGGGTCATGCGTTCAGCATACCGGACAGCACTAGCGGACCAGCAAGGATATGGAAGTAAAATGAAAGTCTCGGGACTATGCGGCTGCTATTTTCAATCTTGTTTCCTGCGCTCGCCTTGGCCGGCATCTGGCCCGACAACTTCGGCGCCTTTCACCGCACCACTGTCCAGCCGGTGGAGGTTTCGAGCCGCCCGCTGTGGGATGAGTACGGCTTCCAGCAGGCCGAGCAGGCCCACTACGAATCCGG
>DASQHA010000143.1:0-6883 GCA_035632335.1 Terriglobales bacterium
ATCTGCACCAGCATTTTGAACTTGCCCAGATCGCTGGCCTCGATGGTGAAACCTTCCGAGGCGGCGATGGAGCGCAATCCGCTCACCAGGAACTCGCGCGCGATAATGACCACCGCGATCCAGGCCGGAACCAGGCTGGGATTGAATTGAACCAGGGCGATGAAGGCGGCGGCGATGAGCAGCTTGTCGGCCAGGGGATCGAGCAGTATGCCCATGGTGGTGATCTGGCCGCGGCGGCGGGCCAGATAGCCGTCGATGCCGTCGGTGATGGAAGCGGCGATGAACAGCGCCGAGGCCAGCAACTCCTGCTCCCCGTCAAAGGCGCGAAAATGACTGGTCGAGAGCAGCCAGATCAACAGCGGAATGCTGCAGATGCGAGTCAGCGTGATGGAGTTGGGCAGATTCACCGCGGGCACGGGCCGTCAGCAGGCAGTGAGAAGGCTGGCAGCACCTCATTATCCTCCACCCCGCCAAGGGAAGCAATGAAGCAAAATGAGAGGGATCGGTCTGCAAGCGGCGTGGAGGAAGCCGAGGGTGGAGCGGGCTTTCAGGCCTGCATACATCCTTCGATGCAGCGCCAAAGCGCCGCTCCGCCCTATCGCAACTGTTCCAGATCTGGACGCTTAAGAGTCGGTGCCGGTCTTGCCGAGATTCTTCAGCATGCCCATGCCTTCTTCCAGCAGCGACGAACTCTGCGGAACTTGCCCGTTGGGCGTAAGCTTGTCGACCAGCATGGGCAGCAACTGCGACAGGTGCGAGCTTACTGCATCGGGTGAGATGCCGGCCTTGGCTGCGAGCTCCTTCACCTGTTCGCTGCCTAAAACATGCTGTATCTGATCGGCGGAAATGGGAAGATTCTGGCCGGTACTGACCCAGGAGCTGACCAGACCGCCGAGACCCTTGTCATGAAATTGCTGTATCAGTCCGGAAAGCCCGCCGGGCTGGCTGTTGATCATCTGCATCACCGAGGACGCGAGCGGATTCGAGCTGTTGGCCAACATGCCGCTGACTTCCTTGCCCGCCATATCTTCGAGAAAACTCATAATGCCTCCTGAGACTCACGGCGAAAAATCGCGCCGGAAGCCGAAGCTCCCGGCGCTACAGGCTGAGAAAACTACTTTTGCTTGGCGATAATCTTGTCCTTGATCTTGGCGTAGGTGGCGGCGGGAATGATCTTCTTGCGGGTTAGGTCCGTCTTCTTGGCATAGGGGCGGCCGTCGATAATCTTCTGGGAATAGGCTGCGCCGATGCCGGGCAGGGCGTCCAACTGCTCCTTGGTGGCCGAATTGATGTCCAACAGATCGGCATCCGCAGGAGCTGCCATGGCGGAACTGGTCTTGGCCGGCTTTGAGGTTTTGGCGGGTGTGGATTGCGCCGCGGCCACGGTGGCAAGCAGCGCTACTGCGAAAAGTGAAAACAGAATTCTAGCCATCAGGTTCTTGCTCTTCATGGTTTCTCCTTAGTCTTTTTCCGAAGCTTTGTAGCCGGCGGCCTTGGCATCCGCCTCGCTCATGAATTTTCCGGTTTTTGTTTTTCCGTACCAGCGGCCACCTTTGTGGTAGACGCCGCTATCGGTGTTAACCCAGACCATCCCGCTGGCCTTGGCGGATGCAATTTGCGGATCGGAAGCTGCCGGCGTGGCAGCGGCCTTACTGGTCTTAGCAGGTGCGGCCTTGGCCGCGGGAGCTGCCGCCATCGTGTTTGCCGGGGCCGCCATGGAACTGGCTGGAGCTTGCGCCGGGGCGGAGGCAGGTTGACTGGCCGGGGCCGCGCCAGCAGCAGGGGCTGCTGCGGGTGCGCTGGAGGCCATGGCCGACTTGCTCTTGCGGGTTTTCTTGGCCGGGGCCGCGGTAGTGTCGCTGCTGGCTGCCGCCGGGGCGGGAGTCGCAGCCGGCGCAGCCGCTGACGCGGCACCGGAATCCGCGGTGGATTTTTTGCTCTTGCGGGTTTTCTTGGTGCCCGCGGTGGTGGCCGTTTCCGAAGTGCCGGAACTGGCCGGCGTGGCATCCGCCGCGGCGGCTTTCTTGCTCTTCTTGCTGGACTTCTTGGGCGCGGTGCTGCTGGCCGCCGAAGTATCGGAACTGGCTGCCGTAGTATCGGCGGAGGCCGACTTCTTGCTCTTCTTCGACTTGGTGGTGGTGGCCGAAGTACCTGTCGCGGCGGCCTGATCGCTCGACGCAGTTGCATCGCTGGCTGGCTTTGCCTTCTTCTTTTTCTTCTTGGTGGTTGAGGCTGCGGTTTGATCGTCGGTAGTACTTGCCTGGGGCTTGGCCATGGCGGAAATCCCGCTCAGCACGAAAAACATGCAGAACGCGATCGCCCAACTACTGAGCGTGGTGTGCAGTCGGTTCATGAATTCCTCTCTCGTTCCGGGCCGGTTGCAAGGAACTGCGGAAGCTTGTCTCAGGGGCGCCGAGAGCTTCCCAACCGGCCGCAAAGGGCGACCATGATGACATTTCGGCGAGCCGGGGTCAATCAGGGATTCTCTCTGGAACATGTGGGGCGGGCGCCCTCGCCCGCCGCTTTTGACGTTGAATTTTGATGGCAGGAGACTCGCGGGCACTATCGGCAGCCGCAACCTCGGGAATCACCCTTAAGAAGGATCGCCCTTTAACGGTTGGCTCTTATGTCGCGCTCACATGCGAGGCAAACACGAAGAATGCGAGCGGCCAGTACGCAACAAAGGGAAGGCCAATAAGCAACCAAAGCCCTCGACTCCTGAACTTGAACAGTCCCACTGCGAGGAGCACCAGCCAGCAACCTGCCAGAAATAGGCTCACGTAGATGGCAGGGTCCATGCCCGCGTCAAAGAACGAAGAACCGAGAAAAGAAGGGAAGAGAAGAGCGGCAATCGCGATCGCCAGCGATGATGCTAGTAGCAATCTCATCTTTTCAACTCTTGACGGCCTATTTTGCCCGTTCTCCTGTTACACGGCCAATCTCCTGACCAGAGTCAACTTCAAAAGCGGCGGGCGGGGGCGCCCGCCCCACGCCCCAGGTCTAGGCGTAGATTCCCCGTTGGCGGATGGTGTAGGCCACGCGATCGATGGCCAGCATATAGGCTGCGATGCGATTGTTGACGCCGTGAGTTTCGGAAAAACGGACTACGTCCTCGAACGCGCCCTTCATGATGTGTTCGAGCTGCTCGTTGACCACGGATTCTTTCCAGAAATATCCCTGGCGGTCCTGCACCCACTCGAAGTAGGAGGTGGTCACGCCGCCGGCGTTGCAGAGAATGTCGGGGATGATGAAGACCCCTTTGTCGGCCAGAATATCGTCGGCGGCGGCGGTGGTGGGGCCGTTCGCTCCTTCCGCCAGGATCCTGCATTTGACCCGGTCGGCATTGCGGCTGGTGACCTGGTTTTCGGTGGCGGCGGGAATGAGGATCTCGCAATCCGCGACCAGCAGTTCGGCGGGGTCCTCGGCTTCGGCGCCCTTGAAACCATGGATGGTGCCATTGCGCTGGCGGAATTCCCAAAGCGCTTCGGTGTCGATTCCGTTTTTATTGATGAGGCCGCCATCGACTTCGACGATTCCGATCACTTTGTAGCCGGCCTCGGCCATCAGCCGGGCGGCGTTCGAGCCTACGTTGCCGAACCCCTGCACGATGACGCGAGTGGTCTCGGGATTGAGATTAAGCTTCTTGACCGCCTCGTCGCAGACGATCATGATGCCGCGGCCGGTGGCCTCGCGGCGTCCGCGAGATCCGCCAATATTGATGGGCTTGCCGGTGACGCAGGCAGTCACGGTCTGGCGCATGTGCATGGAGTAGGTATCCATCATCCACGCCATGGTCTGTTCGTTGGTGTTCACGTCGGGCGCGGGAACGTCTTTTTCAGGCCCGATAAACTCGATCAGCTCCGCGGTATAGCGGCGGGTCATGCGCTCCAGTTCGCCCTGGGACATCTTGTGCGGATCGCAGATGACGCCGCCTTTCGCGCCCCCGAAGGGAATGTTGACCACGGCGCACTTCCAGGTCATCCAGCTGGCCAGGGCGCGGACTTCGTCCAGAGTGACGTCGGGAGAGTAGCGCAGGCCACCCTTGGCCGGACCGCGGGCGATCGAGTGCTGCACCCGGAAGCCGGTAAAAACTTCGAGATGGCCGTTGTCCATCATAACCGGAATGTGCAGGATGATCTCTCGCGTGGGATACCGCAGGACCTTCATCAAACCCTCGTCCAGGTTCAACTTCTGGGCGGCAAAGTCGAAACGGGCGGCTTGGGCCTCCCAGGGGTTGATTTCCTGTTCCAGGGTAATGGTCTTCAATGCCATGGCGGTCTCCGTTGGTGCGGTCAGACGGTAAGATGCTGGCCGGCGCCGGGCGTACGTCCCGGAGGGGCGGGCAAACGTTCAAAGTATATGCAGGGCCGGGGCGGCGAGGCAAGTTACCACGTGGTTCGTGGCGGCAGCGTCATCCTGAGCGGAGCATTACGTTTCGCTTGCGTAACGCAATGCGGAGTCGAAGGACCCCTATGAGCTCATGTCAGATTGCAGTTTGGTGATTTTGAAGAGCTCCAGACGGCGGCGCCCGTTCCGCTTATAGGGGCCCTTCGACTGCGTAGCTGCTTCGCCAAGCGAAGCAGCTTCTCCGCTCAGGATGACATTTACAGTTCTATTTCCATCCCCTCGGCCGCCGCCCGCACTTTCGGATAATAGTTGCGCGCTTCGGTGACCACTTTGTCGATGCAGGCATCGTCGTGGTCGGGGTCGTGGTGAAACAGGACCAGCTCTTTGGCGCCGCTTTCCATCACTACGTTCACGGCTTCGCGCCAGTGGCTGTGTCCCCAGCCGCGCTTGCGGGCTTGGTATTCTTCGGGCAGGTACTGCGCGTCGTAGATCAGCACATCGGCGCCGGCGGCCAGCTTGCGCACGCTCTTATCGAACTCGGGGTCGCCAGGCTCGTTGTCGGTGGCGTAGACCAGCACTCCGTCCCTGGTTTCCAGACGAAAGCCCATACAGCCCTGGGGATGGTTGAGCCACATGGCCTCGACCATCACGTCCTCGAGCGGGACCCGTCCCTGCTCCAGGTTGTAGAAGCCGCGCTGCGCCTTCATCTCGCTCATATCGACGGGAAAGTAGGGCGCCGCCATCTGTTCTTCCATGACTCTTTTGAGGGTGCGGAAGCGGCTGGACGAATGGAAGGAGAAGCAGTTTTCCGGGTTGTCGTAGAGCGGGCCGAAGAAAGGGATGCCCTGAATGTGGTCCCAGTGAAAATGCGAAACGAAGATGTGGGCGCGGACCGCTTTGCTTCCGGAATCGCGCTGGAGCTGCTGCCCGAGCGGGCGGAGCCCGGTGCCGCAGTCGAAGACGTAAAGATTGTCGCCGAGGCGAACTTCGACGCAGGAGGTGTTGCCTCCATAACGCAGGTTGTCGAGCTGGGGAGTCGGCGTGGACCCGCGTACGCCCCAGAACTTAATACGCATACTTTCCCATGGAAAGCCTTAAGCTGACTCGCCATCTTCCAACGGTTGCGCCCATACGTCAATCCTTTCGCTGGTTACTCCCGATTGGGTCAGAATGAAGGACGGCATCCCGCTCGTATTGTACCGGCCGGTGCGTGACGG
The DNA here is from genome assembly GCA_035632335.1 of Terriglobales bacterium. GTDB lineage: Bacteria > Acidobacteriota > Terriglobia > Terriglobales > Acidobacteriaceae > JAIQFF01. The sequence continues at coordinate 5,565 of DASQHA010000143.1, forward strand.
GCGGGACGCCGGTCCTTCATCGGTCGCACATCTTGCCCTAGCATCCAGCTATAGAAATTCAGCTAAAGACATCCGCATGCCGTGCCTGGGGCGGAGGGTAATGCTGGGCAAGGCAGCTACGGGATGTCCCGGAACCAGGTGCAACTGAAAGCGCCGGGCAATGGCGGCCAGGAGCAGGTTCGCCTCCATGACCGCGAAAGACGCCCCGATGCACAGGCGAGGACCACCTCCGAAAGGGAAGTAGGCGAATCTGGGGAGGCGCTGGGTAGCGTCGGCAGTCCAGCGGTCGGGGTCGAAATGTTCCGGCTGTTCGAAGAAGCGGGGATCGCGGTGCAGGATCCAGGGGCTCATGACTACATTCGCTCCCGCCGGCAGCCGGTAGCCGCCCAGTTCGACTTCTCTTGCCACGGTACGGGCCAGGCTCCAGGCCGGGGGATACAAGCGCATGGATTCCTTCACCACTTTGTCGGTGTAGGGCAGGCGGGGTAAGTCTTCCAGTTGCGGCGCGCGGCCGCCGAGAACCAGCTGCAATTCCTCGCGCAGCTTCTGTTCAACTTCCGGATGCTGGCTGAGCAGATACCAGGTCCAGGAGAGGGAAACGGCGGTGGTCTCGTGCCCGGCCAGCAGGAAGGTCAGGATTTCGTCGCGCAGCTGGCGGTCGGTCATGCCGCTGCCATCTTCGTCGCGGGCCGCCATGAGCATGGAGAGCAGGTCGCCCGTGTCCTGTCCGCTGGCCCGGCGCTGGCGAATGATCTGGTTCACAATACCGTTGAGCTCGCGCACCGCGCGCTTGACCCGGATCATGGCCGGCACCGGGACGTGGCGCATGATGGGCGGCAGAATCATGCGGCCGCCGGAAGTGTGGCGCATCAAGACGTTCAGCGCTCCCGCCACCCTTTCCGTGTCTGCTTTCACTTCCACCCCGAAAAGCACCTTGGCCACGATGCGCATGGTGAGCTGCATCATTTCCTGGTGGATGTCGCGGACTTCGCCCTCCTTCCAGTTGGCAAGCATTTCTTCAGTGAAGGCGGTCATGGTGTTGCCGTACGACGCCATGCGTTCGCGATGGAAGGCGGGCTGGCAGAGGCGGCGCTGCCGCAGCCATCCCGAGCCTTCGTTGGTCAGCAGGCCCTCGCCCAGGAACCAGCGGCTGTTCTGGATGACTTTGTCTTTGGCGAAATTCTGCGATTGCGAGACCAGGACCGACTCGATGAGGCTGGGATGGTTCAGGAAATAAACATCCATCCAGGCGGCGCGGTAATAAAAGATGTCGCCAAATTCGCGAGCCCAGCGGGTGTAGATCGCCAACGGATCGGAAT
>DASQHA010000144.1:0-25284 GCA_035632335.1 Terriglobales bacterium
CTTCCTTCCGCGAATAATGCAGCCGAACGCCAGAAGCGCTGGTTCTTTTACGGCCAGGACACCTGGCGTGTAACCCCCAAGCTCACCCTCAACTATGGGCTGCGCTGGGAAATCTACTTCCCTGAAACCGTCAATGCCAAAGGCAACGGCGTGTTCGCTAACATTATTGATGACGGCGGAAGGGGTGCCATCCGCGTCGCTGGCTTCGGCAAGGTCGGCTTAAATGGCAACGTGGACAACACCTATACCGCGTTTGCTCCCCGCTTGGGTATCGCTTACCAGGTGACGCAGAAGACGGTCGTGCGGATGGGTTACGGCCGGAGTTATGACATAGGAGTGTTCGGCTCGAACTTCGGACACACTGTGACCCAGAACCTGCCCGTACTGCTGAAGCAGAACGTGGATGCCACCGCGTTCAATCCCCTCGCTGCCGCGAACAAGGTCCCCGTGTTCATTCTGGACAACGGACCGATCGCGGCCACCTTCCCTGCCGTGCCTTCCGACGGCATAATCCCCTTTAGCGCTCTGGGCGGCCAAGTTGGCGGCACCCACATCCGCCCCACCAAGCAGGTCCTGCCCCTGGTGGATTCCTGGAACGCAACCGTACAACACCAGCTCACCAACACGATTAGCGTGGAAGTCGCTTATGTTGGAAGCAAGGGAACGCACGGTTTCGCGGGAGACGGTCCCAACTACGACGTGAACCCGGCGGCGGTCGGCGCCGGAACCGACCTGGTGGTGGCGGATCCCGCCAACCCAGGACACAACAAATACGCGGGATTCGCTGCTCTCGTTCCGCAAAATCAGCGTCGGCCACTGTTCCCCCTGATCCCATTCGACCTGGGTAACTTCTACGGAAACGACGCTTCCAGCAGCTACAACGCCTTCGAAGCCAAGGTGGAAAAACGCTTTGCCAGCGGCCTGCAGTTCATTTCTCACTACACCTTCTCGCACGCCAACGGCTATGACAGCAACTACTACGCAATCAGCCATCCCGTCGCGTACGGGCCGGTTGATTTCAACCGCAACCACGTGTTCGTGTTCAATACCGTGTACGAACTGCCGTTCGGAAAAGGCAAGAAGTATATGGGCGGCGCAAGCCGGGCCATGGACTACGTGATAGGTGGATGGCAACTGAGCAACACCACCAACTGGAGCAGCGGCTTGCCCTGGACGCCCAGCTTCGGCGAATGCGGAAACGAACAGGATGCGGGCGTCTGCCGTCCCGACATAGCGTCTGGTTCCTTCCACGTGGGCACCGGTTCGCTGGACAAGACCGCTCACACCATCACTTACTTCACTCCCCTGCCGCCCATGGCTTACCCCAATCCGGACACTCTGGCCATCGGGACCGACGCGTGTACGCTGGCCCGACCGGCATCCGGACCGTTCGTCACCAACGCCTGCGGAACCATCGGAAACATGCAACGCAATGGATTCCATGGCCCGGGGGGTTTCTACTCCGATATGTCGCTGGTGAAGAAGTTCGCGGTTACGGAGAGGCTCAGCGCGCAGTTCCGCATCGATGCCTTCAACGTATTCAACCATCCCGTTTACGCTTTCAGTCAGAACAACGGGGCTAACGGCTGTATCGACTGCCAGGGCGGAAACAACGGCAAGATTACGCAACTGGAGAGCGGCACGACGATGCGGGAACTGCAGTTCGCCATCCGCTTCGACTTCTAACATTAGAAGCGGGTCTTGCTTTACAAGGAGGGAGTCACAGACTCCCTCCTTTTTTTGGATTTTGACATCCCTCGTTATGAATCGCACCCCTCTTGATTGTGGGAACGGATGCACCCGCCTCCAGGCATTGCGGGCTCCGTCGCCGTATCGCTTCCTCTTTCGTCTTTGTGTTCTAATTTCAAGAATTCAATTTAATGTCTCTGTCATGAGCCTCCCTTCCCGAACGATTTCGATGAGATGGTTCAGATGGACGGCCGCTTTCCTGTGTGCCAGCTGCTTTGTGGTGTGGGCACAGCCTTCCGCCGTTCCTCCTCCCCAGGCTCCCGGCACGGTCGGGCAATCCGCACGCGCAGATACGGACTTCGCCGACGCGAGAAGGCTGCTGCAGCAGGGACGATACGACGAGGCGCTTTCGGAGCTTTCGGATTTAGCCGTCAAGAACCCGGCCCTGAAAGGTCTGTCCTTCGAATTGGGCACCGCTTACTACCAGAAGGGGGACTACGTCAAAGCGATTGACCCGCTTAAGGGAGCTCTGGCCGAAGATCCAGAGAACAAGGAAGCCATCCAACTTCTGGGCCTTTCCTACTATCTTTCCGGACGCCCGGCGGAGGCAATTCCGCAGCTGGAGAAGGCGCAGGCCTGGTTTCCGCGGGCCAATGTGGATGCGTCTTATATTCTGGGTTTGTGTTACATCCAGACCAAGGATTACCCGCAAGCGCGAAAGTCCTTCGCCCGCATGTTTGAAGTCCCGCCTGACTCGGCCGCCAGCTACCTCTTTACTGCGCGCATGCTGTTGCGCCAGGAGTTCGACCCCATCGCCGAGGAATACGCCCAGAAGGCCATTGCACTTGATCCCAAACTGCCGCTGTCCCATTTCTTCTTGGGGGAGCTCCACCTTTACAAGTCACGTATCCCCGAAGCCATCAGCGACTTCCAGCACGAGCTCGCCATCAACCCGGGTCATGCGCCAACATATTACAAGCTGGCTGACGCCTACTCCCGCGTGCAGAAATTCGACGAGGCCGAAAGGCTCCTGCAGCGCTCCATCTGGCTGGATGCAACCTCAACCGGCCCGTACATCCTGATGGGAAAGGTTCTAGAGAAAAAGGGAGAAGCGGAGCTCGCGGTAAGAGCTCTGCAGCATGCTTTGGGGATGGACCCCAACAACTCCGTGGCCCACCACCTTCTGGGTCAGGCCTATCGTGATATGGGCAGAAATGAAGACGCCGAGCGCGAACTGCAAATCGCCGAGCGGTTACAGGAAAGCAGCGGCAAGCAGTAGGCAAGGCGATAATTCTATCCGGTCGCGAGCACGGACCGCGCAGCGACAGATGTCCTCATCTGTCCGGCGGAGCAAAGCTCCGCTTTTGTTCCGCTCCCGAGAAAACCTGGTCGAACTGCGCCCGACTGGGCAGATGAGGACATCTGCCCCTACGTGACCCGTAGCTTCCTGAGGGTGAATCGCGCTCAACCATAACGGAGGCAGACCTGACTACTTCGTCGCGGTGGATGTCGTGCCCGTCTGCTCTTTCGCCAGACGGTCCACCCAATCTTTCGGGATTTCGTGCAGAAAAACCAGGAAGGCGGCATTGGTCCAGCCGAAGCCGATCACGTTCTGCTGATATCCCGCGTGGACGCCAGACTCCGAGGAGCGGGTCACCACGTTGTATTTCTCCCGGATGGTTCCGTCGCGGCGGAAATTTTCCGCGATCGTGCTTAGAAACTTGTAGGAAATCCGGTTGGCGTCATCGTTGAACCCGTACCGTCGCAGTCCCTCAATGGCGATAATCTGGGTGGGCGCCCAGCCGTAAGGATAGTCCCATTGCACGTCCGCATCCGTGGTGCTCATGGCCAGCCCCCCGGCCTGCTCGAACAGGCCCAGGTTATGGGCCAGGTCGCGGGCCTGCTCCGGAGTCGCGAGGCCGGCCCAGAGCGGATAGAAAGTCGTGACGTATTCGTAGGAAGAACGCACGCCGGTATAAAAGTTGTAGTCGAAGAACAGCCGGCGAGCCGGGTCCCAGAGGTACTTCTGGATCCGGTCTTTTCTCTCCTCAGCGCGCTGTTCGAACTTTTGCGCGTTTTCCGTGTGGCCAAGAATCTGGCTCATCTCCTGCAAGTCCTTCTCCGTCTTGTAGAGCAGGCTGTTAAGGCAAATCGGAGCATAGTGGTGGGTGGCGGCCCCGTAGGGTCCGAATCGAAAAGAAATATCGAAGCCGGATTCGCGCATGGAGCGATCGCCCTTGTAGTAGTCCGGACTCAGATAGATTTCGCTGGCCTTCTCGCACTCCGGCCTGGCCATGGTCGTGGCCGCATCGCACAGTTGCACGGAGAATTGAAATCCTACCGGCGGACGGGAACCTGGCGCGTTCTCCATCAAATAGTCGCGGCCGACTTCTGGATGCAGCAGAAAATAGTTGGCCACCTTGCGATGGATTCCCGCTTCGTCCTTCAAGCTTTCGGGGGCCGGGCCGTTTCCAAAATCGTAGTAGCGGGCCAGGCCAGTGGTCCCGGCCAAATGGGGCTCACGGTTCCAGGTTTCATAGTCCTTGCTGGCGTAGCCGTACGCTTTTTCCAGCCAGGCGCGGTTTTCATGTCCAGCCGCCTTCTCGGCCTCATACACCGCCATGATCATGGAAGTAAGAAACGGAGGCTGGGAACGAGTGAGGTAGTAGGCGCGATTGGCATTCAGGATGGTGCCGTAATGCTCGATTTCGAAGAAGAAATTTTCCACCATGCCCCGGGCCAGATCGACGCGTCCTTCACGCAGCAGTCCGAGAATGATGAAGTAGCTGTCCCAGCCGTACATTTCGTTGAATCGCCCGCCCGGGACTACGTACTTGTTCTCCAGGTAGAGCAGGCCGGGAGGGATTTTTCCGGGATCGAGCTGACCGGGTGCGGTGACGACCGCGGGCAGCGGCCGCACCTGAATCTTGCAGCGCTTCTGCAGTTCCTGCACCCCGGGGGGCGCGGGAAAATCAGCCGGCAAATACAGGACGGAAGCCTCGGTCAGCTTGGAATCACTCACCGTCTGGCAGTCCATCATCGAGCGTGTCAGGGTGTCCCAACCGGACGATATGTAGGTGAGTATTGGGGCGAGGCCTTTGTCAGGCGTGGGATTATTGGCTTCAGCCCCATAGCCCCTGGCGCTCGCCAGGGCGAGCCACACACTGCCCAGAACAAAAACAACAATCCGGTTGCACCGCTTAGTGGACGATCGTGCAGCTGAGTTGGTCATGAAGTCTTTGACTGGGTACGATGGATTGACTTATTCCATAACTTGAACTGCAAACCATTGGCAGCGGATTACAGGACTGTTCACCACCAAATCCTTCTCTGCCGCTCACGCCACACCCTTGGGAATTCTTCGCTGGATCAGCTGACAAGCTCGAAAGCCTTACGATTCAGGTCACTTTTGGGGTTGGTCCGGTGTTATCAAGTTGACTACTTTACCATGTATAAGGTCCGGTACAGCCACATGTTTGGAGCACAAATTGAGCCATCTTCTGGATGGTTCAGCCCTCTGATCACGAGCAGCAGCCGGAACTTCTCCGCCTGTCGCAGCCTGAAGGTCGCGCCAGATGGTTGCTGCCTGGTCAAGCTGGGAAATCGGTGTAGAAAGCCTCGGCGCGATCGATGTCGGGAGACTCCAAACTCCACGCTCCGAATTGCCACCACGGGGAAATCAGGCATTGAAGGGCTCCAACCACGACGGCTTAACGAACCGGCGATTTCGCACTGGCCGTAATCTACCGGGCAGGATCCGCTTCCTCGACAATCCCGTTGCGCAGAATTCCTATCCCGTCGATTTCCACCTCGACCACATCTCCGGGTTTCATCCAGAGCGGCGGAGTTCTTTTCACGCCGACACCGCCCGGCGTTCCGGTCACAATCACATCACCCGGGGTGAGCGGATTGAAGGACGAACAGTATTCAATCAGCGTCGGAAGGTCGAAGATCATCTCGCCGAGCAGGGCCTGCTGTACGCTCTGGCCATTCAGGCGGGTCATAATCCGGCGGGAGCCGAAGTCTTTAAACTCCTCGGGCGTGACCATCCAGGGTCCGAAGCTTCCGGTCCGCGGAAAGTTCTTGCCCGGCGTGAACTGGTGGGTGTGGCGCTGCCAATCCCGCACACTGGCGTCGTTGTAGCAGGCAAATCCTGCGATATGCTCAAGTGCTTTCTCCCGCGAGATATAGCGGCCCGGCTTTCCGATGATGATCGCCAATTCGCCCTCGAAGTCCAGGTCAGTAGACACACGCGGCCGGACAATATCGGTGAGATGGCCGGTTTGCGTGTTGGCGAAGCGCACAAAAATCGTCGGATGCTCTACCACGGCCCGGCCCGTTTCCTTGCGATGCAATTCGTAGTTCAGCCCGACGCAGAAAATCTTTTCCGGGTTGGGGATGACGGGCAGCCAGGCTATATCCGCCAGGCGGTGGCGCGGCGCGGAGCGGCTTGCTTCTGAAAGAGTTTTGACATCCTGATGCACGATCCACGATTTCAGATCGGGATAGGAGCGAGCCAGCACCGCGCCCACGTCAAGCGCCTCTTGATCTTCGATAATGCCCCAGGTAGCGCGGTTTTCAAATTTGAATGAAGCCAGTTTCATGCGCGGTCCTTGCACGGCTCTCAGGCGCCGGACAACATGTCCGTGGGCCCCATCATATTGTCAAAGGCTTCTCGCTGTGGAGTTTATTCTTTACAACGATCTTTGCTTTGTCGCCAAATCGACCGTGATCGGCAAGCATGGGTACGGCCTGCCGATCCACTCGTTGACCGCTTGTTGACGGCGCTTAACGGCATATTGAGCGAAGCGATCCATAACCAAGCGTCTCGCACGATCAGAAAAACATTTTCCCACAAGTCTCCGAAACGAGGTCGACTCGATGCAACATAACCAACTGCCTGCCACACTCATCGCGCGGCCCGATGAACTGGTCCACCCTGCCACCGGCGCCGCCGATGGTATGCAGCTTCTTTTGCGCCCGCCTCTCCGGGAGATGACTGGGAGACATGCGAATTGCTTTATGGAAATTGCATGGGGCGGCTGGCCGCGCTAGAAGAATTTTCGGATTTGTTCCGCGGATCGTGTGACCAGCAGCGGCACTAACGGTAGAAGATCATCCGCCGCGAGGTAAGCCAATTCCTCCACTCCCCGGAACGAGGTCCACCACTGTTTCATGGACAAGTTGCCATCGCGCAGATAACGGATGCACGACCCGAAGTCAGAATCCTCCACCAGCCATTTGCGTCCGTCCTTCGCCGCTTCTGAACGAACCCTGTCCCCCGTCAGATCGAGATACATGGCGCGTGCGACGTCCATGCCACAGGGGCTGACGAACAGACGAAAGGTCGAGCCGATCCGCGGGTTAATGTCCAAAATCTTGTATTTGCCATCGCGAGCGTCAAAGCGATAACCCATGTCGAGAATGCCCCGGTATCCGACCGCCGCCATGAAGGTGCGCGAGACTTTGTCGACTTCCTGGTTGTGCAAGCAGATGCCCAGGCTGGTGCTGCCGGTGTAGACGGGGGACTGCCGGATTTTCTGGCCGGTAAAACCCAGCAGACATTCCGACTCCCGGTTGAAATATCCGTTGAACATCCAGACCGAATCCTCGCCCCCGGGGATATATTCCTGAATCATGAGGTTGGGGGATTGTTGATCCTCCGCTATGTCGTACTTTTCCAGAAGCTCGCTTTTCGATGACACGATGAACATCTTCTTGCCCGTGCGGCTCGATAGAGCCGTACCGTCGATTTCTTTCAGCATGAGCGGAAAGACAGCCCGATCGAGAAATCCCACAACCTCGTCTCGCGAACTGGGAAAAGCGGTCTCCGGAGTGGGGATGTTGTGGCGGCGCGCCAGATAATACATCTCCTTCTTACTGCAGAACGAACGCACCAGCTCCGGTAAAGGACGAGGAAAGATGAAGCGCTCCTGCAGCGGCTCCGCATGGTCCGCAACAAACCGGGTGGCTTGGTCGCTTGTGGGGATGAGAATGGTTTGCTGTCCTATCGTTCGCCCGATCTTCAGCAACCTCTGCAGCAACTGCTCCGGCTCTTCGCACCCCGGGCTGAGCCTGAACTTTCCGCGGGAATATTTCGAATAGAAGGAAAAGGCGTGGGGATGGAAATGGGCGTTATAAACCACAACGCCCAGCCTTCCCAGGCTGCGTGTAATTGCCAGCGGTCCGTGGTTGGCCGCGGGAAACACCAGTACCGGCGTGGAAGGATCTGCAATCATTCGTGATCAAGTGCTTCCGGGAAACGTGCCGGCAGGCCCGAGTGTAGGGAAAGAGATTGCCGGCGATGCACCGGGAACCGGGCGTCCGCGTTCAAGTCACTCAGACCCAGAGAGGAGTATCCCAGAGCCTGAGGCGCTGACCCAGACCGAGGTCGCAAGCTCTCGAGTACACGTCCCACGCCAATGCCACATCCTCCACGCCCATGCCCATGTGCGCGAAATGGATTCGCTCACTTTCACTCTCGCGCCCGGGTTTTCGACCCAGGATCAATTCTCCCAGACTCGCGTAAATGTCTTCATCTCGCAGTAATCCCTGAGCGTACATGAGCGCGGGAGTGATAATGCCGCGGTGCTTCAGGCCTTCCCAATTGTCCGTAACAATTCTGCGGCACTGATGGATGACCTCAAAATCACATTCGTGTCCTGAGAGCTGGATGGTCAGAGCACCCGGCTTAAGATCTCGCGTGTGGATCACTGGCTGGCTCGAGGTGGTAACCGGCAGAACCACATCGGCGTCGGCCAATGCGGCAGACACGCTATCCGCAATCACAACCGGCGCTGCCCAGCGCGTCCGGCAATCCTCTCGCAACGCTTCCGCCTGATGACGCTGGCGAGAGAAAACTGCTATTTCTTTTAGGTCAGGAAGGGCGGTGAGCAGACCCAAGATTTGGGTATGGGTCTGCACTCCGCCACCAATCAACGCCGCTTTACGAGCAGAGCGCGGTGCCAGAAAGCGGGCCCCCAGCCCAGTCACCGCTCCCGTGCGCATGGCACTGATCAGGGTGCCGTCCATGATGGCGACGGGCAGGCCGGTGTCCGGTGAGTTCAAAATAATCACGGCGCTTCCACGGGGCAATCCTAGCGCCCGATTGGCGGGGTAACTCCCCATCCACTTCATGCCGACCGCCGGCCTGGGTCCCTTGATCGAGGCAAACAGTCCGTTGAAGCGGCCCAACTCTTCGCATCGCGGGTCCTCGCCGTTGCGCAAGACCACTTTGGGCGGCTGCACACACTCACCCAACTCAAACAGGCGCAGGACGTCCGCGATGACCTCAAAGGCGCGCGACATGTCCAACACATCGGCGTTCAAGACTTCCGTCTGGTCGAGATACAGGAATTCAGCTCGGGCAGACATAGTTTGGTCTTCGGCAGGCTGAGTTTGGAGGCTAGTGAGCATAGGGATAAGCGAGCACAGCGCCCTTCACATGTTTGCAATCAGGTGGCCATGGTGGCAATTCGCTGCAGCACAGGCACTTAAGCCCCCGCCCAGGGCTGGAGCGGCAAAAGCCTGCATATCCTGCCCAACTTGTTGCGTTGATACGGTGGAAATAGGGAAGTTAAGGCCGAGATGAGCGCTGCATCCCAAAGGTCAGCCCAAGTCCCTGGTGCCGCGCCCGGTTCCAGCGGACCATCAAGGCATACGTATTTTGACTCCCTGGCTTTCAGGGCTTTGCGTCAATGGGCAAAACGGTTGTACAGCCACCCGAAGACCAAGCCTCCGGCAGCGCCGTCAACCAGGCCGTAGCCGGTTCCCACCAACGCATCAGTTAAACTGCGAACTCCATGGAAACCTGGATATATGGAGCTGACGCCATTGAGGAAGCTTGAGGCGTAAGAAGGGCTGGCGAGATGGGCCAATCCGACGCACAACAGAGCGCCACCCCACAGTAGACTGGTTGCGATAGCCAAACCCCGGATTGAAAGTTTCATTTCCTTTCCTCCTTAATTTTCATGACTGCGATTTGATTCCGTTGTACCTGTGGGCCGGCGCATGCGGATCGCAAATGAGTCTCTGATAGAGACTACCTCAGCCCGGGCCCGGTTCCCGGAGCGAGCAGGGCAGCGGATAATGGCGGGTAACGTCACGACTTCGAGACCGATGCCACGCTGCAGTTTGGAAAGCTTTACAATATTCCCGCCGTCCCTCGGGAGGGCCGGTCGCTCCGTCTGGCGTCCGCGACTTCCTGACCACGTTAAGAACCTCCACTAGGAAGGAAGAGACCTTGTGATTGTCGGCGTTCCAAAAGAGAGCTATCCCGGCGAGCGGCGCGTGGGCCTGGTTCCCATGGTAATACCGAGTCTGGTGAAGGCGGGCTTCGAAGTAATTGTGGAAGCGGACGCCGGGGTGGAAGCGGGTTATCCCGATCAGCAGTACATCGAAAAGGGCGCAAAGATTCTCCGCGACCGGGCCGCCGTGTTCGGCGCGGCAGATATTGTGGTACAGGTCTTGTGCTACGGGTCGAATGATGTCACGGGCGCGGCCGACCTTCCTCTTTTGCGCCGGGAGCAGGTCCTAATCGGGTTCCTGCGGCCGCTGGGCTCGCTGGAGGTGATCGGGCAAATCGCCGGCACTGGGGTTACATCTTTTGCCATCGAGCTGATCCCCCGGACGACGCGCGCGCAGAGCATGGATGCGCTTTCCTCCATGGGAACGATTTGCGGTTACAAGGCAGTATTGATTGCCGCCGATACGCTGCCCAGGTTTTTCCCCATGCTTACGACGGCGGCGGGAACCATTACACCGGCGCGGGTGTTTGTGATTGGCGCGGGCGTCGCCGGACTGCAGGCTATCTCCACCGCGCGCAGGCTGGGCGCCGTGGCCCTGGCTTACGATCTGCGCCCCGCGGCCAAGGAGCAGGTGCAGAGCCTCGGAGGCCGCTTTGTCGAGCTTCCCCTCGAGGCCAAGGATGCGCAGGATGCGCGCGGCTATGGCACGCAGCAGGACGAGTCCTTCTATCAGCGGCAGCGCGAGCTTCTGGGCCGCGTGGTGGCCGAGAGTGATGTGGTCATCACGGCGGCCGTGATTCCCGGAAAGAAGCCGCCCGCCCTGGTGACCGAAGAAATGGTCAAAGGGATGGCGCCCGGCTCGGTGATTCTCGATCTGGCGGCGGAGCGCGGAGGGAACTGTGAACTGACCCGCCCCGGCGAAACCGTCGTGGCCCACGGCGTGACCATTATTGGCCGGATCAACGTCTCCACCGGCGTGCCCTACCATGCCAGCCAGATGTACGCGCGCAACATCACCGCATTCCTGTTGCATTTGGTGAAGGAGGGCAAGCTGCGGCTTGACCCGGAAGACGAAATCATTCGCGAAACCATGTTGACCCGGGGTGGGGAGCTGGTCAACCAGCGCGTGCGGGAGTTTTTTTCGCAACCCGCGCCCGTTTCTCCAGGCGGACGTTAGGTTTTATTGGCGCTACGCGCGCCGAACAAGCGGGAATTTCCTGAAAGTGGAGGAAGAATGAGTTCCACGCTAATCAACGGCCTCTTCGTTTTCATGCTGGCGGCTTTCATTGGATTTGAAGTGATCCGCCGGGTCTCGCCCTTGCTCCATACTCCGCTGATGTCGTTGACCAATGCACTGGACGCCATCGCCGTGGTGGGCGCCATCGTGCTGGTGGGACGGCACGAGAGCCGGCTCTCTTTTGCGCTCGGCATGCTGGCCATCATCGCTGCCACCAGCAACATCGTCGGCGGCTTTCTCATCACCGACCGCATGCTCAAGATGTTCCACAGCAGCCGCCCGACCAAGCCATGAACACTCTGCCCGTAACTCAGCCCGTCATCGAAATCACGTACCTGGTAGCCAGCATCCTCTTTATTCTTTCGCTGAAATGGATGAGCTCGCCGAGTACGGCCCGCCACGGTGTGTGGGCGGGCGAAATTGGGATGCTGCTGGCCATCGCCGGCACCTTGCTGCAACACGGCATCGTCGACTACAAGTGGATCGCGATCGCGCTGGTGCTGGGGACCGGCATCGGGATCCCGCTCGGCCTGGTGCGGATGACCGCCGTTCCCCAGCGCACCGCCCTCAGCCACGCCTTCGGCGCTTTCTGCGTCACCCTGGTGGGCACCGCCGAATTCTATCTGCGCAGCCCCGACGTTCCCCGCTTTACCATGGCGGTTCTTTCCGTCGAAGTCATCCTCGGTTCCTTGACCTTCACCGGCAGCCTGATGGCGGCCGGCAAACTACAGGAAATCCTGCCCCAGCGCCCGCTTACCTATAAAGGCCAAAACCTGGTGAACCTGCTTCTGCTCATCATCGCGGTGGCAGCGGCCGGCTACCTCGTTCTGCATCCCGGCGCGAGGCAATTATTCCCGATGATGGTGGGGATTTCCTTTCTGTTGGGTGTGTTCATGATCATCCCGATCGGCGGTGCGGATATGCCGACGGTGATCTCGCTGCTCAACTCTTACGCCGGGCTTTCCGCGGCCGCGATGGGATTCGTTCTCGACAGCAAGCTTCTGATCATTGCCGGCGCACTCGACGGCTCTTCCGGTTTCATCCTGTCCGTCATTATGTCGAAGGCCATGAATCGCTCATTCAGCAACGTGCTGTTCGGGGCCTTCGGCCAGGTTCAGGCTGCGGCGGTGGCCGGACAGGAAGCCAAAACGGCGCGCAGCGCGACCGCGGAAGAAGCGGCGGCGATCCTGTCTGCCGCGAATAAGGTTGTCATCGTTCCGGGATATGGCATGGCCGTCGCGCAGGCCCAGCACAAGGTGCGCGAGCTCTATGACGCCCTCAGCAAGCGCGGAGTGGATGTGCGGTTCGCCATCCATCCCGTGGCCGGCCGAATGCCGGGACACATGAACGTGCTGCTGGCCGAGGCCGACATCCCATACGACCGGCTGGTCGAAATGGACGATATCAACGGCGAGTTTCCCCAGACCGACGTGGCCCTGGTGATCGGCGCCAATGATGTCACCAATCCCGCGGCCCGCACCGATTCCTCCAGCCCCATCTTCGGCATGCCGATTCTCGACGTGGACAAGGCCCGCACCGTCATGGTCATCAAACGCAGCATGAGTCCGGGCTTCGCCGGTATCGACAATCCGCTCTACTATCTCGATAAGACGCTGATGTTGTTTGGCGACGCCAAATCGTTTGTCAACGACATCGTTCGCGAACTGGCAGGCGGAAACAACTGACCAATGTGGGCGCGAGCGCCTCGCTCGTGCGGCCTCCACCACGGGCCGGTCCAGGTGTCGCGGTCACGAAGCGGAGGCTTGGAAGCACGCTCGATCGCAGCTGATGGATGTTTGGGGGCGCTCACGAGAGCCGGGCGCGTGCTAAAGCATCCGTCGCAGGCAAATGGTCACGATCAGAATCCCCCCGACGAGCAGGGCGATGTCGCCGAGGCTGAACAGTCCGAGCCGCGCCTGGTCTGCCAGGAGCGGCAACCGGGTCTGCAAGGTTGCGCTTTGCCACATCGGACTCGCAGGATGCACCGTCGACGGCATTCCCACCACCGGCATCGACCCGGCATTGGTGTCCGTCACCAGGGCATTCATTCCCAGTCCGCAAAGCATCAGGAGAACGCCGGTCCGAACCAGGGGAGATCGAACCACACGCAACACCAGCCATAGGATCGCGCAGGACTCGACCAGCCAGATCGCCGGATGTTCCATCCACGCTAATTGATGTGCCGCTGTGACGAAATGCACGGTCTTCTCCGCAGGCCCAGGACAAGGGCATGGCAGCAAGCGCAGTGCCAGACTGCGCCGGACGCTAAGTCCCTTACTGGCAATCGGATGTGGGGGAGGGGTCCGACCGGAGCCCGGGTCCTTTTCCGGATCATGACCAACCACATTCACCCGGGAGGGAAAACGCCATGTCCGGGAGAATGTAAGGACGCGGCGGGTTCGCGTCCTTCTCGGAGCCGGGGTGAAGCCAGTGGCTGAACCAACGAGCAGCAATGCCAGCGGACTGCACCTACGCCGCTGAATGGCTGGTATAAATCGCCGTTCCGCGTCAACCGTCAGGCCTTTTTCAGCAGGCGGCTAATCCAGACCAAAATCACCGCACCGACAAATGCCACAATGATGGAGCCGATCAGGCCGCCGCCCGGCCAGATTCCCAACAGCCCGAATACCCAGCCGCCCACAATGCCGCCGAGAATGCCCAGGATGATGTCCACCAGCACGCCGTAGCCGCCACCCTTCATCACCTGGCCGGCCAGCCAACCCGCGATCAGTCCCACCACGATCCATACTAGAAATCCCATATTGGCTCCTTAGGCCCGCTTTAAGCGGGCGGGCTGGAAATGTATACCCGGGCCGGTCAATATGCAAGCGCCGCCATAGCGGCGCGTGGCGCGTCGCTTTCGGCTCTGAACTCGACAACTGTGAGCAAAATCGGCATTACGCCACGAGAAAAAGGGCACGGGGTTTAACCGTGCCCTCGCTACTAGCGTTGATAATGGTTGCGGATCGATCCGTCGTAACGGCCTGTTCGCATGCAGCAATTCTTGAAATCTGCGCCCAGATCCGCACGGACACGGGTCTTTCCGTCCTAATTTCTCGAATAGCTCCTTGTCAGAGTGAACCATTCGGAAATCCGCGCTTGACTCGCGTCTCCGACGGGAATCCTTTGCGACGTTTGCTGCTGGGTTCGAAGAAGAATTCGGGTTTCACGGCAGTGTCTCCTTTGGATGGATTTGCCCGTCACATCCCGAAGAGGCAACTGCTTTCGCAATTTTAACGGATCGAGGCTTGCTCGTCGACGATCTCCGCAATCGGGTAGTGGCTTAGTCCTCTTATCGGCGTCATCCTGAACGGCCTTCGGGCCGTGAAGGACCCGGCGTGAAGCGGATCACTCCTTCGCCCCGGCTTTTGTGCCAGTGCGCGCCAGATCCTTCGGGACTGAAGTCCCTCAGGATGACGCCGTTCTAAAAGGATGGTTTCGAATTGGGCCACCACCCGCAATCGGGCATGACGCCAGGCTGTTGGCGTAACATCGTTATTACATCCCTGGCCGGGTGCTGGGTGCAATGCCTGATTTTGTAAGCAGTCCGCTATTATTTTGGGGGGACACTATGCCGACGCCATCAAAGGCCCGCCTGACCCAACCGCTGGTGCGCGAGAACGGTTCACATCGTCCTGCTACCTGGGATGAAGCCATGGACCGCGTCGCCGCGGCCTTCCGCAAATCCATTGAGAAGAACGATCCGCGGAACTTTGGCATGTTCAGCTGCTCGAAGACCACCAACGAGCTGAACTACGCGGCGCAGAAATTCGTTCGCAGCGTCATGGGCACCAACAACATTGACAGCTGCAATCGCACTTGACATGCCCCCAGCGTCGCCGGTCTGGCGGCGGTATTCGGGGCGGGCGGCGGGACCAGCTCGTACCGCGAAATTGAAGATGCCAGCGTCATCCTGCTGTGGGGCTCAAACGCGCGGGAAACGCACCCGATTTTCTTCCATCATCTTTTAAAAGGCGTGCAGAACGGCGCCGAGCTCTATGTAGTGGACCCGAGGCGGACCAGTTCCGCTCGCTGGGCCAATCTCTGGCTGGGCCTGGACGTGGGGTCCGACATTTCGCTGGCCAACGCCGTGGGACGGGAAATCATTGCAGCCGGCCTGGTCAACGAAAAATTCGTACGCCATGCCACCAGCGGATTTGAAGCCTACAAAGCGCACGTTGAGAAATACACGCTCGATCGGGCGGAGCGCGAGACCGGCGTGCCCGCTGCCGCCATCCGAAAAATGGCTCATGCCTACGCCGCCGCTCCGCGCGCCCAACTGTGCTGGACCCTGGGCATCACCGAGCATCACAACGCGGTGGACAACGTGGTCGCCCTCATCAACCTGGCCTTGCTCACCGGACACGTGGGCCGTTACGGCAGCGGACTGAATCCCCTGCGCGGACAAAACAATGTCCAGGGCGGAGGCGACATGGGCGCCATTCCTGATCGCCTTACCGGCTTCCAGCATGTCGAAAACGATCAGCTCCGCAGTAAGTTTGAGCAAGCCTGGAATGTGAAACTGCAGCCGAAACGCGGCTGGCATCTGAGCGATATGTTTGAGGCCATGGAACACGGGTACCTCACAACGCTCTACGTCCTCGGCGAAAATCCAGCCGACTCCGAAGCCGACCGGCACCAGGCTCTCAAGCGACTGGGCGGCCTTGAGTTCCTCCTCGTCCAGGACCTCTTTTATACAAAGACCGCCGAACTGGCCCACGTGGTGCTCCCCGCCGCCGCCGGAGCTTTTGAAAGCGAAGGCACTGTCACTTCGAGCGAACGTCGCGTGCAGCGCGTGCGGCGTACGGTGCCGCCGCCGCCGGGCGTTCGCGACGATCTGGAAATCATTTTCGATCTGGCACGCCGCCTCGGCCACGACTGGGGCAAGCCCGATTCCGAAGCCATTTGGAATGAATTGCGCCGGTTGAGCCCCATGCACGCCGGCATGAGTTACCGCCGCCTGGAAGAGATGGGCGGCCTGCAGTGGCCGTGCTATGACGAGTCGCACCCCGGAGAACTGTTTCTCCACGGCCGGCTGTGGAGTGATCCGCTGATTGGCCCGCGCGCGCCCTTCAGCGTGGTGGAATTTGAGCCGCCTGTCGACCAACTGGATGAGCAATATCCCATCCGCTTGACCACCGGCCGCCGGCTCGATGATTACAATACCGGTGTGCAGACACGGGAATATTCATCGTCGCTGCGGCGCGAAGAAGCGCTGGATGTTTCTCCCGAAGATGGGCTGCACTACAAACTGCGCGAAGGCGAAAAGGTCCGTGTGACCTCGCGGAGAGGCTCGCTGCTGGCGCCCGTTCGTTTTGATTCCGGGTTGCGCTCCGGCCTCGCATTCCTGTCGGTCCACGCGCACGACCAGGTAGCGACCAACGATCTGACCATTGACGCGGTCGACCCGAAATCAGGAACCGCTGAGTTCAAGGCCACCGCCATCCGTATCGAGAAAATATGAAAGGGCTGGATTGGACCTCCATCTAACCAACGCGCAGGCGACAGAAGAAGAACGCGCTGCCGTTGACTCCGAACTGGGCGCGCCCGCATCAGGCTGGCAAGGCGGCCGGCGGCAAAGCATTGACACGCGCGCGGTTTTCAACGGCGACAGCCACGGCCGGCGTGATCTCCTTCTCCCCGTCTTGCATGCCGTGCAAAACCGCATTGGCTGGATCAGCCCCGGCGCTCTCAACTACGTTGCCTTGCGGCTCGACGTTGCCCCCGCCGAGGCTTACGGGGTGGCGTCGTTTTATGGAATGTTTTCGCTCCAGCTCCGTCCCCCGATCGTCGCCCACGTCTGCGATGACATTGCCTGCTTCACCCGGGCCGCGGACAAGCTCTGCGCTGACCTCGAGCACAGACTCGGTCCCGCAGGTTCCTCTTGCGCCGGAGGACGCGCCACCTGGCTGCGCAGCCAATGCCTCGGCCTGTGCGAGCGCGCTCCAGCGGCGCTGGTCAGCTCGGCCGGCAAGGAACCACGTCACCGCGTGCTGGCGCCGGCATCGGCTGAAGCAGTCGAGTCATTTCTGAGCGAAGCCGTTGCGGGAAGGATGCCTGCCGAGCCGGACTCCTTCCTGGCCAGGGCCAGTGTTCCGCAGGCGGCTGCGCCGCAAATGGGACCTGGGCCGTTGCGGCTCTTGCATCGCATCAGCCGTGGTGGTTCGGGCGATCTTGCAGACTATCGCCGGCTCGCCGGATATGAAGGTTTGCGCAAAGCTTTGGACCTCGGCCCTGAAGGCACGCTGCGCGAGATTTTCGATTCCCGGCTGCTCGGTCGCGGGGGCGCAGCGTTTCCCACGGCCAAAAAATGGGAAGCGCTCTTCCTGCAGCGTCCCCGGTTGCGGGATGACCCTGCCCGCGCGCACTACGTCGTCTGCAATGCCGATGAGTCCGAGCCCGGAACCTTCAAAGACCGCGTCCTCATGGAAGGCGATCCCTTCGCTGTCCTCGAGGGTATGACCATTGCGGGTTTCGTGACCGGCGCTCGAAAAGGTTATATCTACCTGCGCGGAGAATACCCGCTGGCCGCCCAGCGGATGCGACTCGCGATCGAGTCGGCGAATGAAAACGGTTTCCTGGGCGACAATATTCTGGGCAGCGGCCTGCAATTCAAGGTTGAAATTCGCCGCGGCGCCGGCGCCTACATCTGCGGCGAGGAGACCGCATTGTTCAACTCGATTGAGGGCTATCGCGGCGAACCGCGCAACAAGCCGCCTTTCCCCACGCAGTCCGGACTCTTCCGCCAGCCGACAGCGGTCAATAACGTGGAAACGCTGGTCAACATTCCCGGCATCATGCTCGAAGGCGGCGCTGCGTTCGCCCGGCTGGGCACGGAAAACTCCGCGGGCAACCGGCTCTTTTGCCTTTGCGGACAGGTGGCGCGGCCCGGAGTCTACGAAATCGCCATGGGGACCACGTTGCGCCAACTCATCGATCTTGCCGGAGGCCTGGCGGGCCGCGGCAACCTGCAGGCAGTTCTTCTGGGTGGCGCGTCCGGAACTTTCGTTGGGCCTCAGGAACTCGATACGCCGCTTTCCTTTGAAGGCACGCGCGCTATCGGGGCCACTTTAGGTTCAGGCGCGGTCATACTATTTGATGACACGGTCGATCTGCGCCGGGTCCTGCTGCGCATTGCGGGTTTCTTCCGCCACGAAACCTGCGGCCAGTGCGTTCCTTGCCGCGTCGGGGTGGTCCGCCAGCAGGAAGCGTTGCAGCGGCTGGTGAAGGCTACGCCGCTGGGCTCGGTGGGCCAGGAGATCGCCATGTTGCGCGAGATGGCGCAGGCCATGCGCGACGCGTCAATCTGCGGTCTGGGCCAGACTGCCGCCAGCGCGCTGGAATCGGCCCTGCAACGATGGAGCCTCTTTTCATGAGCCAACGCCCGGCAGAAATCGATCCGGCGCTCGACGCGCCCCAGCTTACGCTTCCGCTGCCGCGCGGACCGGTTCCGCAGGCCCCGCCTCCGCCCGAGCGCCGCTCCATCGACCTTACGATCGACGGCCAACCGGTTTCAGTGGCCGAGGGTTCAACCATCCTCGATGCAGCCCGGCAACTTGGCATCGACACGCCAACGCTTTGTTTCCTCGAAACCCTGACGCCCGTCAATGTCTGCCGCGTCTGTGTGGTGGAGTTGGAAGGTTCGAGGACGCTCGTTCCCGCCTGCTCCCGCAAGGTGGAACCTAACATGTCGGTCCGGACCGATTCCGAGCGGGTCCGCTTGAGCCGGCGGCTGGTGCTGGAATTTCTGGCTTCGTCTGTTGACCTCTCTACGGCCCCCGCTATGCGGGAGTACATGGACCGCTACGGCGCGCATCCCCAACGCTTCGGAACAGCTTCGGCTACGGTTGCCCAGCCGGTAAAGATCGACAATGATCTCTACGTCCGCGACTACTCCAAGTGCGTCCTGTGCTATAAGTGCGTCGAGGCCTGCGGCGTGGACGCGCAGAATACCTTTGCCATCGCCGTAGCCGGACGCGGTTTCTCCGCCCGCATCGCCACCGAATTCGACGTTCCCCTGCCCGACTCCGCTTGCGTCTATTGCGGAAACTGCATCGCCGTCTGCCCCACCGGCGCACTGATGTTCAAGAGCGAATATGACATGCGCCAGGCCGGCACATGGGACGAGAGCCGCCAGACCCACACCGATACCATCTGTCC
Source organism: Terriglobales bacterium (assembly GCA_035632335.1). Lineage (GTDB taxonomy): Bacteria > Acidobacteriota > Terriglobia > Terriglobales > Acidobacteriaceae > JAIQFF01. The sequence goes on from DASQHA010000144.1 coordinate 19,333, forward strand.
TTACTGCGGCGTCGGTTGCAACCTCACCGTGCGCCAGCAGGAAGGCCGGATCGTTGGGGTGACCTCCCCGCTTGACCACAACGTGACCCACGGTAACCTGTGCATCAAAGGACGTTTCGGCTGGCATTTTGTGCAGATTCAGCCTTCCGGCAAACCTGAAAGATGATTCCGCCGCGGGTTCGGCGGCTGCCGCGCTGACCGTGGACCGCGCTACAATGCGCAGGGTTCGACACGCAGGTCCAAACCCGCGCATTCGCGCCGAGGCAAAACTTTGCAGGGAACAATGATGCAGTACGGCCTGACCCTCACCGCGTTCCTGGAACGGGCGGGCAAATTCTTTCCTGGAGTTGAGGTGGTTTCCCGCCTGCCGGACAACTCCCTTCGCCGCTCTACTTACTCCGACCTTTACCGCCGGGCCCGCGCGCTGGGAGCAAGCCTGCAGCATGCGGGACTCAAAAAGGGCGACCGGGTTGCTACCCTCATGTGGAACCACTCCACGCACCTGGAAGCGTACTTCGGGATCCCCGTGGTCGGTGGTGTGGCGCACACGCTCAATCTCCGGTTGCATCCGGAGGAACTGGCCTTCATCGTCAACCACGCCCAGGACCGCTGGCTTATCGTGGACGACGTACTGCTCTCCACATTTGAGAGGTTCGCCGACAAGGTGAGCTTCGAACGCGTGTTTGTCGCGCCCTTCGGTGGATCCCCAGTACCCCCCAGATATGAAGATTACGAGTCGTTCCTGGCACAGGGCGGTGGCAGTCCCATCTACCCCGGCCTTGACGAGAACGCCGCGGCTGCCATGTGCTACACATCCGGAACCACGGGCCAGCCCAAAGGCGTGGCCTATTCACATCGCTCCCTGGTGCTGCATTCCCTGTCCATTTCCTTGCCGGACAATTTTGCCCTGTCTCGCATGGACACCGTGCTGCCCGCGATGTCCATGTTTCATGCCAATGCCTGGGGCCTGCCGCATGCTGCGGTGATGAACGGCAGCAAGCTGGTATTTCCCGGCCCCAATCTCCAGCCCGAGGCACTCCTGGAGTTGCTGGTCCAGGAGCGGGTCACCCTGACCGGAGGCGTGCCGACCGTGTGGCTGGGCGTGATTGATTGCCTGGAGCACGATCCCGGGCGCTGGAAGCTGGCCGAGGGATTGCGCATCATCGTGGCCGGGTCGGCGGCGCCGGAAAGTCTCTTCCGCCGTTTCGACAAGTTCGGAGTGCGCGTGATTCAGCCGTGGGGCATGACGGAGACCACGCCGATCGCAACCTGTTCGACCCTCAAACCAGAAATGACCGGCTGGTCGGAAGACCGCAAATACGAGGTTCGCGCCAAGCAAGGCCTGCCGTCGCCGCTGGTGGAGATGCGCGCGGTCGCCGACACTGGCGAGATCCCCTGGGATGGCGAGACGTTCGGTGAGTTGCAGGTGCGCGGGCCGTTTATCGCCGCAGCCTATTACAACCTGCCCGAGGCGCAGGACAAGTGGACCGACGACGGGTGGCTGCGCACCGGAGATGTGGTCACGATCGACGCCCAGGGGTACATGAAGATCACCGACCGCACAAAAGACCTGATCAAGTCCGGTGGAGAATGGATCAGCTCGGTCGATCTCGAGAACGCGCTGGTCGGGCATCCCGCGATTAAAGAAGCAGCCGTGGTGGCGATTCCGCATCCCAAATGGCAGGAACGTCCGCTGGCCTGCGTCGTTCTGAAAGACGGAGCCCAGGTTTCCCACGACGAACTGCGCACATTCCTGGGCGGCCGGTTTGCCCGGTGGCAGCTGCCGGATGGCTTTGTCTTTCTCGAGGAGTTGCCCCACACCTCTACGGGGAAACTGCTGAAGTCGCAGTTACGCCGGCAATTCAGCAATTTCAGTTGGGAAAACAGCAGCTCCTGACCCTTCTTACAACTCCCAAGCGCAATCCAACGGCTCAGGTTGCCGCCTCAGGGTGCAAGCCCGAAGGTGCGGGGTGAGCAATCCAGCACAGTATTTCCACGTTGAGTGCGGGATATTGCTGGACATGGGAACCGGCGCCGCACCAGCCGGATGATGACCGGAACGAGGCATTAGGTTGCCTCCCCTGTTTTCAACTGTCTGGACGGTTCGTACAAAACTGTCCCCATCCGTACAGCGCGTTTCATGATTTCAACATCTCAATCCCGGTTCGAGCTCACTGTGGAGAGGAGATACATCATGAAAATCAATCTACTTTTGTGCGTGGTTCTTGCCGCGTGCACGTTTGGATTCGCCAAGGAAAAGGCGGACGTCAGGGACATCACCGGGTGCCTGTCAAAAGGTGATAGCGCCAACGAATTTCTGCTCACCGGGAACGATGGCAGTACCTGGGAAGTGCGGAGCAGCAAAGTCGACCTGGCCGAGCATGTAGGTCACACTGTCACTGCAACCGGGGTGGTTTCGAATGCCGCCATGCACAACATGAAAGAGGACGCCAAGGATGCCGCCAAGGATAGCGGCATGACCAAGAGCGATAGCGAGCACGGGCACTTGAAGGTCACGAACGTAAAGATGGTCAGCGATTCGTGCAAGTAATTGCAGGCTTCCAGCTTCTGTCCCGAGGCCAAAGGCTGGAAGCCAGAAGCTGGAAACTAACTCGAACGAGGGCCGGCTCATCGGCCTTCGTTCGTCTTCTCGGCGCTGCCAGGGGAACCCTGGTGTCGCCTTTCTACTTACAGGTTGTGGCAGCCAACTTACGAAGGGACCGTCTCCGCCACCCCACCAGGACGGTCCGCACATCGGAAAGATGACTATCATGGATTTCGATAAAGTTGTTCTGGCTGGACTGGCTGCGATTGTATTTTCCATCGCGGCCTGGTCTCAAACGGCACCCCCGGCGCCATCGGCCGACAGTGCGGCGACGCCCAGCTTTCAGGTAAGCGCCCTTCGCATGAGCGCCTCCCCTGACGGCGCGGTCGGCTCCGCCGCAACTCAGGATCCAGCCCAGTCTCATGGATTCGCGGCACGGATCTTGCGGCGCGGCCTGGCCGATCAGCGGGGGCTGTATGCCGCCCCGTTCAAGCCCTCCAACTTCAAGTGGGATGCGCTGGTGCTGGCGGGAACCGGGGCCCTGCTCGCCACCGACCGGCGGATCGAAAATCAACTGCCGGATGGACCGACCCAGCGCTATCAGAACAGCTCCAACATAGCTTTGGGAGGACTGGCCGCTTCAGCGGCCGGACTATGGGCCTATGGGCTCAAGACCTCGAATCCACATGCTACAGAAACCGGAAATCTGGAACTGGAAACTTTGACCAACACGTTCCTTTTCTATGCCCCGATGCAATTCATTGCCGGCCGGCAGCGGCCCGGAGAAGGCAACGGCAACGGCGACTTCTTCCGCCATCATTCGATGAACACATCGTTTCCTGGCGGCCACGCCATGTTCACCTGGGGCATGGCCACAGTCCTCGCTCGCGAGTACCCGAAGACCTGGGTGCGGGTGCTGGCCTACGGCGCGGCCGGGACGGTCACGGTGAGCCGCTTCATGGCTCATGACCACTGGTCTTCCGATATGTTGGTGGGATCTGTTCTCGGCTTCGCCATCGGAACGCACATCTTCCATTCCCATTGCGATCCGGAGTTAAGCTCATCGTGCCATCGCCGTGTCAAAGATAGCGACCAACCTTGAAGAGTCGGAAATCAAATTGTCACACCGGGATCAATGCCGCGACTGGTCGGGTGGGGTAGACGCCTGCGCCTTTGCTTTGTGTTTCGGAGGGTCGTCCCGGTCACTCAGGTCCAGGCCGAAGAACGGATGTTGGTAAGTGCCTGTGATCTTGACCGGCGCCACATAGCCGCCCCGCTTATTCTTGAAAAAGGGATCCAGCACTTTCAGCAGTAAAGACTTGATGCCGTGTGTCGTCTTGGAGACTTCAGCATCGGTCTTCAGGGTGCCTCGCAAATCAATTTTCTCGGTAATCAGGCTGTAGGTCCCCTGCATTTCGGCCAGGGCTCCCGGAACCCTGAATGAGAGGTTGGAGAGTCTGGCGATACCGCCTTTAACGATGGCATGCCCTTTCAGGTCCGATAGCACCGTTTCAGGATCGCCTTCGTCCTTATCGCTATCACTCTTACTATGGTCTTCTATTCCCTGGGCTCCTTTGCTGAGACTGTTGACTCCGGCTTGCGTTTCGGATTTTGTAAAGCTCCCCGCGTCGATGCCAAAATCGCCCTGCATTATTAGTTTCTCGAGAAACGGCCGCGGCCCGGGAGGCACAGAAACTTTTGCCCGCAAGCTGACGATCCCGGACATCGGAGCCTGCGGCGACTCGGTGAAAAGCAACAGGATGTCTTGAATCCGCCCGTCCTTGGCCGCTAATTCCAGGGATGCCGTCTTTCCGATCTGGCCGGTTTCTCCCGCTACGCTGCCTTCCGTCCAGACCGTCGTCTTGCCGAAAGTCGTGGTCACCTCTTTCAGGAAGGTGTCTCCGTTCTCGCCGTTTACCACGGCATGGAACTGGGCTCGTAAATGCACCTGATGAGAGCCGAGAGTGACGGCAAAAAAAGGAACATCGGTCGTGCCGTCAACCTGAATCTTGTCGATCTCGCCATTGAACTTTCCGGACGAAGACAACAGCCCGCCGATTCCTTGGAACACCCCCAAATCGGCATGTTCGAAAGCGTACTCGCCAGAGACGGGTGTCTTGCCGACGTTGTCGGCGTTCCACGGGCCGAACTCCCCGGTAGTGGATATTTCACCGGGTGGTTCCGGATTGGAAAGCATCGCCTTAAAGGATGCCGGACCGTCGGCGCCGACATGACTGAGGCGGAATGCAGAGAAGACAAATTTAAGCGGCGGCTTGTCCGCCCGGGCCACTTCGAGGATGGCTCCGTTTGCCACCAGGTCGTCGATTGCCACTGTAGGCCTCTGCGGCGTTTCGAAGTGTTCCCCCGCTTCCTTGGGCGGGATGAGGATGTGCATGCCCTCCGCCACAATCCGCTGGACGTGCTGCCGGAACAGCCCGGCAAAGCTGCCTTCAATCCGAATCCTTTCGATGGTCATCAGCGGCGGCGTTCCAGGTTTGGGATTGTGCTGGAAGACCACGTGTTCAAGAACGCAGCCTGGGCGCGGGAAATACGTCCCATGAAAAGCTCCGACCGCCACCTTGCTGAAGCTCTCGTCCTCCAGGTCCTTTATCACCACGTCGCGGCGGAAGGGCCAGTGCGATGCCAGGAAAATAAGGGCTGCCAAAAACACGATGACCAGGACAGCGACTACGGACACCCTAAGTTTTCGTGACTTCTGGAGCGGCGCTGATGTGACGACTGCCGACATGGATTGGCCTGCAACCTGCCGCGTGTTGGAGGCGAAGAGTCAGCCTAGGGTTGTAACCGCGGACAAGATAGTCAGCCGGCCCTATTGAACGGAACCAGTATCCGCACTTGGACTCGATTCCACTCCGGGGATAGAGGGGCGGTCCGCGGCCGTCCGGCTCACCGCCGGTGGCGTGTTTCTCAGTTGTTCCAGGTTGGCCTGAACCTTCGCCCAGTCTTTCGGCTTTCGCTTGGTGGCATAGGGAGCATCGGGATGGCCATAGAATTCCATAAGCTCGGCCCGAACCCCCGGCCCGGCGCCGCTGAAATTCTGCTTTGCCAGAAGCCCGAGTAACTTGGCATGGGTCTCATCGTTCAGGCGATATTGCCCGGGCCCGCTTAGTTTGCCGGTGTCAAAGTTGTCATTCGGCAAGTCCAGATGGCCGGCGCCGACCTGGCTGAGCAGCTGCCGGTAGCGGTCCAGGGTCGCGTTGAAGCTGGCTTCGAACATTCGTTCCGTGTCGGGTGTCGGGGTTCTGAGTTGCAGCACCTTGAGCGGGCCGAATTTGGGGAGAATCCGGACCAGAAACGCCAGGAATCGTTCGCCCAGGGTAGGCGGCACGTATTGCTTTCCCCAGTTCTTCTGGTAACTGGCGCGAGAAAGATTGTAGAGAAACTTC
>DASQHA010000145.1:0-3719 GCA_035632335.1 Terriglobales bacterium
GTCGATGCGCCTGATTACGGAGCACCTCCGCAGCACGGTCGAACCGTCGGGCGCCGTTGCCGCATCCCCCGCCCTTCACCGCCAAATCGAAGGCGAAGATTTGAAAATCGGAATCATTCTTTCCGGCGGGAATCTCGATCCAGACACCGTACCCAGGCAGTAGAGGCATTGGCTTCACAGTTTGCGCAAATATGAACCTTTTGTCATTCCGTTCACGGTGAACGTTCACGGTGAATCGAGGCTCGCCGCGCGCCGAGGAATCTCTCTTTTCCTTCGCATGGACTACGGAGAGATTCTTCGGTCGCCGCGGCGACCTCGGAATGACAAAATAAATTACTTCTTGTTCGGCCAGGTAAGCCTGCGGGATTCAATCTTCATTTCGAGAAAAATACCCAACCCGCCGAAACTGAGACGAGGGCGATTACTGCACGTTGACCGTAACCGTCGATGATTGCGCTGAACCAGTTGACGGTGTGGCAGTCACTTTGAAGGCGTACGCGCCCGTGGTGGTCCCGGAGTTCGTCCCGCCGCCTATGCCAGAGCTTCCGCTGCAGCTGATTCCTGCAGCCGCAACCACGAGAAGCAACGCCGCCAGAGGAACCAGCCGCAACCGCCGCTCTCTTGGAACGAAGAAGAGGAAGAAGATGCTGGCCAAAGAAATCGCCACACCTGCCAGGGGCCAAGCACGGCCGGAGGGATAATTCGGCGGCCTGACTAGAATCTGTGCCGCGGCCGTGGACGAACAGGTCATGGTAGCGCTGCCCGTTTCTGACGAAGCGGTCAGAGCAATTGTGTTCGGGGCAGTAAAATTCTGACCGGGAGCGCCGAAGCTGCAGGTGGGCACGTCCACCGCGCTCGGAGGCGTGCTGCTGACGGCGGCGCTCAAGGCAATGGAACCCGAGAAACCGTTCGCTCCCGTCACGGTAATGACGCACGAGCCTGACTGGCCCGGTGCGGTAATGCTGATGGTCGAGGACGAGCAACCTGGCGTTACGTTGATCCCGGATGAGCCGACAGTGACAGTCACGGAGGATGTGGTGGAACTCCCGGTGTAATTGTTGTCACCGATGTATTGCGCCGTGATCACGCTTTGCCCATTTGCCAAGGTCGGAGAAATCGAAGCTGTTGCTTGCGCGAAAAGTGTATTTTGATTAATTCCCCCGGTTACCGTCATAGCACTCCCCGAGGGGGCACCATTAACCAGAAATTGGATGGTCCCAGTCGGCTCCTGTGATGCGCTCGCCGTGGCATTGCTTTGCGTGGATACCGTCGCCGTCAAAGTGACAGGTGTACCAGATGGGACGGCAGTCTGGCTGGCTGCAACGGACGTTGTCGTAGTGGCCTTACCAACGGTGATCACTGCTGAGGCTGGGCCACTCTTGTTGAAGCTGTTGTCGCCGAGGTAACTTGCCGAGATCGAATGAGTTCCTGCAGAGAGTTGAATTGTCGGGTCCTCGAATTCTCCGAGGCCGTTCAATGTGAAATTGCCACTTCCACTGACCCCGTCGAGTGACGCTCCATTATCCGTAACGTGCACAACTCCCGTGGGACTGGACCCGGTCTCACTCGGGACGCACGGCGTCGAGACGGTGTTTAGATCCGCCACATCCACCGTCAAGATGTACGAAGAACCGTAGGTAACCGACGTTGGAGTAGAGCACGACGAACCATTTGTCACGACAATGCCAAAGTTGATCTGACTATTTTCGGGAGTGACTGTGACACTCACTGCTGGTGAATCGCTTCCAAGAAACGTGCCGTCGCCCTGGTAATGGGCGTGGACCTGGTAAGGCGTCGCTCCACTACCGGGTAGGAGAATTGTGCTCGAGTTTACAGTGCCGTTGCTGAGCGTGAATGCGTCAACGCCCGAATCTGTGCTGCTGTTTGCTACTAACGAGACATCTCCACTTGGCGTGTCTGCCCCCGAAGTCTGGGCTGCAACGGTTATGCTCACATTCACAGACTGACCGTGAGTGAGTGTGATTGGATTTGTAGCCGGGCTCGTCGAAAGTGATAGAGTAGTCGTGCTCCCTTGGACGATTGCAGTGTGCCACTGATTGACGAGATTCGTAACGTTCACGGACCCGAGTCCAGTCGCTTCATCGTACCCAACAACCGCATTGAACCCAGTCTCCTGTTGAGCTGGCGGGCCAGGATTCACTTCTGGAATATTCGTGTCGCCAACCGTCACGTCGTTAAAAATGCAAGTATTGGCGGGAGGTGTGGCAGTGTTTGATCCGTTGCACGTTGAGTTCGCAGGCGACGTAGGTGGTTCGCCGGCGGCCAACTTGTAGAGGGCATAGTTCGCGATTCCTAATCGCGCTCCTACCTTTTGTACCACCAATGCCATAATCCCGCCGAACGCCTGTGCCGAGGCCGACGTGCCGCTGAGAACGGCGAAACCGGGGCCGCCTGGATTGCTCGTCCCGCATGACCCGTCGAGACACAGGAGGTAGCCGTCGTGGTCGGCAGCAGCTACAGAAACGTCGGGAACAAATCTCGCATTTGCAGCTGGAATTCCGGTGACGCCCGCCTGCCAAACTGGCTTCGGAAAAGCGATACTCTGCCCGCCGCCGCTGGACCAAAGACCGGATAACGACGAACCGCATTGCGCCACGGTGCAGCTTTCATTCCAGACGTTTTCGGGAATATAAGATTTTGCCGATCCCGAATTTGCCCCACTAGAGCCCCAGTACGTACTGGTTTTGTCCACGCATCCGGGCAACGGGTCGCAATCATGGAGTTCTGTCCCACCGACGGCAACTGTAAACGGTGTGGATGCGAGAAGATTGACGGACGGCGCCGAAAACGTGGTCGGGATCGTGTTGGGGTCGTCGCAGGAATCAGGGCCGCTGTCGCCAGATGCCACAATATAGGTGATCCCCTGGGCGGCCGCCTGTTCCGCCATGGAAGAATAGAAAGCCGCAAACCCATTCGCTCCCAACAACTGAGATCCAAAACCGGCTTCGCACACCGAGAAGCTCTCGGTCATGACATCGGCAAGATTGTTGTCAATGATATAGAACTCGGAGAGGTCCTCGCCGGCTGACGCGTTGGTGGCCCCGGAAACAACCAAGTCTACAATTGCATTGGGAGCCACTGCGCCCGGCCAAGTGGCGTCAAGAACCGCTTCTGCCTCTTCACCCGATCCCAGGTCGCCGGGGTCAGGCCCGTTTAAGATGACAGTGGGATTATTCACAGGCACGTGAAACATGTTCCGAAAATCGGTGACATCCTGTGCGTTGATATTAGAGCGCGCTATCACCCCGATGGTGACGTTGCTGCCCGTCATCCCTGAGGGAGTGACATTGTAGATGGTGTTGAAATCCGCAGGCGCCAAAGCATGCGAGCCGGTTGAAGAATTAAATTGCGGCTTCCCGCCCGGAGTCCTGGTAAACGCCATCGTTTGTCCTGATCGCACGGAGGCGGTCTTCTTTGGAAAATTATGGAGCGAAGCGATGCCGGATATAACAGGAGCCAGCGCGGCGGGAACCTGCGGGTCGTTGGCGTTGGCCCAGTGCGATTCTCCATTCACGACATAGCGGTGAATTGGCGTGTGCAGCGCCGTCTGAACCTGGGCGGCAGTCCCCGAGAATTCAATCGCGATGCGGCCCCTTGAAACCTTAATGGACTGAAATCCGTAGGACGCCAGCCAGGACGTGACCGCCTGGATGTCCGCGTCGGCAGGGCCGAATTGCTGGCCGAACTGGTCGGGGGTA
>DASQHA010000146.1:0-3825 GCA_035632335.1 Terriglobales bacterium
GCGTTCGCGGGCAAAGGAACGCCGGGTCTCGCCCGACCAGTATTCACCGCGCGCCGAGTAGGAATAGAACATCCAGACCCGCCATAGCTCGTTGTGGTTACCCATCTGGCAGGAGTGGACGGCGCCCTGCACCACGTTCCAGCTGGAAGTCTGTGAGCCGCGATACCACTCCCGGGCGGTCTGGGTCGGTGCGCCGAACAGGCGAAAACCCAGCGGGACGAGAAAGGTCATCAGCAGGCGAAACATGACCATGGCAGAAGGTTATACCACGTTTTGCCCAGACAGGTGCGATTCGGTTTACCCATCGGAGATTCTCAGTTGACCCGCAATTGATCCGCTGTCTATTGCTGGAAACGCAGGATCGAGAGAGGCTGCGCACAGGAGGAACAAACGTTATGCAATTCAATGACGGCCATATGCATCGCCTTTCCAGATTTGGACCTACTCTCTCAATCGCGCTATTTACAGTTACATTATTGACCCCATGCATGCAGAGCGTCGCCCAGACAGGCAGGCAAGCCTTGACAGACCGGCCTGCGCTTCAGCTTGCGACCCCCGGGCAGAACAATTCGCTTCAGCAGGCTGCCACAGCCAGAAATGTCCAGCGTGGCGTTGTGCCGGCACAGCTCGGCAGCCAAGGCAACTATAGCTATGGCCCGGTACGGACAGCCATTCCCGATCCCTCCCAGGTTCTCTACAACAACTGGCAAGTCCAGGACCCGAACACAATGCAAATGAATTACATGTTTCGCCAAGCCGAACTTTACCGCCAGGCCGAAGAGCGAGATCGCGTCCGCCGCAGGATAAGGCTGACCGAGGAGGACCTGCTACCCCAGGCCGGAGCCACTCCCGACGCACCTGATCAATCAGAGCTGCTGAAGAACTCCAAAGATCCGGATTTTATTCTGCGCAACTTTCGCACCATGTGGGTGGACGCGCGCGGCGCGGAGTACTTTAGTTCGGACCAGATGAAGGCAGCGCTGGGCCAGAACAAACAGTTTCGGGCGCTTAACATCCGCATTGTGGACGATCCCAGAGTTGCGGACGTCCTGCTCCGGGTGGGTTATACCTTTGCCTGGGACTATCCTTTTCAGTTGAAGCACCAGAACACCAGCATTGTGCTGCTGGCAGGCAAGGGCGAAGGCCCTCTCTCCGGTCCGCTGGGTGCAGCGGATGTGGCCCGCGTCTTCGTGAATATGGCGAAGCAATATCGCTCAGCGCCGGAGAAAGCGAAGAAATAGCCGGCTGCGGGGGCTGGGAGAGATCTTCCGGCCCCTGCCAATCCCGGCCGCGTCTATTGACGCCGTCGCCTGCCGGTGTTTTCCTTATCAGCATGGAATTGCGCAAAGATCCGATTACACGCTCATGGGTGATTGTGGGGGACGCGGAGCGTAAGCACCACACCGACGGACATTGTCCATTTTGTCCGGGGTCGCCGAATGCCCCACAGGTGATCAGCACACTGGCTGCCGCCGAGCATGCGGCCGGGCCGGTGAGGGCCATGGTGCATCCTTCGCCGATGTACCGCATTGAGGGCGAACCGCAGCGCCATTCCGAAGGCATCTATGACGTAATGAACACTATCGGCGCGCACGAGGTGCTGGTACAAAACGTCCGCCATGACATTGAGCTGTGGCAGTCGTCCGACGTGGAGATCGGACAATTTCTGCAGCTGGCGGCGCAGCGTATCCAGGATCTGAAGCAGGACCTTCGTTTCAAGTACGTGACCATCTACAAGAACCACGGCGCGCCCGCGGGCCAGGAGTTTGACCATCCCGTCTCACAGCTGACGGCCACTACCTTCGTGCCCCGGCGGGTTCTGTATGAACTGCGTGCGGCGCGCGACTACTACCACGATAAAGAACGCTGCGTCTTTTGCGACATGCTGCATCAGGAAATGAAGGACAACCTTAGAGTGGTGGAGGTGCGGGGCGCGTATCTATCGCTGTGTCCGTTTGCTTCGCGGGTGCCCTACGAAATATGGATCATGCCGCGCAAACATGAGTCGTCATTTGAGCGGACGGTAGCGTCGCGCGGCGCCGACCTCAGCGAGCTGGCGGCAATTTTGCGCCGGACACTCCAGCGCATCCTCGGCCTAGCGGAGGCCTTCCACCTGGTGCTGCACACGGTGCCCAACACCTACCAGAAATCCAACATTCTCCAGTACTGGAAAACCGTGGACGAGGACTACCACTGGCACATCGAAATCCTGCCGGTGTGGGCGGGAGCCGCCAAGCAGTATTTTTTGAAGGAAGTGTATTACACGGCTGTGCCGTCAGAGGCTGCGGCCGAGCGGCTGCGCGCCATGCCTATAAGGTGATCGCTCACTAGGTGGACATAGCCCATGTGACCGTGGTCACAGCCGGTTGTGCGGTAGCCACTCTATGTTAGTCCAGTCTGGCGGATGACCTTCTGACAGTCGCGCAATCGTGGAAATAGGGAACCGCCAGATGGTATCCAGCTATAATTTCAATCACTTATGCCTTTGTTCTGGTTAAGGATCGCGTTGGCGCTCTACGGACTCGGGCTGGTCTACGCGATTTTCGCCGTCTGGGGAAGCCAGCGCTTGCTCACCCGCATCACCTTGCCGGTGGTCGGCTTGGGGACAGTGTTCCACCTGGTCTCGATCGTCGAAGGAGCAATGCTCAGCGGCAACTGGACCCCGGCCTCGACGCACGAGATGGAATCCATGCTGGCCTTTGTGCTGATGGTGTTCTTCTTCGCCATCTATCTCCGCTACCACTCGACGGCGCCGGGTCTGGCCGTATTTCCCATGGCCTTCCTGCTGACGCTCTCTGCCGGGCTCTCGCCTGCGGGGACGGCGCAGGGGCCGGCGCTGCAAGCCAGCAATTCCTGGATCTACACCCACGTCACGCTGATCCTGATCGGCTACGGCGGGCTGCTCTTCAGCTTTGTAGCTTCCATGCTTTATCTGGTGCAGGAGAAGAACCTGAAGGCCAAATCCACGCACGGCTTCTGGTCGCGGCTACCTTCGCTGGCCACTATGGATGAGATCGGCTACCGCTGCCTGATCTACGGCTTTCCTTTTATGACGTTGGGACTGATCGGCGGTTCGGTGCTGGCGGAGGCCAAGTTCGGTCCTAAATACTTTTTGGATACCAAGATCCTGCTCTCCATCCTGATGTGGGTGGTCTACACCGTATTGCTCTACACCCGCTGGAGCGCGGGCTGGCGTGGACGGCGGGCGGCGTATCTCTCCGCTTTTGCATTCGTGGCCGCGATTTTGGCCTGGGTGGCTAACAATATGAGCCATACGCACAGGTTTATTGCCTCATGAACTTCCGGCTGATCGGCGTGAACCACAACAGCGCACCGCTGGAGCTGCGCGAGCGTCTGGCGGTGCCGGAAGCGCGCCTGCCGGAGGCCATCAGCGCACTGGTGAAACAGCCGGGCGTGGAAGAGGGCATGGTGCTCTCCACCTGCAACCGCGTCGAACTGCTCACCAGCACACGTGAAGGCGCTGTCGCCGATCTGCGCGGGTTCTTTCCCGACTACTTTGGCGTGAACGCCGCCGACCTGAACTCGCACATCTATGAGCTCGGTCAGCGCGATGCCGTGCGCCACATCTTCCGCGTGACCGCCAGCCTGGACTCCATGGTCGTGGGCGAGCCCCAGATTCTCGGTCAGGTGAAGGAAGCTTACAGCGTGGCCCGCGCTTTGGGTGCAATCCACTCCGCGCTGGACGTGCTGCTGGCACGCGCCTTCGCCGTAGCCAAGCGCGTCCGGTCAGAGACGGCGATCGGCAGCTCCAGCGTCTCCATCGCCGCCGTGGCGGTGCAGCTGGCGGAAAAGATCTTTGGCTCG
>DASQHA010000147.1:0-8179 GCA_035632335.1 Terriglobales bacterium
GGAGCGGACGATGACTTTCTGGTCTTCTTCGACAACCTTGCCCTCCGCGTCCTCTGTGCCCTCCGTGGTCTTGGTCGGGTTCACCGTTCCCGCTCGCCGCATCACCCAACAGCCCTTGTTCTTACCCTCTGTCTCATAAAACAAGACACCGCCGTCTTTCAGCTTCTGGAAGGCCGCCTCCCAGAAATGCAGGTGCAGGATTTCGCTTTCGCGCGGCAGAAAATCATACTCGATGTCCAGACGATCCATGGTTCCGAGGTGGCGCCGCAACACTGCGGTCGAAATCAAGTCAGCAATGGCTGCGGTCTCGTTATTTCCAGCCTCGATGGCGTGCATGGTTTCGATTCGCGCCTGGAGGTTCTTTTTGTCTTGCTCGTACCACTGCGAAACCCGGGCATAGAGATCCCAGCAGTAGTAATCGAAGCGCGGTTGGCGAGCAAGCTGTTCGATTTCGGTTCGGGACTTCTTTTCGAGATGCAGAAAGCCCACGATGACATCCGCCACCTGCACCCCGGTGTTGTCAATGTAGTTCTGCACGTCAACTTCCCTGCCTGCAAAACGCAGCAGGCGGACAAAGGTGTCTCCCAGGATGGCATTGCGCAGGTGTCCGATATGGGCCGCCTTGTTGGGATTAATGCTGGAGTGCTCTACCAGAATTTTGCCTTCGGCGATTTCAGCGGCGGGCGCCCGGCCCGACAATAGCGCCGCGGCCAGTTCGTCCCGTTTTAGCCTGGCATTGATATAACCCCCTCCCGCAACTTCGAGTTTTTCGAAACCCTCGATCGGACCGATGCCGGAGACGATCTCCTCCGCAATTTTGCGCGGCGGTTTCCGTAGTTCCTTGGCCAGTTCGAACGCCAGCGGCAGGGCGTACTCGCCCATCTCCACCCGGGGCGGTCGTTCCACCACAATCCTGGGGGGCACAAGACCATACGCTCGGTGCAGGAATTCCCCCACCCGCTGGCTGAGCCGGCGTTCGAGATAACGGTACAAGAAGCTCCTCTAAGCTGTTGAAGAAACAGTGATTGTAACAAACCGGCCCGCCCCTGAAAGTTTGACGGCTATGGAGGCGTTCCCTATGATGAAAGGTTTGTACCGTTAGATACGAGTTCTAATACCACCAAGGACACAAGAGTTCCGCAGAAGCAGGAAGTTTGGCCGAGTTCTTGTCTTCCATCACGACCTGTGTTCCTTTTGTGGTTAATCCCTTTATGCGCGTAGCCTACCTTGATTGTTTTTCGGGCATCAGCGGCGACATGTTTCTGGGCGCCCTGGTGGATGCCGGGGTGCCGGAGCAGTTGCTGGAAGCGACCGTGTCGGCGCTGAACATCGGCGCACGGCTCGAAGTCTCGCGGGTCATTCGCAGTGGCATCGGCGCGGTCAAGGTGGACGTTTACTCGCATGGCGAAAAGGATCTGCCGCGAGAAGTGTACTGGGAGCAGCGAACTGCGGTGGCATCGCACGCCCACAGCCACGACCACGCCCACAATCATGCCCCAAGTTCAGATGCGGCTGGGCCCCATCCGCATGAACATCATCCTGACCATGCCCACGGCCGAGGGCTGGCAGAAATCCGGGGGATCATTCGCGATGCGGACATCAGCCCGAGCGCAAAGCAGACCGCCCTCCGGATTTTTGAGGCTTTGGCGGCCGCCGAGGCTAGGATTCACAGCAGCGAAATCGAGAAAGTCCATTTTCACGAAGTCGGCGCCGTGGACGCCATGGTGGACATCACCTGTGCGGCAGTGGGAGTCGAAGCCTTGGGCGTGCAGGAGATTGTCTCTTCCCCTCTGAACGTCGGAGGCGGCACCGTGCAATGCGCGCACGGAACCTTTCCGGTTCCAGCGCCGGCAACCGTAGAACTCTTACAGGGGGCGCCGGTGTATTCCTCGGGGATCGAGGCTGAACTGGTCACCCCAACCGGCGCGGCGTTGCTGAAGACCCTTGTCACGCGCTTTTCCAGCTTCCCTGCAATGAAAATCGAAAGGACGGGATATGGCGCCGGGACTCGCGACTTTCCCGGGCATGCCAACGTAGTTCGCCTGACCCTGGGTGAGTTGCACGGGGGAATCGAAGCAGGGGTGGTGCACGAAACCATTACCATCCTCGACGCCAATCTCGATGATCTGAACCCGCAGGTCTTCGGTTATGTGACCGACCGCCTGCTGGAAGAGGGCGCGCTGGACGCCTTCGGCATGCCCGTGCAGATGAAGAAGGGCCGTCCCGGAATGCTGCTGACCGTGCTGTGTCGGCGGGAAGACGCCGACAAACTGACGCACCTGATTTTCCGTGAGACCACCACCTTGGGAGTGCGGCGTCGCGATGAACAGCGAAATGCGCTGGCGCGCCGGTGGGCAACGGTTTCGACCCCCTGGGGCGATGTGCGAATGAAAGTCGCCAGCCTGAACGGGACCGTGACCAACTACGCCCCGGAATATGAGGACTGCCGGCGCATCGCCGCCGAAAAACACGTGCCCCTGAAAGATGTGATGCAGGCAGCGCTGCAAGCGTACTTGGCGACTAGTCGCTAGCTTCTCGCTTATTGCACGTTGAGACTGATCCGCCTTGGATGGAGGGTAGTGAGACCAGGCAGCCAGAAGCTGTCTAACTCACAACCCGCAGCTTAAATAGACGAGAATGGCCAAGAAATTTTACATCACGACCCCTATCTACTATGTGAATGCGCGCCCCCACATCGGGCACGCCTACACCACCATTGCCTGCGACACGATTGCGCGCCGTCACCGCATGCTCGGCGACGATACTTTTTTTCTCACCGGCACTGACGAGCACGGCCAAAAAATCGAGCGTGCTGCTCAAGCCGCAGATCAGACCCCGCAGCAGTTGACGGCGGAGGTATCCGCGGCCTTTCGTGCCCTGTGGGACCGGCTGGGCATCACGTACGACGATTACATCCGAACCACTTCCGAACGGCACAAGCGCGGTGTGCAGGCGCTGTGGAGGCGCCTGCGCGACAACGGCCATATCTACAAAGGCACCTACACCGGCCAGTATTGCGTCTTTGATGAACTCTATGTGGATGCGGCCGGACCCGGCGCTCCCTGTCCCGAATGTGGAAGGCCCACAGAAACCGTTCATGAAGAAAACTACTTCTTCAAGCTTTCCGCCTTCGCCGATAAGCTTCTCGACCTCTATAACCGGCAGCCGGATTTCATTCGCCCGGAAACTCGCCGCAACGAAGTGATGTCGTTCGTCCGCTCCGGTCTGCGCGATCTTTCGGTAAGTCGCAGCACCTTCTCCTGGGGCATTCCGGTGCCGGACGACCCCAGGCACGTCATCTATGTCTGGCTGGACGCGCTGTCTAATTACATCACCGCCATCGGCTACGGATCGCCGGATGCGGCCGATCAGGAGAAATTCGCGCGCTACTGGCCGGCTGACTTGCAGATGATCGGCAAAGAGATCGTCCGCTTCCACTGCGTCTACTGGCCGGCATTTTTGATGGCCGCAGACCTGCCGCTACCCAGGGGAATCGTGGCCCATGGCTGGCTGCTGTTCGAAGAAAGCAAAATGTCGAAGTCACGGGGAAACGTAGTGCGTGCGGAAACCATCCTCGATGTGCTGGGTGGCGATGCGCTACGGTACTTCCTGCTGCGCGAAGTGGTTTTTGGGCAAGACGGATCTTTTTCCTTCGACGCGCTGGTGCAGCGCTACAACGCGGACCTGGCCAACGGTTTGGGCAACCTGGCCAGCCGAACTCTAGCCATGATTACGCGCTATTTCAAGGGTGAGGTGCCGTATCCGTCGCCAGCGGCCGCCCGCACCCTGGCTGACGACGCCGTGGCTGCTTTGGCGCGCAAGACCATCGCCGAATCTAACTCCGCCTTCGACCAATACCAGTTCTCCCGCGCCCTGGAACTCGCGTGGGCATTGGTAGCCGCAGTTGACAAGTACATCGTGGAGAATGAACCTTGGTCCCTGGGAGAAAAGAATGATGAGCAGAGCCGGGCGCGTCTGGCCACCATTCTCTACACCAGCGCCGAAGCCTTGCGCATCGTCACCGCGCTCGCCCACCCGGTAATTCCGGATGCGACCGCAAGAATCTGGGCTCAACTTGGGTTGGGCAAGATCCACAAGTTTTCCCTCTCGGGGCTGAGCTGGGGACAACTTCCTCTCGGCACCAGGTTGGGCAGCGTGCAAGCGGTTTTTCCCCGCGCCGACAAAGGCGCGATCGAAAGGATGCAGACCATGGAACAACAGCGAGGTGCCGTGGCCTCGGCCGAAGCGGCAGCAACAGAATCTCAGCCGGCGCCGCGCGCCCCGGGTTCGATCACGACCGCGACCCAGACGGGCGCTTCCCCGTCTGCCAAGGCTGCCGTCACAATTCCCGACGGCAAGATCACCATCGATGACTTCGCCAAAGTTGACCTCCGGGTTGGCCAGGTGAAAGTTGCCGAGAAAGTGAAGGGCGCGGACAAACTTCTGCGGCTCGAGGTGGATATCGGCACGGAAGTGCGGCAGCTCGTCGCCGGCATCGCTGAGGCCTATGCTCCTGAGCTCCTGATCGGAAGGAAGGTAGTCATCGTGGCCAACCTGGCGCCTCGCAAACTGCGCGGCCTGGAGTCGAACGGCATGATCGTGGCAGCTTCGGCGGAAGGCGGCAAACCCGTGCTGTGCGGCTTTCTCGAGGATGTGCCGGTAGGAACAAAGCTGAAATAACCCGCGTTCCTGTTACGCCCGGGACTCCAGTTCGCGCAATCTGTCCCGGCTACTGACTGACCCATGGTTATGCTCGTCGATTCCCACGCCCATCTCGAGATGAAACAGTTCGAGGCTGATCGAGCCGCCGTCCTGCAACGGGCGCAGGATGCCGGGGTGGAAACCATCGTCGCCATCGGCAGCGGCACCGGACCTGGATCTCTCGACTGTGGCATTCGGTTGGCCGAGCAGCACGATTTCATTTACGCCACCATCGGAATCCATCCTCACGAAGCCAAGCTGGCCTCTAACGGCGATTTCGACGAGCTGCAAAACCTCGCTCAGCGACCCAAGGTTATCGCCTGGGGTGAGATTGGTTTGGATTATTTTTACGATCACTCTCCGCGCGACGTTCAGAAACAGGTTTTCCTGGAGCAATTGCAACTGGCTCGCGCCGCCAGATTACCTGTCGTGATTCACTGCCGGCCATCGGAAGGAAGCGACAATGCCTGGGAAGACTGCCTGGGCTTGCTAACTGATCACTGGGTGTCCGCGGGCCTGGCGGGCATTTTCCATTGCTTCACCGGCAACTGGGACCATGCCCGGCGCGCTCTGGACATGGGATTCATGATCTCCTTTGCCGGAAACATCACCTTCGCCAGGGCAGAACAAATTCGTGTTGCCGCCCAGCAGGTCCCGCTGGATCGCATATTGATCGAGACTGATTCGCCCTTCCTGGCGCCCGTTCCCCACCGCGGTAAACGCAACGAACCGGCATTCGTCAGGGAAGTGGCCGGGAAACTGGGAGAACTGAGGGGCCTACCGTCAGAAGAAATAGCCGTCCAGACCACCCGGAATTTCTATCGTTTCTTTTCGCTTCACGAAAAGCTTAATTCCGTTTAGCTTGTTAAGTCGCATCCGGAGGGGTCGCAATCTAATCTATCCTTAATAGAAACAGACAAGATGCCGGAAAACAGCTTTGACATCGTCAGCCGGATTGATTTGCAAGAGGTCAACAATGCCATGCAGCAGGCGTTGAAGGAAGTGCACACCCGTTATGACCTCAAGGACTCGAAATCCAGTATCGTGCTGGAAGGCAAGGATGCCATCGTGCTTACTTCGATAGACGAGTTCAAGCTCAAAGCTGTGAATGACGTGTTCCAGGGCAAGCTTGCCAAGCGCGGTGTCCCGCTCAAGGGACTTACCTATGGGCCCGTCGAACAAGCTGCCGGCTCTACCGTCCGCCAGAAAATTTCGTTGCAGCAGGGCATTCCGATTGAAAAGGCCCGCGAGATCGTAAAACTCATTAAGAACTCGAAAAAGAAGGCGCAGGCCTCCATTCAGGGAGATTTGGTGCGGGTGAGCGGCAAAGACCGCGATACCCTGCAGGATATTATTGCCATGCTCCGTCAGCAGGATTTCGGTATTGATATGCAATTCACCAATTACCGGACAAATTGAGAAGGATGAGAAGAGATTGAGCGCTTCCGCCGCCATCAACGGAAAAGAAGTATTCGAACTGTTGCGCGATGATCTGTCCGCCATCGAGCGCGAGTTTGGCCGCGACACCGTATCCAAGGTATCCGCCATTACCGATATTGGCGAGTACCTGCGGGAAGGCGGGGGCAAGCGTATTCGACCTGCACTCCTGCTGCTGGCCTCCAAGCTCTTCGATTATCGTGGTCGTGGGGCCATTCGCCTGGGCGCCGTGGTGGAGATCATCCACACCGCGACCCTGGTCCATGATGACATCATTGATGAGGCCCAAATCCGCCGTGGCCGGCCTGCCGCCAACACCCAGTGGGGCAACTCCAAGTGCGTACTGGCCGGCGACTGGCTCTACATGCAGGCTTTTAAGATCGCTGTCCAGGAACGCAACTTCCGCGTTCTCGATACCCTCATCGAACTGACCCAGCAGATGGTGGAAGGCGAATTACTGCAGATGGAGAAATTGGGCCGTTTGCTCTCCCTGGACGAGCACTTCGACCTCATTTACCGCAAGACCGCGTGTCTGTTCTCGGTGTGCATGCGCCTGGGCGCGATTATCGGAGGAGCCACTCCCGCCCAGGAGGACAGCCTCGCCCAGTACGGGCGTGATCTCGGCATGGCATTTCAGATTGTGGATGACGTGCTCGACCTGACCGCCTCGGAAACCATCCTCGGGAAACCGGTAGCCAGTGACTTGCGCGAAGGCAAAGTCACCATGGCCGTGATTCATGCCTTGGAGCGCTGCACGCCGGCGGAAAGAGGCCGGATCGAAGCGGTCCTTGCTGATCGTGCCTTCAACGGCGTAACTCACGCCCAGATCCTCGACATCCTGACTCACTACGGCTCGCTGGACGCCGCCCACACCCGGGCGGCGCAATACGCCGAGTGCGCGCGCAACGCCATCTGCACCTTCCCCGATTCCGAATTCAAACGTGCTCTGCTGTGGGCCCCGGAATTTGTGGTGGCACGCGAAAAGTAACTCGCGAACCGCCGCTAGTCGGACTGGCGCCGTTGAGGCATTCCAGCGCAGTGATTCAGCAGCAGTTGCACCCTGGAAATTCTTACAACGTGATGTCCTGTTAGGTGTTGCCGCGGTGGCGAAGTCAGGCCAGTACCCCTTCCCTTGATAGATGGCCGAGAAAATCTGATCCAAGCCGCGCCGGCCCAGGGAATTCCTGCCTCGCAGGGGCTTGGCAAGCTGGATAAACAGCGCTATCATCCGCCCCGCGGAGGCCCTGTTATGCCATTATCAACCAGGGTGTGGCGGCAGTCATTGGCGGCCCCTCCCGCGGCGGCTCTGGCCGCTGTTTTTTTGTTCGGATTCTGGGTTTCTCCCGTCCTTGCGCAACAAGCCCCACAGGCCGGCGCTCCCGCCACAGACATCAGCAACATTCCCAAGCCTGTCACCGAAACGCTTGACACAGTTCACATTCGTAACCTGCCTAACGATATGCAGGTAGGGAAAAAGATCGCCGAAAAGGACGAGAGCTGCCTGCTCCCTCCACTGACCCTGACAAGCAATCCCACGATCGCCGCTGCGCAATTGAAGATCACCGCCAAAGCCAGGAAGGAGTATCACCAGGCTTGCGCCGCCCTAAAGAACAACAAAACAGCGGGCGCCGAGAAACACCTGCGCAAGGCAGTCCAGTATTATCCGAAGTATTCTGCAGCCTGGGTTACGCTGGGCCAAGTGCTCGCCGCGCAGCAGCGGACCGAGGAAGCCCGCAGTGCTTGTAGCCAAGGCTCAATCGTGAATCCCGGCTACGTGCCAGCATATCTTTGTCTGGCAGACATCGCTGCGCGCGCGCAGACCTGGGACGAGGTGCTGAAACTGAGCGGCCGTGCACTTGAGCTTGATCCCTCTCATAACGCCGTGGCTTATGAGTACCATGCCGCCGCGAACTTGAACTTACACAACTTGCCCGCTGGGAAAAAAAGCGGATTACGGGCTGTGGAGATTGACAAGGATCATCACGAGCCTCGTGTGCACTTCGTGTTGGCCCAGATTTATGAAGCGGAAGGTGACTCGGCA
>DASQHA010000148.1:0-5914 GCA_035632335.1 Terriglobales bacterium
CACGTCGCCGGGCTTGGTCATGCCCACGACGGGATGGATCAGGAGGCTGGCTTCCACCTGTTTGGCGGCGCGGAAGGTAAGCTCCTGATGGGCGCGATGCATGGGATTGCGCGTCTGGAAAGCCACAATCCGGCGCCAGCCCAGGCGCGCGAACTCGGCGCGGAGTTCCGCGGGGGTCAGTCGCAGGGAACGAAAATCATAGTGCGCGGGACTCTGGATGCCTTCGAGGCGGCCACCTACATACCAGGGGTTGGCCTTGTTTATCGTGTAATCGGCTCCGGGATGCGCCTTGCTGGTGCTGTTGAACACAGCCTTGGCTTCGGCCTGGCGGTCGGGTTGCCAGACGTCTTCCACATGAAGAACCGCGAGCATGACGCCTTCAGGATCGCGCAACGCGACCTTGCTGCTGCCCGGCTTCAGGGATTTGGCAAACTCTTCGCTGACGTCCAGCGTGATGGGCATGGGCCAGAGCAGTCCACTGGCCAGCTTCATGTTTTGACAAACGCCTTCATAGTCGGCGCGATTCATCAATCCACGCAGGGGAGAAAAGCCGCCGCTGAGCAGCAACTCAAGATCGCAGAGCTGGCGTGGGTTGAGGTCCCACGAGGGCCACTCGCGGGAGCGGGCTTTCAGGCCGTTGACGGTTTCCGGTGGGGCGGCAAGATCGACAAGTTCTCCCCCGTGCGGCGGGATAAGGTGACTGCTCGAAGTGCTCAAACTCTTTGGCCTCCTGGAAGCTTGAAGTAGTTCCGATGTAAGTTGTGGCGCGGTATTCCGGCAGGCACAAAACCTGCCCTCACTGACGGGGTAAGGCTGCGTCCTTGGCTATTCAGGGCAGCCGTTCCTTTGCAGCGTTGGAAATTCTGAAGCGAGATCGCCGGCACGCTTCCGCAAGCGCGAGCGATATATGGCGCCCGTTACTCATCGCGGTGACAGCCGCCAATTTCGGAACGGGAAGTACCATCCAGTTTAAAACAAAATGGCTCCGCTGCCCGCGCAACAATCGCGGAATTAACGATTAACCGGAAACAAAAGATTTGTCCCAAGGATTTCATTTCGGCAGCGAGCGCTGCCTGGCGGATCTTCCGCGCATCCGAGTGGCAGTAACCGCAGAGTTATTTTCGAGTGTGACCGGGAGTTAATTCTTCCGTAATAGGGTGAAAGATGTAATTAGTTCCAAGTAAGCCTGTAGGTGGGGGAAATTTTTGCTCTCTCGGCACTGGTGATGGCATGAAGATAAAGCACTTAGCTCTTCGATCGGCCCCTCAGAACCATGCCGAAACGTCGGCAGGTTCGGCAAATAGAGACAGAAATCAGGCCCTTCCACAGCGCGAAACCACCTGGCAAAGGTCCAGCCCGCAGGCCATGGCTTTTTTCTCCTGGCCCGGGTTCGGGCATGGCCGGCAATTGATCCTACGAGCGCCTCGTCAGGATGCAGAAAACAAATAGGTTGTCCGGGGCCTCCCCGGATAACTTTTGGGTACCATCCGCCGGCGACCCGCGAAGCTGAAAATGTCAGATTTTCTGTTGAAAAAGAGAATCCACCGTCAGCTTGGCAGTGTGCATGCTATGAATTTTGGGAGAAATCAAAGACATCGTTGGAGTACGGAGTGATTCGGACGCCGCAAGATTGATCCGTCACCAGTTACTTCAATGACCGAGTGTCCGAATCGGGCTGCATGATCGAGCCCGAATTACCAGGACCTGAACTGTTAAGCCTGAACGATCAAACCAGGGGGGAAGCCGAAATGAACGAAAGCTCGATTCGGCTGGGTCCGCGCGAACAGCAGATTGCCGAACTGCTGCTTCAGGGTTGCGACAATTCGGAGATTGCCCGACAGCTCAAGATGGCCCGGCGCACGGTGAAGGCGCATTTCAATCGTCTTTTTTTACGCTTTGCAATTACTGGCGGTATCAAGCGGGTCAAACTCGCAACCATTCTCTATCGGAGGCAGTTATGTTCGGAGATCAGCGTTACGGAAACCGGATTCCCAGCGAGCGCGAGCATCAAGTCATCGAGCTCGTCGCCCAAGGACTTAAGAACCGCGAAGTCGCAGACGCCATCGGCACGACGGAACACGTCGTCAAGAACTACCTCCGAACCATCTACGACAAGCTTGGGCTCTGGAACCGAGTCGAACTGGCCCTCTGGTACGAAGCCCGCCGGCAGGAAGTCCCGGCAAACGCCTGAGGTTCTGGAAAGCTGGGAGCAGAATATTCTCAATCTCCATCATCCGGGCCCGCGCCGCAATCATCTTCAGCGCTGAACGAAAAAGTGGAGCTAAAACAAAAGACCCTCGAAGCTCGAGGGTCTTTTTCTTTCCCGGGAAGTTTAATTCTTCACTGACAGCCTTGGGACTCCAGATTGCGTAATTGCTGGGCTGCCAGCGGAGAGCCGCGCTTGGCGGCTGCCACCAGCAGGAGCCGGGCCTGGTCACAACTCCGAGGAACGCCATCGCCCCGCATGTAGAGGTCGGACAGCAGGATCGCCGCTGTGGCGTTCTGTTTACCGACCGCTCGCCACAGTAATTTTGCCGCTTCGGAAGGATCGCGCACGCCGGTGCTTCCTGACAGATAGCGCTGGGCCAGGCGCAGGTCAGGCGAACTGCTCTCTAAGGCCGCAACCGTCGAATGCCCGGTTGGAGCACTCAGCAAGGTGGATCTCTGCGTGGCCGCCTGGACGCCGGGTGGCACGACCGCCCGATTACCAGAATCCGCGCTCGCTGGCGGATTGTGATCTTCTTGTCTTCTGGATTCCGTTTTGGATTCGGATTCGACTGCTGGCGGCGTAACCGCTTCCGCCGGCGCCGTGGCGGCGGCCGGTGACGAATTCTCCGGCGGCAATGTCGCCGCCGGGGCGCTCACTTGCGGCGTTCTGGCGGTAGACGCCAGTCGCGCCCGGAACTCCGGGGCCCAATGCAGATAGGCCAAGGCGGCCAATACAATTACCGCCACGCCCGCCAGGTATTTCCGTCCGCGCCCTGTCGACGCACTCGAACTCTCCAATGCACTGAACGCCTGATCGTGCAGCCATGGCACTTCGTTGGTGGAGTTTGAGGGAAGCGCTGCAGGAATTCCTGACGCGCTCAAGTTTTCCGTCGGGCCAGGCTGTCCCGGACTGAGAAGCTGGCCGCACCGGCTGCAGAATTTGTGGCCGGGCGGATTCTGATGGCGGCAGGCGGCGCAAACCGCGCGCTGAGATTTTGGGCCGGCCGCAAATTTCGGGTCGGTGGCAAAATAAGGACGACCGGACTGCTCAGCGGCCGCGCTCGATTCCCGCTTGATTTCCTCGAGCAGATGGCTCACGGCCTGCTCGCGCTTCGCGGGCGGAGTGCCGAAGTAAACCCTGGCCCAGCGTCCCAGATGCTGCTCCAGGAGCGGATTCGTGAGCGGGTTCAGTTCGGATGGCGAGGGCGCTTCCGGCGTCTTGTCCCAGAGATTTGGCACAGTCATTCTCCAACCGGCACGGACACGATATTACACATCAAACATGGGTTCGGCGGCGTGAATCGGACGTGTGGAAAAGTCTGAAATGTGGAAATCTCGCCCTGGCATCTGGCGCAGCATTTAAGGGCAAGCCTTTCGGTTCGCCGGCTCAAACTGGTCCTGCTGCGCATCGCGCTGGGTGGTAAATTTTCCGTCCGGGGTCTTGCCGAACAACTCGCTGCCGGAGCAGTAGTAGAGAGCAGTGTGGACGTCGACCCACACTTGCGCTTCCGGATTTCCCAGGTCGACGGGCGCGGGCGGAGGCTCCGCCAAACCAAGATTTACCATCAGCTTTTCAAACAACGTCAACTCCGGTTGAGGCGGGGTTTGCGGTTGAGTCCTTTGTGCCGGAGAGGCATTGCCCGCCGCTGTCGTCCCGGCCGGGCGGATGCCCCATCCTGAGATCACCAGCAGCAGAATGACGGCCGCCATCACCAGGTAAATATTTGCCCGCCGCCGTTGCCACTGTTGCGCCAGCCACTCCGCGCGCGGACCCTGGTGGGTCTTAACCGTCTCCAGCCACTGCTGCGCTTTCTTTGCCGAGCCCCAGGGATAGGGTTGGAGCTTGTCCTCGGGCGCCAGCGGGTCGGTCGGAAGGGTTTCCGCGGGCACGATGCGCAGCGGGTCTGCGCCCGCCAGAGGCGGCTCCTGAAATTGAGTTGAAGGCGGAACCAGAGGGCTCGCAGATTCGGTCGGAGTCTTGGGGCCGGTCAGAGCAGCCGGTATCGCATCCGGTTCGGTTTGGACGGCGACCGAGTTCTCTCGGGCCGTGGCCGGCAACTCGGAGCCCGATGCCGGGGCCGGAGGAGCAATTCCACTCTCGGCCAGCCGCAGTTCAGGGGCGATGCCATGCGTCGGATCTTCCTGCCCGTACGGAATGAGCCACGACGGAGTTCCGACCTTGGTGGAGGCCTCGGCGCTCGACACCAGGGGAGGCGGCGCGATCGGGCGCGCGGCTCCGCAGGTGCCGCAGAACGATTCGCTCTCGTCAAAAAAATCGGCGCCGCAGGCTGCGCACTGGGCCGCCAGCTGACCAAGGTCGCGCCTCGCCACCGATCGTTCGCCGATTGACGTGGCTTGCGCCGTCCCCACATCCGCCAGCGAAAGGGACTCGTTTCCCAGGCGCTCGATCTGCGGTTTGATTCTTTCCAGCGCTTCCAGCATGCTCTGCCGTTCGGAGGCGAGAGCTTCCTTCCACTTCATGCGGGCGGCGGTGACCATGGCTTCGCTCAACAATCCCGCCATCAGTTCAGCAGTGCGCAGGTCGGATTCGCGGAATGAATTGGGACGGGCAAAACGCAGCTCGAGCACGCCGGCTACCTGGCCCGCGTGGTAGACCGGTACCGCGATGAAAGCCTTCACATTGCGGCTGCGGAAAAGGTCGGCGCGTACGTGCAGGCTCGACGTGACGTCAGGATAGTTCAGGGTAGAGCCCTTGCTCAGACAGTCGCCGGAGAGCGCAGAGGCGGGCGCCAGGCGCGTTCCCGCGTCAATGGCGGCGCTGCCGGTCGCCGTGCGATAAAAAAGTTCGCCCTTTTCGAGGATCCCGATCGCGGTGCCCGACGCATTGGTGACTTTCTGGATTCTCTCGGCAACCAGTTCCGATGCCGCCGCCAGATCCAGTTGCAGGGTCTGGATGAGTTTCTGGGTTTCTACAATCGCGGACAGATTTTCCGCAAAGTCGGCCTGCGATCCCTTGGCCCGCAGGCGATCGTTGTGCTCCTGGAGCACATGCGCGGCCGACAGAAGCTGCTGAAACGAAGCCTCGTCGAGCAGAGGCTTGCGTTGCGGGCTGGTTGCAGTTTGGGTCACGAGAGCGAAATACCCTGCCAGCCGGTGAGGGATCCCGGTGATTCTATTGTAATGCAATCCACAATCCAAACCGGCTTACCAAAGCGTGCACTGAAGTTACCGGTCTTTTTGATGTCGATATGAGTGTCCGGGTTCGAAGGCGGCTGTAAGTAACTGTAAAGTAAAAGCCTTGCTGGTTGCGGGAGGGACCCCGGCGGTCGCGAGCGCTCGATCCAGGTGTGCAGATCGAGGTCCTGACGGCGCAAGTGCGCAAAGTTCTGCACTTTCGTTACGCCCAGCTCGCGCTAGTGGCCCAAACGCCCGATCCTTCACGGCCTGAAGGCCATTCAGGATGATGCCATGGTTAAGCGACGAGAGTTCAAACTGAGCCACTACGGCGCGCTTACGACTTGATTTCCTGAGCCCCCAGAAAGAGGCGGACCGCCGGCGTGACGATTAACGAGAGCGCCATGGAGATCAGGATTCCTCCGATCACCGCGATAGCGAGAGGTTGCAGCATCTGCGAACCGGCGCCCAGAGCGAACGCCAGGGGCAGCATTCCGGCCACGGTGGCAAGGGCTGTCATCACGATCGGGCGCAGGCGTCGACGGCTGGCTTGCAGCATAGCCTCTTCCGC
>DASQHA010000149.1:0-19309 GCA_035632335.1 Terriglobales bacterium
TGTCTCCTCCTCCGATGCCAACTGTCCGGGCGGGGTGTGCACGGCAGCCGATGCCTGGACCTGGCTGAACGGACACGTGCCTTACTTCACGAACCCGGTCACCGGCTCGACGGCCTGCGGCGCCGGAGACGCTCAGATCCGGTACGCCTTGGCACCGCGCTGAGGGAGCATCGGCCTCCCGGTAAGCTCAGGACTCGGCGTAGCTGGCGGGCGCCACCACTTCGGGCTGCGCTGGTTCTTCGGAAGTCTCCTCACTTAGGACCATTTCCCGCAGACAGTAAGTCAGGGCGAGTGTGATGTACACGAATTCGCGGAAGGCGAAGCCTGTAAAGAAGCCCTGAACGGTAATAGCAACCAGCGCACAGAAGAGCCCTTCTGAAAAACTGCGCAAATCTGGAAGATCCCTGGCCCGGGGGGCTGTCAGCCTACGTACCACCCACAACGAGCGGTAACCACTAAGTAACAGAGCTATGTAGAGTAAGAGCGCAGGTATTCCCACTTCGCTAGCTACTTGCAGGTAGGCATTGTGCTGAGACATGGTGGGATAACGGAGCGCAAAGTTACCAGGACCGATCCCGAAGAGCGGATTGTCGGCTATAACATCGCGACTAATGGCCCACATTTCCAGCCGGCCGGTTGCCGATTTGTCTTCTTGATAATAGACGATGGTTTGAAGGCGCTGGAGGTAGCCGGCGGGCACAAGGAATGCCAGCCCGATGGTTACGCTAATGGCCATAACAGCCGCGACCAGTAATTTTCTTCGCTGCATGAGCCAGTAGATGAGCACGCCGGCGGCAAGTCCCAGACTCGCTCCCCTGGACTGGCATCGCAAGAAGACGTAGAGATAGCCGAGAAGGGCCATGGCCAGAATAACTTTTCTCCACAAGCGCCGTTGCCGAACCAGAAGCGCAAGCGCCAGGAAAATCAGGATGACCATTAAGATCGCGAGGAAGTTTGGGTTGCCAAAATTAATACTTTGGCGAAACGCCAGGCGATCAAACTCACTCTGGCCGATTTGTTCCTGCATGAAGGTAGGGTTGCGGACAACCAATTGAACGTAATAAAGGCCGGACAACAGCATGGTCCACACAAGTGCCGTCAATCGCTCCCTGGTACTTACCCAAATCAGGATCAGACAGGAAACGATCAGGATGGTCAAGCTATCGCCGATTTGATACTTAGAGTAGGGCGTCAGGTCGTTGACAAACGCGGCGAGGACCATGAGAACGTAGAGTGCGATAAACAGGCTGAGATTTCGCAGGGCAAATCCCACTCGCCCGGCTAAACTGCTGACGCGGGAGACGGTGGCAATGATCAGGGCCCAGGTGATGACCATCGGGATGTGGAGGTCGGCCATGTTGGGCCGATCGTCTTGGGGACGCAGGAGGGTCAGCAGGATCAGAAAGAGCAGCCCCCAGAAAGGCCTGATTACGGTGCCCAAGGCAGCACAAATCTCGAAAGCCAATAAAACTTTGATCCGAAATGGCATAGCGGGCGGTGAGGTTTAGTGGGCCACCCCAGGCATCTCTAACAGTATAGTCTGCGGCAAAGGCGCTGCGAGTTAGGGTTTTTTCCCGAGTCGCGCTCGGGTCCAGGAGTCACAGTTGCAAGCAATTCCCGTGCGAATTCCAAAAATTGGGGCAGGAATCCCAACTTTGGGGCCAGGCTTTCCGGAGCGACCGGGTCTAGCGCCTGCAACATGCTGAATCCAGTCCGCATCTCCATTTGGCCTGCGCTTTGCGCTAGAAGTTACACAACAAGATGTTGTCAAGAGGACCCTCGCGCGGAGTTGATATAGTTAGAGGAAAGGGAGCAAGCGCTTACCGAATGATCAGATTACCGTCTAACGCGCCAGCCTGGCTGCCAACCACGGATCGCAGGGCCATTGCGGCCCGACCAAGATTACGAAACGCATGATCATCACGTTTTACACGGCGAATGGGGCGGCGAGCCAGCCTCGATTCTGGCCGCAATACTGGAAGACTGTGTCTCTGGGATTCAACCCAGACCATCAGCCGGAATATGGCGTTCTGATGAAGCATCTGAGTCCGGGACAAAGCGTGCTGGATATCGGCTGCGGCAGAGGCGTTCTGGTACGCGAACTGTTGCCCAAGGGGTACAAGGCGCGAGGCATCGATTTCGATGCGGATTCGATTCTCGATTCTGTGGCCCAGGCCGGTTACTTCCCCGCGGAAATCGGCGATCTGAACCAGCTCCCCTATGTGGATAACAGTTTCGATGCTATCCTGGTGGCCGGCACGATCGAGCATGTGTTTGAAGGTCCTCAGCGCGGGTTTTCGGAAGTGTATCGAGTCTTGCGGCCCGGCGGCGTGGTGGTGCTCACGATTCCATACATTAATCTGGTTCGAAAAGTTCTTCTGCCGTTCTACCTAGCGCGGGACGTTGTGTTCTCATACTTTCCGGAGCGGAAAAGGAAGTTGTTTTTCGAGTATGTCTTCACGCGATCGGAAGTGGTGGCGCTACTGTCGCGGGCGGGCTTTTCGGTTTGCGAATGGGAGCGCAGCTACTACACCACGACCCTGCGCAAGATCCCTGGCGTGATCGGGTTGTCCGAACTTATTTTCGGCAAGTCACGAAACGGCGCGGCCGCGAGACGCTCCTCTGCGACGAAACGAGCTCTGAAGCGAACGATTGAGGGAATCCTGAATATGATCATCCCGAATCGATTAGTCGTCGTGACCAGGAAACCGGCCTAGCACGGCTGGGTAGAGCCGTGAACTACCGTACGAGCCGATCAAAATAAGATGACAGAATATGAGTTTGCTGCCGACGCGAGAACCGGTTGAGGTCATCGTGATCCCACGGAACCGGATATAGTTGACCCTCAAGATACATGCGATAGAGTTTCAAAATGGCGGACTTCAGTTCTTCCGGCTTATCTGGAGTTACAACCACGCCGTTCGGAAGATTAGCCACAATGTCGCGTGTTGCTCCTTCCGGCGTCACCGCTAGAATCCATTTCCGCGCCGCTATGTATTCGTAAGTTTTGGCGGGCACCTGAAGCAAGTATTTAGCGCTCTGCTGCAAGAGCAGCAGCACATCGGACTGGGCAACGATGCGCAGGCTCTCGTCGTGGCTCACGCGCGGAACCACCTGGAGATAGGGCGCCGAAGGGCCGGTATAAGTCCCGCATCCGACGAGCTTCACACAGAGTATTGCCGGATTGATCTTGCCATCGTTCACCAGGTCCTGAATCGCGCGGAGCACCTCATCCGGCGATCGCAGGGTGGTAAAGAAAGTTCCGGTATGCGCAATCGTAAACTTGCCAGTGCCAGAGGTACCTGGCGGAAGCCGGCGAAAGTCCTCCGGGTCGAAACCGTTAGGGATGGTGACAAACTTCCCGGCGGCTAGACCGGGAAAGCGGCCGCGGAAGGCAGTACGCAGGCGGGGCGTGTTGGCGATGACCAAGTCCGCAGCGCGGACCACTTTTTCCGCCATGGCCACTTCCGCCTGCTGCCTCCAGGGATGCCTCCCTTCGAGGTACACCGATTCGGGAAAAAGGCACTCCCAAGGGTCGCGGAAATCTGCCACCCAGGGGCAGCGCGCCCATCGCTTCAGGATCAGGGCTATCATGTGCGTGACCGGCGACGGCGCCGTGGAATAGATGAGGTCGATACGCTCTGATTTCATCACCTGGTACCCGCGCCACAAGGCGGGTAACAGCCAGCCGCCGTAGTCGTCCGGGAATTGCAGCCAGTCGCGGATGTGATCCAGGGCAGCCGGACGTTGCCGCCGCTCTCCGCCGGCGGCGGTTTCTACGGTGCTGATTGATTCTTTCGCAGCCATCGAAAACAGTCCCAGGACGCGCTTTTTCGCTTTGGCCAGCGAACGGTCGAGCATCCAGACAGGCGTCCGATAGACCTTGAGTTGCGGGCTGACCTCCTCGAGCAAGCTTGGATCGAGCCGCTGGGGGTGGTGAGCGGACGGTTGCATGGTGAGGATAACTGGCTGCCAGTTACACTCGGGAAGATACTTGGCGAACTTAACTGTGCGCATGGTACCGCTGCTAGTGCCGGGCGGAAAGTAATGCGCGATCATAAGGACTCGTCGGGACGAGGAGCGGCTTGGCTCGGTCTGCTCACCAATTGACTTAGTGAGTGATGTTATTCCAGTTTCGCTGCTATCGATCACAGATAGAATTTACCCTGGCGTAGTTGGCGGGAACGACATCTTGCAGCCGGCTGCTCGCATTTTGCCGTCCTTTCTGTACGCAGTATACTTCAGTTGCCCTCTGATCTTAGCCGCGGACTTCAGCCGCAGGAGCCGCGACTCCAAGCAATTGCCGCACCATCTCGCGCATACCCGGTTGGAACCACAGGGCAGCGGCAAAGCACACCAGCCCGACGGCTGACCGCACGCAAAGCCGCAACAGACCTCCGGGAAGGATCCAGGACACGGGCAACATGCCGGCAAAGCAGACCATGGCCAGCAAGGCCGGAGGAGCGAGGGCAGAGCAATAATGGCGAACACTTACTCCAACGAGCCGGCCGACCTTCCAAATCAACAGACCGCAGGTGAGAGGGAATACCAGGCTCCAGGCGATGCCGACTCCCCGCAGAGAACCGAGCTTACAGCCGGCCACAAATGATGCCGGCAAGATGATCGCGTTGAGCAGCGCAAACTGGAATCCGATATCGGTTCGCCCGCGGGCGCAGGCCAGATTGATGACTACTGCGGTGAGACTTTTCAGCGCTCCGACGACACACAGGAATTTCACCAGGGCGGCGGCCGGCAACCACTTGGCGCCCAACACGACAGAGATAAAGTCTTCAGCGTTCATGGCGAGCGCGACCAGGAGCGGAAAATTCAACAGTCCAAGTTTGCGCGTGACTGAGAGCCAGTGCTCGATGACGCTCTTCAAATCGTCTTGCATGGCGGCAAACGACGGGAAACTTACGCGATTGATCACCGAAGAAATCTTATCGTTTGCTACAGTGGCTAACCGGAAGGCCACGGTGTATTGGCCGAGGGGCGAAGCGCCCAGAAGTTTGCCGACCACCAGGTAATCCGAGTTTTCGTAGAACTGCCACAACAGACTGGAACCCGTCAGCGGCAGCGCCCAACGCAATACTTTTCTGAGCGCCGGGCGATCGATGTGCCAGCTAAAACGAGGCCGAACCATCCAACAGAAGAAAACAGTCAGCAAAGACGCCTGCAAGAGGATATTGATTACGAGGCTCCAAGCGCCAAATCCGCGCCATGCGAAGAGCACGGCTACGATTCCGGCACCGAGGGTACAGCCGGCCTCTACCAGAGTCAGGCTGCGAAACTGAAATCGTTTGGCCAGGAGGCCCTGGGAGACGGCGCGCAAACCTCCCAACAACAGCGTCACGCTCAGGATTCGCATGATCGGGATGAGGCGGGGTTCCTGGTAGAAGGCTGCCGCGACCGGCGCGGCAAAAAAGGTCAGGGCTGTGAGGCAAACTCCGGTGGCAGTGGTCACTGTAAAAAACGTGGGCCACTGCTCCTGGGCTTCCTCAAAGTAAATCACCGCCTGTCCCATGCCCCAATCCTGCACCACAGACACAATACCGATCAGCACCGTGACCATGCCCACCAGGCCATAGTCTTTAGGCTCAAGAAATCGCGCCAGCAGGATAGAAATGCCAAATCCTACGAAGTTCTTTGTAAGTTGCAGCGCGCTGGTCCATAGGTATGCACTGCGTATCTTTTGTCCCAAGCCTTCCGATTTCATCTTAGATCCGGAATGACCAGCCCTAGTAAGTGCGGTTTATCGAATTACAAGCTCTTCAATCCTATCTTGGTGCACGCCGGGTATTCGTCAAGTCTCCGCATTCTCCGCAACCGGCCCGGATTGTGCTCATCGGCCAACCGCCGCGAGAGTAACTCATTCTGCATCCATAAAGTTATATAAGTCGAGCGACTTACATCCAGTGATCCCCCCACTTATTCAGAATAATCAGCGACCAGACCCTGTGTTGACTCGGCTCATCTCCAGCAACAGCCTGATCCATCAGTTCCATCCTGAGATCCGAACCGAACAGGCAAGAGGCCAGCCCATCCGGTCGGGCCAGCTCGGTCCTGGCCCGTTCTGCATACCGGTCGCGCAGCCATTCATAAACTGGAATCACAAAGCCTTTCTTTCTCTGGTACACAATACCTTCCGGCAAAACATTCGCAAAGGCTTTCTTCAGGACGATCTTTCGCGAAGCCTCGCTCCGCCAAGCGGTAATTTTCTGGCTAAGGCGCAGGCCGGCGCAGTATTCGATGAAGTCGGCGTCCAAAAAAGGACACCGCAGTTCGACGGAGTGCGCCATGGTCATGCGGTCCGCTTTGTGAAGCAAGTCATCTGGCAGCCACCACTCCATCATCGCCCCTAAGGTCAGGTTCAAGCCGTGCCAGCCTGGGTGGCTTTTATAGTATTCGGCCACCGGCTGCAACGGATCGCCGCAGTTTGCCAGTTCCGCACCATATTTCTGCCGGAATTGCGGATCAAAGATGCCCAGGTACGAATAGATACTTCGCGCCAGGTAGTCTGCGTCGGACTCAGTGACAGCACGAAGGCGGCGCAGAAACCGGCCCGAAGAGTTACTTCGCAGTAAGAGCCGGGCTAAGGGAGAAAAGGGCCGGGCCGCATGCAGCAGGTCAAAGGTCTGCCGAACGTTTCTCAGACTGCGATAACCAGCCAATAGCTCGTCGGATCCTTCACCGGACAGTACAACGACGACATCCTTCCGGGCGCGCTTCGCCAGGTGGTAGAGGGGGATGGCGGTCAGATCAGCCAGCGGCTCGTCGGCGGAGTAGACCATCGCGTCTAGGGAATTCCAAAAGTCGTCAGCGGTCAGCAGAACTTCCTCATGGGAAGTCTTGAAATGTTCAGCCACCCGGCGGGCGTTCTCAAATTCGTTTTCCAGGAACCCGTCAAAGCCGACAGTGTAAGTGCGTATGTCACGATGACCGGACAGGTGCATACAAGCGACGATCGCCGAAGAGTCCAGGCCGCCACTGAGAAAGACTCCCAGCGGCCGCTCCGACATCAAGTGCCGTTCCACAGAGCTCATCAACGCGTCGCGCGCCGTGGTCCCCGCAGAGCTTGATCGGCATGCACTGTCGCTGAGGTCTATCTGCCAGTAACGGCGTACTTCAGCACGGCTAGTCTTATCAACCGACAGATAGCTGCCTGGAGGCAGTTTTTCGACCCCTTGGAAGATACTAAGTGGCGCCGGCACGTAGCGGAACGCCAAGTAACTAGTTAGAGCCTCACCCGAAGGCTTACTTGGAAAGTCCGGGAGTCCGGTTAAGGCCTTCAACTCGGAGGCAAAAGCAATGAACTGCGGCCGCCGCCACAGGTAGAGCGGCTTTTGTCCGCAACGGTCGCGGGCCAAAACAAGTTTGCGTTGTTCGAAGTCGGCAATGGCGACACCGAACATCCCGTTGAGATGTCCGAAGCAGTCTGTTCCGTAGTCCTCGTATAAATGCAGAATAACTTCGACATCACTGTGAGTCCGGAAAACATGCCCTCTTTGTTCTAACTGCGACCGTAGAAAGGCGTAATTATATATCTCCCCGTTGCAGATGATCGCCAGGTTGTTTCGTTCATTAAAAATAGGCTGCTGGCCACCGGCTACGTCGATGATTGCCAGCCGCGTCATAGCCAAGCCAATGTTTCCATTGATGTGACAGCCAACTCCATCCGGCCCCCTGTGGCCGAGGCTACGCGTCATGGCGCCCAATTCCTCGCTGGCGACAGGCGCGCCGTCAAAGCGAAATTGTCCCGCTATGCCACACATAAGTCGGGTGTTCTCACACGAACTGGTGTTGGACGTTCTCGAGCGCCATCATCCATCGTACCTCACATTCGGCGCAGCCTCCAGGTAGGTAAACATTCCTCAGGTTTTCGGTACTGTTACCGAAGTACCGTCGGGGTCCATTTGATTCTCGTGGCCTGTCAACCGGAGTTAACCCAGAAGTACGGTTTCAAGACTGTCCAAAAAGTAGTATGATCAAGGCGAGTTGCAGTCTTTTAACCATTAGCCCTAGAGCAGCACTGCGGACACCGAGCAGCATCTCCTGGTTTTCGCAGGTCGTGCCGTGAGCGCAAAGAAGGCCATCATTATCGGTGCAGGACCAGCGGGGCTGACCGCCGCTTATGAACTGCTCACGCGGACGAAGATCCAGCCGATCGTCATCGAGCGCAGCCAGTACATGGGCGGAATCTCGCGAACGGTCAACTACAAAGGTAACCGGATGGACATCGGCGGCCACCGGTTTTTTTCGAAATCTGATCGAGTGATGGACTGGTGGCTTCGATTCCTGCCGGTCCAGGCTACGGCTGCGGGCCAGCAGAAGATCACATACCAGCGGCAGAGCCGGGAGGTGGTTGTTGCCAGCGATGGCCCCGATCCGAACCAGGTAGATCGGGTGATGCTGGTGCGGCAAAGAAAGTCACGTATTTACTTCCTGCGTAAGTTCTTCGAGTACCCGATCCGTCTCACCAAAGATACATTGGTCAAGCTTGGAATCGTTCGCACGATGCGGATTGGTTTCAGCTATCTGCATGCTGTAGCTTTTCCCATAAGGAATGAGAAGAATCTGGAGGAGTTTTTCATCAACCGCTTTGGCCGCGAGCTGTACCAGACTTTCTTCAAGTCCTATACCGAGAAAGTATGGGGAGTGCCGTGCCAGGAGATCAGCGCCGAGTGGGGAGCGCAGCGCATCAAAGGTTTGTCTATTTGGAAGACGCTGGTTCACTTTGTGAAAAAGTTGTCCGGCAGAAACTCCGGCATACGCCAGAAAACTACCGAAACCTCTTTGATCGAGCAGTTTCTCTATCCGAAGTATGGGCCAGGGCAGGTCTGGGAAGAAGTGGCGCGGCAGGTGAAAGCGCTGGGAGGCGAGATCCTCACCGGCTACGAAGTGACCGGCCTGGAACACGAGAGCGGGCGAATATCGAAGGTCGAGGCGCGGCATGCCGAAACCGGTGAGGTGCGTACGTTCGCCGGCGACCTGTTTTTTTCCACCATGGCCATTAAAGATCTGGTGCGGGCTTTGAAGCCCGCGCCGCCGGCGGTTATCCGTGAAATCAGTGAAGGGCTGATCTACCGGGATTTCATCACCGTGGGCCTGCTGTGCCGCGAGTTAAAGGTGAAGAGCGATCACCCCGATGCCAACGGGCTCATCAAGGATAACTGGATCTATATTCAAGAGCCGGACGTAAAGGTCGGCAGGCTTCAGATTTTCAATAACTGGAGTCCTTACATGGTGGCGGACCCGTCGAACGTGTGGCTCGGTCTGGAGTACTTCTGCTTCGAAGGCGATGAATTGTGGCGCAAGAGCGATGAGGATCTGATTCGACTGGGAACGGAGGAGCTGGAGAGAATCGCGATCCTCGAACGGGCCAATGTGCTCGACGGCACGGTCTTGCGCATGCAAAAGACATATCCAGCGTATTTTGGAACTTACAACCGGTTCCCGGAGCTGCGGGAGTATGTGGACAGTTTTGATAACTTGTACTTAGTCGGCCGGAACGGGATGCATAAGTACAACAACCAGGATCATTCGATGCTGGCAGCGATGGTTGCCGTGGACAACCTTGCGGCTAATATCCCCGGCAAGGACAACATCTGGGCCGTGAACACCGAGCAGGAGTACCACGAGGAAAAGCAAGGCTCCCAAACGCCGGATCGCGTTGAGCCCGTAGCTGTGCTGCGCTCGGAATAACGCACGGATCCCAGGCCCTTCACATATCCATCCTTTTTTGTTTTTTCCGTTGCAAATACCAGCAGGGGCTATAGCCGAGGTGTGGAAACAGGGAGTGGACGCACTTCTGGTTTTGCGGGTCAAGAAAGTAGTACTCGGTTTTGCGGTCTTTCAGACGAACCGCGTAATACGGGCGGACCTGGACGACTCCGAAGGGATCGCGGCTGCTGGGAATCCGGTAGCGCACCGACAAATCGTCGCCGACATACAGAGCCAATAGCGACAGGATCGCGATAAGGAGCGCGCGCTTCACATATCTACCCCGGCTGCCTTCAGCTTAACCCGGACCGGGCGGCAGAGTGATGAAACGTACAGCGCGGCTGAATCACTAACAGTGTAGAGTGGTGAATCCTCGATCGGCATTGGTCGTTGCGCTTGTTGCGGCCGGCTTGGTCTACCGGCCCAGCGCCCCTCCGTCGCCTTCGCGTGCCCGGCAAGGCACGCAAACCGCCGCGGCGGGTGGCAACACCGTCGTCTACGACACGCGCCTGGAAGTGGAAAACTGGCCACGCGAGAAAATGCACGAGTTCTTCACGACGCGCGGCCGCGCCAAGGAAAAGGCGGAACGGGCAGTGTGCCGGTTGCCGGGTAACACTGAAGTCAGTTTCTTAATCGCCACCGTTCCCGATCCACAGAACTCGCATTACCCGGTCATGTTCGACCGGTTTGTGGAAAGCATCCGGCGCGCCTCTGAGGACAGCGGTTACACGCTGGACCGCTTCTGGCTGCCCTGGGATGCCGAAAGCGGCCCACCGGATGCCGACTGGCTGAAGCGCGAGCACCACCAGGATTGGCAGGCCACCAAACAGGATTACCCAGGTATCTTGGTATTCCACAGCGGAACGGAGAAGGTGCTGGGAGTTCTGTTGATCGGCGAAAACCCGATCAGCGGGATCAACAAACAGCAATTCGTCAACGCGCTCGGGGTCATTACGCATTTCAAGAGTCCGGTCCGCAAGTCGGTAGCCGTGCTGGGACCGACGTTCTCGGGCTCCATCGAATCGCTGGGCATCGCGATGCGGGATTTGAGCGGTAATACGGGAATCCAACAATACGATGTAATCACCGGTTCGGCGACCGCGGCCGACAACAAGCGGCACCTACTGAGCTTTGACTGTGAATTGAATCAGCAAGGCGCCGCAACGTGTTGCGGGCCCGGCCACCCGAATATCACCTATTACGCGACAATCGAGAATGACGCGGACGCTTTCGATAGATTCTTCAAATACCTGGATCCGGATTTCGCTGACGGGAACGGCACGCAACGGCTTCATGAGGTGGAGCTGAACAGAGTCGCTATTCTCGCCGAATCAGGTTCCGGCTACGCCCGCCAGCTTATTTCAAAAGCTGAGAAGAGGGCAGCGGAGCGCCAATTGAAAGGTCAGCTTTCATATCTCATCCTCGACTATCCGATGGAGATCTCGCGGGTGCGGCAGGCCTACGAGGATGATCCTGAACTCAGCGTGCTGTCCTCCAGCGGCGCGGCAGCGGGAGGCCCGCCGCGGCAGGGATTGCAGATCCGGCTGAAAGATTCGCACGGCGCCGAGGACAGCATT
Source organism: Terriglobales bacterium (assembly GCA_035632335.1). Lineage (GTDB taxonomy): Bacteria > Acidobacteriota > Terriglobia > Terriglobales > Acidobacteriaceae > JAIQFF01. The sequence goes on from DASQHA010000149.1 coordinate 11,298, forward strand.
CCGGGCTTTTCGACGGAGCTAACGCCGGTTTCGCAAGAAGCGGCGCTACTGAACACGCTGGCCACCATTTCGCGTGAGCACATCGAGTATGTCGGGATTATCGCCACCGACATTCTGGATTCAATTTTTCTAGGGCGCATGTTAAGACAGCACTGCCCGGATGTGCGCCTGTTTATTTTCGATTCGGACCTGGTCTACTCTCACATTGCGCAGAATTACGCGTTCCAGGGCATGATGATGGTGACCAGCTACCCTCTGTTCGCTGCCAATCAGGGCTGGACCAAGTCATGGGAAGGCCAGCGCAAGAAGAGACAGTTCTCGAGCGCAAGCGCAGAGGGCGTCTACAATGCCGGTCTGATGTTGCTCGACAGGTTCAAGAGCAAGGACGAGAAATCCAAACCGCCAGTTGAGTATGCCGCGCCGTATCTCGACGACAACCTGTCTTCGAGCGAGTGTCCGAGGCCAGCGTTGTGGCTGGCGGTAGTCGGCCGGGATGGATTGTGGCCGCTCACGACGCTCGAGGTCAATGGGCAAGAGGAATTGTGGGCAATGCCCGGGGGGAAGACACCGGGCGACTTTGAAGACAAGAAGTGGACAGCTATTGAAGGAAAGAACGTGACCTCTGACGGTCGCCCCTGGCTCGCCGGAGCCTCGCGCGGGTGGGAGCTCGGTTTCTGGCTCCTCACGCTGTTCTGCGCTTTATTCGCGGCCGGTGTGATCTACTCGAACCGGAAACCCGATAACGGGAAGACAATCAGGCACGGCCGGCTTTCAATGTTGCGCGTGGGAGCGGATAAGCACCGCCTGGCAGTACGACTGGGTCTGAGCGCAGCCGCTGGCGTACTGTTGATCGCGTACGGATCTGTGGTTGCCGTCGAGATCAGCTACCTGAAACGGAATGCCGTGGGTGTTCCTTCGCTAGCCTTCTTCCCTGTAACCCCTTTCCCGATGCCCCTTTTCTCGATAGGCGATTACACGAGAGCCGCCTTCTGCATGCTAATTCCTGCGCTCGTGCTAGCGGCCGCGTTCTGGTGCTGGCGGCCGGGGAAGCCCAGGTGGATGGCGGTCTCCGGGTTGGCATCGGTCGCGGCCGCCGTGCTGTTTTCGGTGGCCGTCCATTCGCACCCGCTCTCACTGTTTTACGCCTACCGCTTCAGTCACGTGGGTAGCGGCGTGACGCCAGTTGTTCCGACGGTGTTCTTGTCGGCCGCGCTGGTCTGGTATGCGTTTGCCCACCTGAATCGTATCCGGCTGTGCAGGGCGCAGCCGGCCGGCTTGCCGTCGTTCAAAAATGACACTTACCTGCGGAGCGTTACCCAGATACATTCCAATCTGACCAAGGCGCTGGAGCACCGGTGGCTGGGAAAGTGGTCGTGGGTGGCTGTGGCGGCGTTCGCTTTAAGCTTGCTCTGGCTGAACCCGCTGCGAGTCGGCTCGATCGAGTGGCTTCCGTTCGAATGGCCGTATACGGCGGGCTTGTGCGTGTTGTATGGCGGGCTGTTGTTCGGCTGCGTGCGGTACCTTCAAACCTGGTTCGACCTGCGGCGCATTCTGCGCATGCTCGAGCGGCATCCCATCCGCGAGGCCTTCCGGCGGCTGCCCAAAGAATTGTCGCCAGCCAGGGTCTGGCGCTGGGGCGGTGGCGGGCAGACCTATCTCACGCTGGCGGAATCGATCGACCGCTTGAGGGGGTTAGTGAATAACGGGTTCGATCGAGCCTCCGATTTCGATTACGCCGCCCAGCTCTCTCATCTGGAGGCGAACGCCAGAATACTGATGGCGCGCGATGCGTACGCCCGGCCCGTGAAAGCGACAACGATCCACCAAGTGCACCAGGTGCTGACCGTAGTTTCGACTCAATTGGTCCGGGTGCTCGAGTCGTCCTGGAGTAAAGGAGTGGCCGCCGAGGCGCAGCCGCAAGCCATGGCCGCCGCCGCGGGGTCGGCTGGAACGCCGCCGCCCGTCCAGCGGCGGCAGGCGTTAAGCCCGACGGAGCGGGCCGAAGAGTTCGTGGCGCTGCGGTTCGTGTCTATGATCCGCTACGCGACGCTGCATCTCAAAAATCTCCTGGAATTTGTGGCGGGCGCCCTAATTCTAGCGATCGTGTCGCTGAACTCCTATCCGTTCGAGCCGCACCACGCGATCATCACGGCGATTTCGTTATGCTTCTTCGCGCTGAGCATCGTGTTTCTCACGGCCATCGTGCAGATGAACCGGAATACGATCATGAGCTATCTGGCCGATAGCAAGCCTGGCAAACTCGACGGCAACCTGCTGCACATTCTCTCGTTCGGCGCGCTGCCGCTGGTTACGGTGCTGGCCGCGCAGTTTCCGGCGGTGGGCGGCTTCCTGTTCTCCTGGGTCAAGCCGGCGCTGGAGACGCTGCGCTGAGATCTCCGGCCGAGCGATGGGCGCGTCCTACGCGTACTGATACCAATCGGAGTGCGCCGACCAGCCGTGGCAGGCAAGGCACTGGGTGGACGTCCACTGCTTCAAGCACGCGGGGCAAACTCCGCCGGTGTCGAAGGTGTTCCAGTTGTGGCCGCAGGTGCAGCGCCAGAGGTCGCCCTTCGCCGGCGTCCACCCACACAAGGGGCAGCGAATGCGGGGGCCGGACGGGCCTTGGTGCTCTTTGTCCTCGAGGTCTCGGGTGATCTCGGGCTCGTGAACGGTGGTTTCGCGGGTCGAGCTCATGCTGGACTGTTGCTTCGAAAATGCCGCGCTTGGGTCGCACCGTCATTCCTGCCGGTGCGGTTGTGATCAGCGAAAAAGCGCACAGGCAGGAAAGCCTGTGCCACGTTGTCGCGCTGCAACCTCGGTCGATTATTCATACCGCAGGGCTTCGACAGGATCGAGCCGCGCGGCCTTGTAGGCAGGCCAGATGCCGAAAAAGATTCCGACCGCGACCGACATGACGACGCCCGTTACCGCGGCCCATAGAGGCACCGTGGCCGGCAGGGAGTTGAAGACAAGCCGCGTGATCAAAGAGATGATCCAGCCGAACAAGATGCCGGCCAGGCCGCCCATGCCGGTCAGCACTGAGGCCTCGAGGAGAAACTGAAGGATGATGTCGGCCTTTTTCGCGCCGACGGCTTTGCGAAGGCCGATCTCCTGCGTCCGTTCCGTCACTGAGACCAGCATGATGTTCATGACGCCGATGCCGCCGACCAATAAGCCGACCGAGCTGAGCACCACCATCACCATAAACGTGATGGCGGTGATTTGACGAAAATCCCCGACCATCTGTTCTGCGGTGGAGAGGGCGAAGTCATCGGGCTTGCTGTAAGGCACGCGCCGGTCGATGCGCAGGATGGCGCGGATTTCGTCCACGGCCTGCGAGAGCTTTCCCTCCTGCGCGGTCACCACAATCGCCACTTCTCTGGCGTTGGGATACATCTTCTGCAGCATGCCGTAGGGCACCAGGATGCGGTTGTCCTGGTCGCCGAAAAAGGAAGCTGCCGGGCGCTCCATCGAACCAATCACCTGAAGCTGGTGGCCGTCCACGGTGATGATTTTCCCGATCGGATCGATATTCGAAAAGAAGCCCTTCTCGATGTCCGCGCCGATCACCGCCACCGGCTCCCGGCGCCGGCTCTCCTCATCGGTGAAGAAGCGGCCGGCACTCATCTCCGCCTGCCCGCCGCGGGCATAGGCCTCCTCCACGCCGAACAGATCGACATCGTACATCTCGTTGCCCTTGTAGTGAGCTTGGATCAACTCGCGGCTGGGGAAGAGCATGGGCGAGACATCCTGGACCGAGCGGCTGCGTTCGCGAATGTGCACGGCGTTTTCGTAAGTCAGATTCTTGCGCGTGCGTTCCTCGGGGGTGAGCTCGGTCACACGAAATCCTACGTTGAATCGGAACACGATGATCGAGTTGGGGCCGAAGCTGCGCAAAACCGCGGCGATAGTGTGGTCGAAGCCGGTGAGGATGGCGCCGACGCCGATGATGGTGCCGGTGCCCACGATGACGCCGAGCACGGTGAGAAACGCACGCAGCTTGTGCGAGCGGATAGTCTGGAGCGCGAGTGCGAATCCGTTGGCGAAGGCGAGACGCGTCACAGGCTATCGCTCCACGCGCAGGGCTTCGATGGGATCCAGCCGCGAGGCCCGGCGCGCCGGGTAGATGCCGAAGAACAGGCCCACCACCGCCGAGAGCCCTACGCCCACGAACACCGAGGACCAGGGCAGCGCCATGGGCACCGGCGTGGTGCTGCGCACCAGAATCGCCAGGAACCACGCAATGACCACTCCGATGAAGCCGCCGGTCCCGGACAGAAAGGAGGACTCGACCAGAAACTGGTGCAGGATGTCGCGGCGTCTGGCGCCCAGAGATTTGCGGATGCCGATTTCGTGGGTGCGCTCGGTGACCGCCGCCAGCATGATATTCATGATGACGATTCCGCCCACCACCATGAACACCGAGACGATGCCCACGGCCATGCCGGCAATGGCAGCCGTCAGCCGGTTCCAAAGATCGATAAACGCCTCCGAGGCGAAAATCGAGAAATTGTCGTCCTGGTTGGGAGGCAGGTGGCGGTACGCCCGCAGCAGCATGCGTACTTCGTCCTGAGCCTGGGTGAGATGTTCCTGGTCGATGGCTTTGGCCACGAACTGGATGCCGCTGCGGGAACCGTAAGTCTTGAAGTAACTCTCGATGGGAATCATCACAAAGTTGTCCTGGGAGTGGCCGAAAACACTGCCCAGCGGCTTGCCCACGCCTACGACTTCATAAGGATTGCCTTCAATCTGGATCGTCTTGCCGATGGGCTCGACGCCTTCAAAAAAACGCGTATTGAGGTCGTTGCCGATAAAAGCGACCGGGGCGTGACGCCGCACTTCCTCGTTGGCGATGCTGCGGCCCAGTGCCACGCCGACGTTATTGATGGCGGGGATGTTGTCGGTGATGCCCCGGATCTCGACGCGCGGCATGGACTCGCCCTTACGGGAAACCTGCCCCCGCCTCAACACCGTCATACCGATGTCTCTCAACAGCGTGGCGCGGCTCTGAATGAAGTCGTACTCTTCCCGTTTGATCTCGGGATTGCGTTTCGACATTTCGTAGAATTTCTTCGGGTCCCACGGACCGAACCAGGACATGCGCACGACGCGGAATCCGTCTGCCCCCATGTTCGACACCTTTTCCGCGATGTAAAGGTTCATGCCGTGGATGAGCGCGGTGACCACGATGAGCGTGGTGGTGGCCAGAATGATTCCCAGCAACGTGAGGAAGCTGCGCAGCTTGTTTTTCTGGAGTGAGTCGAGAGCAATGCGGTTGGCTTCCCAAAAGGACGCGGTTGGACGGAATTTTCCCCTTTTAGCCACCTGGGTCTCACTATCAAGACGCAGTTTGGGCGGCATTTGTTTCATTTGCAAACACTATTAGCGTGTCATTGCGGCCCCGCGGTTTCAAGTGGGACACTGTTTTGATGTTCTCGAGGCACTACCACCTGGCGCAGGTCAATGTCGCGCGCATGATTGCGCCGCTCGATTCCAGCGTGATGGCCGGTTTCGTGGCGCAGTTGCAGGCAGTGAATGCGCTTGCCGACACAAGCCCCGGTTTTGTGTGGCGCCTGACGACGCCCGAAGGTGACGCCACCGCCGTGCGAGCCTACGAAGATCCGCTGATCCTGTTTAATCTCTCCGTCTGGGAATCGGTGGAGGCCTTGAAGGACTTCACCTATGCGAGTGGCCATCGAGGTCCGCTGCGAGACCGCGCTAAGTGGTTCGAACCTCCCAGCCAGGCGCATCTCGCGCTCTGGTGGGTTCCCGCGGGTCACATACCAGGCGTGGAAGAGGCAGTCGAACGCCTGGAATTCCGGCGCGCACATGGCGACACAGCCGTAACATTCTCGTTTGCCAAGCCGCATCCCATGCCCGATGAACCGTCGGCCGATCCGGCATTGCCGGCTTTCGATCTGGACCAAAGACTGTTCGTGCCGGCCGCCAATACTCCGAACGGCGATGCTGACCGCGGCACGCGGTTTCATTATCGCCAGTGCGGCGCCCGGATCTGGGCCACTTACAGCGGAGGCCGTGTCCGCTTCGGCGGCCTGGTGGCTGTTGCCGACAACCAGGGCCGTCTGGATATGCGCTACCACCACGTGGCCGGTGAAGCGCTTCGCACGGGCGCCGCGATTGCGACTACCGAACGACTCTCCGATGGCCGCATACGCCTGCTCGAGGAATGGCAGTGGACCAACGGCGATCGTTCGCGCGGCAGCTCGGTCGTGGAAGAGGTGCGATCGTAAGGGCCGGCGAAGCACCGCTCACGCGGTCCAGCGGATGCCCTCGACGGTGTCGCCGTCATTGCGCGGTCCCACCAGCAGAACGCTGAGCCGGGCCGGATCGCGGACCGGCTCGACCCGGAACACCAGCAGGTTTTCTCCCGACCGCAGCTCCACCGGCTTCTGGAACTGTCCGATGCGGGAATGCGTGAGGCTCTCCTCGGTCATGACGGTTTCGCCGTTCAGTTGCGCGACGACGCGTCCGTGCGCTCCCACCCATAGATAAGCGTTGCGATGGCCGGCGGCCATGACGCGCACGGCGGCGCCGTACGAGGTCTGGGGCCGCAGGGTCTCACGCACGACCCTGGCGAAATGCAGCGTGTCGGTCGGCGTGGTGCAGCGGCTCCAGGAGGCCATGGATGCGTTGGGGTCGCCGGTAACCAGCCACTCGCGGTTGGCTCTGCCATACCAGCCTTTGGGTTTGCCCCAATGCCCGGCGAGGCGGGCGGGATCATCCCCGATCACGTTGGCCTTTTCCAGATTCATGCATCCCATGTCGCGCTGTTCGGCCATGTGCAGGAACTCGATATCCCACGGATTGAAGCCCAGCAGTTGCGCCACCAGGGCGTCGGCGGCCACCGGGTCGCGGCTGGCCAGTACCAGATTGTTGCGCAGCATCTGATCGGGCCGTCCGTTGTCGTGTTCGGAATACTGCAAGCCTCGAATGCCGTCCACCACCGAGAAATCCGGGGGATGGAACGACGCGAGGTCGGTGATGAACGAGTCGATCCGCCCTTCGAGCGAATGCTCGTCATGCAGGCGAGCGTTCCAGAATCCCCCCGGGCCCGCGTAGGCCTCGCGTGGCGCGGTGCCCACGTAGTTCTTCAGGCAGGCGGTGATGCCGCACTGCTCGTGCACCTTCATCACCGGGACGCTCACCAGGTAATCGCAGTTGCGGATCGTGTTGGTCACAAAATAATCGGTGCGCGCGCCGAAACCGCCGACCCAGCGCGCGGTGCGCGGCACCTCGATGCGCCGGAGCGCGCCCGAGGCGTCACGCACGGCGTCGTAGCTTAGGTCGATGTAATCGAAGCGCTTGCCGGGGAAAGCCGAAGCGAATTCGCGCAGCATGGCGCCTAGTGTTCCGCCGTAGCCGGGGAACTCAGCCGTGCCCCAGTCGAAGCCGGCAGCGTCTGCGCGGCGGCCGCCCTGCGTGACCACGTCGCTCGCGGCGGGGTCGTGCAAAGAACGGTAGCTGCCTCCTTCTGCCACCGTGATGCGCGCCGGCTGCGCGTTGCGCGCGATGTACTCGACCACCGCCTGGGTGACGCGCATGTCGGTGATGTCGCCGCTGCGATAACCTTGTTGCGGGCGGAGGAACACGATATTCGGCTTCACCACCACCCAGGAGCCCGGGCGAATGCGGTCCGCCATCCCGCCGGCGTAATCGATCGCTTTCCAGACCATGGCACGGACGCGGTCATAATCGAGCGGGTCCTCGGGAGAAGCCGGTTGCGCGAGACGCCGGTGCGTGGACTCGACCAGTCCGATCCTCGTCTTCGCCGCTGTCACACCGGCGAAGGGAAGCGCGGCCACGGTCTGCGCGGAAGCGAGCAGAAAGCCTCGGCGAGTAATCATAGTTGTCCATAATAATATGCGAAAATCTGAAAAAATGAAAGGGGGTCGAGGCCGGTGAATCGCAGAGGCTTTCTGGGACTTGGCGCCGGCGCGCTGGCCCGCGCCCAGCAGCAGCGGCAGGAGTCGGTCACGGCATCGGCCACCCGG
>DASQHA010000150.1:0-7425 GCA_035632335.1 Terriglobales bacterium
CTGTTTTGGTGCCGGCAAGAGCCCTGTCGAGCGGTCGCTCGACCCGGACAGCCGGGGGCGGCTGTCCCACGTGGTCCGGAAAAGTGCCACTGTCCCTCCGGACACACTCGAATCACCCGCCCAGTGATAGAGTGCCATCTAAGGCGCTATGAATCTGAGACTCACAGGCGCGGCTCTTCTGGCATTTGCTCTGCTCGGATCGTCCTCCGGGCAACAGGGGGCGGCCACGGGCGAACCCATCGTGCTGTCCACGGCCCCGCTGCCCAGGGCCTTCCTGCGCCAGCCTTATCACTTCAAGCTGGAGGCGCAAGGCGGCATCACTCCTCTCAAGTGGGAAGTGACCAATGGATCGCCGCCCGAGGGCATCGAACTGGCGCCGGACGGGACGCTCAGCGGCACGCCTACCGAAGTCGATAGTTTTCATTTCGTCGTGACCGTCACTGACAGCGGCAAGCCCGTCGCCCAAAAGAAGAAAGGGTTCGTGCTCGAGGTGGTCGCGCCGCTGGTGGTCGAGTGGAGCAGGAAGCCCACCATTACCGGCCACCGGCTGGAAGCCGCGATTCGCGTGTCCAACCAGACCGGCAACGATTTCGACTTCACTTTCATCGCCCTGGCGGTCAACGAGAATGGACGGGCCACGGCTGTCGGCTATCAGCACTTCACCCTGAAGCGAGACACCGATGAATTCGAGATTCCGTTCGCGGAAAACCTGCCCCAAGGATCGTATGACCTGAATGTGGACACAGTGGGTGAAGTGGAGTCCACGAATACCATCGTTCGCGCCCGGCTGGCGCCGACCGGAAAGCTGCAGGTGGTGCAGGGACCGTGAACAAATGCCGGCAAAAAAATAAGAGCCCCGAGGTGGTGTTAAGCCCATTCATCTCGGCCAGTAGCTCGCTTTAGACCCTCGCCGACCTGCTATCGCAGCTGCCCTTGCGGGCTGCTCCGCGCGATCATGCTTGGGCTCCGGGCTTACCGCCAACCGGACAAACCTGCCTAACGCCTCGGGACTCTATCCTGCCTCCGACATATCTTCTTGTTCGCCTCGACCAGCGCTTTGCTATAGACCCTTGCCCGCCTTCCCTCCGTCATCTTGCGATGCGAAGAGTGACTTGGCTTGAGCCCCGGACGCCGCACCAACCGGGAAAACTTCAGAAGCTGTCAAAGAACGAGGTTGTTTTTACTCCTTTCATTTTTAGAGTCAATAAAAAAGCGGGCGTTTTATCATCTTGAAAATCAATGGAGTGCAGGCCGTCCACAGGCGGGTGCCGCACATCTTGTGCAACCCACGCAGCGACGGTTCGCATTTTCATGACGATGCTGCCATTTCTCGCGAATTTCATGGAACCGCGCCAATGACCGCCGCAAACAGGGGCATTCCTCGGTTGTGAAAATCCGGCAAGAACCTTGCTGGAAGCCGCATTCATGGAAAGTCGAGGACAGGGAAAACGGAGGACGCGCGTCCCGCCCGTCGCACACTGGCCCGCGCATGACGGGGCGCGACTCCGCTGTATTTCTTTGCATCCGTGAACTTTGCGGCCAGAGCTTCCGCCGCAAGCTGACTGAATCCTGCCATCAGGTAAAATGCCGGTTCGAGAGGGGGATTGCTGTGACACGAATGGCTGGGTTCGTGGTCTTTGCGCTCATGCTGTCCACGCTGGGCACCGCCGCGGAGCCGAAAGGCTCCAGCCCGGAGCAGCGCACTGCCCGCCATTTCGACGCCGTCCGCCCTCAGCCCGGACTTCTGCTGGCCTTCCTGCGGGATATGCCCAAAGGCGGCGACCTGCACATCCATCTGGCGGGAGCGATTTACGCTGAGCGCCTTATCGACTTCGCCGCCCAGGACGGCTTTTGCGTCGACCGCACCACTTCGGTCCTGATCGCGCCGCCCTGCGACGACGCCTGCGACCGCTTTGCCAGCAAGCCTTCCATCCACTGCGCCTACCACGACCAGGTTCTCTACGACTCCATCGTCGATGCCTGGTCGATGCGCAACTGGGCCGGCGAAGAGCCTGGCCACGACCACTTTTTTGCCACCTTCGACAAATTTCTTCCCGCCATGACCAATCACCTGGGCGATTCCATCGCCGAAACCGCGGAGCGGGCCGCCTCTGACCATCTGCAATACCTCGAACTCATGCATACGGCGGACGGAAATCTCGCGCCGGAACTGGGTGCCAAGGTCGGCTGGGACGATGATTTCTCGAAACTACGGGAAAAGCTTCTGGCGGCGGGCCTGAACGATGTGGTCGCGGCCACCCGGCAGCAACTGGATCACGACGAAGCCAAAATGCGCCAGATCCTGCGCTGCGGATCTGCCCAGGCTAGCCCGGGATGCGGCGTTACCATCCGTTACCTTTATCAGGTGCTACGCGGACTGCCGAAAGAGCAGGTCTATGCGCAAATCCTGCTGGGCTTCGAGCTGGCCCAAGCCGACCCCCGCTTCGTAGGATTGAACCTGGTGATGCCCGAAGACTGGTACGTGCCCATGCACGATTTCGATCTGCACATGAAGATGCTCGACTACCTGCACGGAATTTATCCCCGGGTGCACATCAGCCTGCACGCCGGCGAGCTCGCCATGGGCCTGGTTCCACCCGAGGGTTTGAGCTTCCACGTTCGCGAGTCGATCCAGAAAGGCCATGCCGAGCGCATCGGGCACGGCGTGAGCGTGATGAACGAAAATGACGCTACCGGCCTGCTGCAGGAAATGGCCCGGCGCAACGTGCTGGTCGAGATCTGCCTGACCTCGAATGACGTGATTCTCGGAGTGCGCGGCGAAGAACATCCCTTGCCGGTATATTTGCGTTACGGCGTGCCCGTGGCCCTGGCCACCGACGATGAAGGCGTTTCGCGGTCCGACATGACGCACGAATACGTGCGCGCCGCCGAAATCTACCATCTCAGGTATGCGGACCTGAAGCGCATGGCGCGGCAAAGCCTGGAACACAGCTTTCTGGCCGGGGCCAGTCTGTGGTCTGACCCGCAGGCATATCATTCAGTGACGGCGTGCGCCGGAGACCGTCCTGAATCGGCCAACGTGTCAGCCGGTTGCAGGAAATTTCTCGATGCCAGCGACCGGGCGCGGGTACAGTGGAAACTGGAACAGGAATTCGCCGGCTTCGAAAAGAAGTTTTGACCGAGTAATTGGATTTCGAGAGCAAAGCCTCGTCAGTGCCATTATGGTTTTGGGTGGGGCAGGGCCTTGGCCCTGCAATAGGCTCCTCTCGACTGGCGGGCTTCAGCCGGTGAAGTACTTTGCAATTTTTGCGGTCTATTCGGCTTCTTAGGCGGCAGGCTGCCGAGCTCGGCTCGGCCTGACCGGGTCGAAGACCCGGTCCCACACGACCAGGAGCGCTTTAATGGGTCAGACCATCGTCGAAAAAATCTCGCAGGCACATCTTGCCGAGGGGCCCAAGCGTCCGCTGCGGACCGGCGACTTCGTGGCCATCCGCCCGCATCGCGTGATGACCCACGACAACACCTCGGCAGTGATCAAGAAGTTTCAAACCATTGGCGCCAAGAAGGTCCAGAATTCCCGGCAACTGGTGTTCGCTCTCGATCATGACATCCAGAACAAGGAAGATTCGAACCTGCACAAGTACGAAGCCATCGAGGGCTTCGCCAAATTTCACGGCGTGGATTTCTACCCCGCAGGTTCCGGCATCGGCCACCAGATCATGGTTGAGCGCGGATACGTTCTGCCCGGAACTTTTGTCGTCGCCTCCGATTCACACTCGAATATGTACGGCGCGCTGGGCGCCGTCGGCACCCCGATCGTGCGCACCGACGCCGCCGCGGCCTGGGCGACGGGCGATTTCTGGTGGCAGATTCCGCGCTCCATCCAGGTCGTCCTCGAAGGCGCGCTGCCCGCGGGCGCAACCGGCAAGGACGTCATCATCACGCTGTGCGGCCTCTACAACCACGATGAAGTCCTGAACGCCGCCGTCGAATTCAGCGGACCGGGCGTCGCCAGTCTGTCCATGGACGCGCGTTTTTCGATTTCCAACATGTCCACCGAGTGGGGCCCGCTGGTCGGCTGGTTCCCGGTGGATGAGGTCACGATCAGGTATCTGAAAACCGTAAAGGAGCGCCTGGCGGCAGTGGGCGTCGACCGCTTCACCGATCGCGACCTCGCGAACTGGTCGGAGAATCCGCCGCGACCCGATCCCGATGCGGTCTATGCCGCCCGCATCGTACTCGATCTGTCGCAGGTGACGCCGCACGTCTCCGGACCCGACACCGTCCAGATCATGGCTTCCCTCGCCGAAATCGAAAAGCAGAAGATTCCCATCCATAAAGCCTACCTGCTCTCCTGCGTCAATTCGCGGGTTGAGGACCTGGCCGCCGCCGCCACCGTGCTGCAAGGCAAAAAAGTTGCGTCCGGCGTGAAATTGTATTTGGGCGCGGCCAGCAAGTGGGTGCAGGAAGAAGCCGAGCGGCGCGGCATCTGGCAGACCCTGCTCGATGCCGGTGCCAATCCATTGCCCGCGGGATGCGGGCCCTGCATCGGCCTCGGAGTGGGGCTGCTGGAGCCGGGAGAAGTCGGGATTTCCGCCACCAACCGCAATTTCAAGGGCCGCATGGGATCGCGCGACGCGAAATGTTATCTCGCCAGCCCCGAGGTTGTGGCGGCGTCCGCCGTTGCCGGTTATATCCGGGGAAACTACAAGATGGCAGACCGCACGCCGGCGCGCGAGTACCAGGAATTCCCCACCGGAGCCGCCGCCGAGAAAGTCGACATCCTCCCCGGCTTTCCCGAGCGCATGCGGGGACGCCTGGTGTTTCTGCCGCAAGACAACGTAAACACCGACGCCATTTATGGGAAGGACTACACTTACCGCGACGACGTAACGCCCGAAACCATGGCCAAAGTAGTGATGGAGAATTACGATCCTCAATTCGCCGCGCGTACCCGTGCCGGCGACGTGGTGGTGAGCGGCTTCAATTTCGGCACGGGTTCAAGCCGCGAGCAGGCGGTCACATGCCTGAAGGCGAAAGGAATTCCACTGGTGATTGCCGCCAGCTTTTCGCAGACCTATCTGCGGAATGCCTACAACAACGGCTTCCTGTGCGTGGAGGTTCCGGAGCTGGTGAAACGCCTGCGCCAGCAGTTCACCAAAGAGATTGCGGGGAAAGAAAAGACCATCATCCCCGGCGACGAGATTGCCATCGATTTCACTTCGGGCATGATCGCCTGGCGGAACGAGAAGTTCGCCTTCCCGGCGCTCGGCAGCGTGCCCCAATCCCTGGTGATCGCGCAGGGGGTAGAAAATCTGGTGGCAAAGCGTCTGGGCTTGGGCTAGCACGTTGTTGAGTGGGGCGGGCGCCCTCGCCCGCCAGACTGCCGCAAGGCTAGATTTCAGTCGAGTTTGTTAGGTAGTAGGGGTCCTTCGACTCCGCACCGTGTTTCGCGAGCGAAACACAATACTGCGCTCAGGATGACAAGAGGAGAAACTGCACGAATGGCGAAACACACAGTAGTGACCATGCCGGGCGACGGCATCGGCAATCAGGTCCTTCCCGAAGCTCTGCGAGTCCTGAAAGCCGTCGGCTTCGACGCCGAATACATCCATGCTGACATCGGCTGGGAGATCTGGTGCAACGAAGGCAACGCCCTCCCGGACCGCACCATCGATTTGCTCAAGAAGCACAAGCTCGGCCTGTTCGGCGCCATTACATCGAAGCCCAACAAGGAGGCCCAGGCCGAACTGAAACCCGAGCTGCGCGGCAAGGGCCTGGTGTACTACAGCCCGATCGTCACCATGCGCCAGAAGTTCAATCTGGATATCTGCATGCGTCCCTGCATCGGTTTTATCGGCAACCCGCTGAACTATATTCGCAAGCGCACCGACGGCGGATTCGACGAGCCCAAAGTCGACACCACCGTCTTTCGCCAGGGCACCGAGGGAATGTACGTCGGCGTGGAATGGACCAACCCTCCAGAAAACGTCCGCGCGGCGCTCAACACCCATCCCCGTTTCAGGGCATTCAACAGCGTGCCGGGCCCCGACCTCGCGGTGAGCGTGCGCATCATCACGCGAGCCGCGGCGCGGCGGATCGTCACCGCCGCATTCGAATATGCGAAAAAGCGTGGCTTCAAGGGTGTGACCATCTGCGAAAAGCCCAACGTGGTGCGCGAAACTTCGGGCATGATGGAGGAAACCGCTAAGGAAGTGGCCAAGGGATATCCCGGAATCGCGCTCTGGTCGACCAACATCGATGCCCAGTTGATGTGGCTGAACAAGAATCCGGAAGAGTACAACGTGATCGTGGCCTCGAACCTGTTTGGCGACATCTTGTCCGACGCCTTCGCGGGACTGGTCGGCGGTCTGGGCTTTGCGGCCTCCGGCAATATTGGCGACGACGTCGCCGTGTTTGAACCAACCCATGGGTCGGCGCCCAAGTATGCGGAATTGAATCCTCCCATTGTGAATCCCATCGCCATGATTCTTTCCGCCGCCATGATGCTCGATCACATCGGTGAAGGCGCCAAGGCGGACCGCATTCGTAAGGCGATCGCAGAGGTGGTGCAGGAAGGCAAAGTGCGGACCTACGACATGATGCGGATCCCCGGTGGCGCGAAATCCATCGGACAGGGCGCGGCCAGCACGGTCCAGATGGGCGATGCGATTCTGGCGAAGCTGAAGTAGCAAGGACCGCGTGGGGACAGCCGCCCTCGGCTGTCCGGCCGAGCGCAGCTCGGCAGCTCCGGCTCGCGCAAAAACCTCGTCGAGCTTTGCTCGATCGGACAGCCGGGGGCGGCTGTCCCCATAGGGCCTGTGGTGAAATGGCTGTGGTGAAATGACCAATTCCGCGGAAAAAACGGCGGGCATGGGCGAAGCCGGGCACTGCGGCCGCGACGTCCGCTCCGACTTGCACGTGGCCATTGAATCGCGCGACAGCGGCGGACTCGAGATCACCATGCAGTCCCGGGTCGCGCCTTACTATGGCGACTCGATCGCGGCGCAGGCACGGCAGGTGCTGGAAGTGCTGGGCATCAGGCATGCCCGCGTCGAACTTCGCGACGAGGGCGCGCTCCCCTTTGTCATCTCGGCGCGGATCGAAACCGCCGCGCGCCGCGCCGGACTGGGCCTGGGACGCAAGGCGTCTCCGGAAAAGATCGCGCTGCCGGAGCCATCGCCGCGCGACCGCCTGCGCCGCTCCCGCCTGTATCTGCCCGGCTCCGAACCCAAGTACTTCATCAACGCCGCGCTGCACGGCCCCGATGCCATCATTCTCGATCTGGAAGATTCCGTCCATCATGCCGAAAAGGATGCCGCTCGCATTCTTGCCCGCAACACGCTGCGCGCCGTCGATTTCGGCAAGTGCGAGCGCATGGTGCGCATCAATCAGCTGCCCCTGGGCTTGGAAGACCTGGCGGAGGTTGTTCCCGAGTCGCCGGACCTGGTGCTGCTCCCCAAG
>DASQHA010000151.1:0-2472 GCA_035632335.1 Terriglobales bacterium
CGCCTTAACTTTTCTTCTGTCCAAGGAAGATCGCGCACAACGAAGCCGCGTCCAATCCGCCAAAGCTCTTCATCTTCCCGGAGCTTGCA
Organism: Terriglobales bacterium; assembly: GCA_035632335.1. Classification (GTDB taxonomy): domain Bacteria; phylum Acidobacteriota; class Terriglobia; order Terriglobales; family Acidobacteriaceae; genus JAIQFF01. Next base: position 90 of record DASQHA010000151.1, read on the forward strand.
GTCGTCGCGCAGGCGCTTTGCCATGACCCGGCAAGCGGTAGGGGAGACATCAATACCGATCCACTGACGTTCCAACTTGTGGGCAGAAACGTGAGCGGTTCCGCAACCGCAAAAGGCATCGAGAACGATGTCATCTTTATTGCTACTGCAACTTGACCTGCTCCCAATAATCCGCACATCGGGCGTCCGATAATCGGACGAACGAAAGGAGAAAGCGGATGAGTAAGAGCGCCCACACAGAAGCGCAGATTATAGCGGCCGTGAAGCAGGTGGAATCGGGCCGGAAAGTGGACGAGATGGCTCGGGAATTGGGAGTGTCCAAGCACACCATCTACGCCTGGAAGCAGAAGTATGGCGGCATGGAAGTGGCCGAGGCCCAGGAGCTGAGGCACCTGCGCGAGGAGAACGCCAGGCTCAAGAAGCTGGTGGCGGAGTACGCGCTGGACAAGGAAGCGCTGAAGTCGGTAATCGCAAAAAACGGCTACAGCTCGTAGGCGCGATGGCGCAGCTCCGAGTGGCGCGGGCCGATGTCGAGCATATCCGCACCACATTTTCCGGGATGAGCGAGCGCCACGCCTGCGGGCTGGCATCCATGGCGGTTTCGAGCTACCGCTATTGCACGCGCAGGCCGGCCAAGGATACGGGACTGCGCGAGCAACTGACCCAGCTTGCGCAGCAGCACCCGCGCTACGGCTATCGCCGCTTGTGTGTTCTGATGCGACGAGGGGGTGAGGCGGCCAATCATAAGCGCGTGCATCGGCTGTATCGTGAAGCCGGATTGAGCCTGCGACGCAAGAAGCGCAGACACCTGGTGCGGCACAGGGCCGCATTTCCGAAGGTGCAGGCCAGCAATGAAGAGTGGGCGCTGGACTTCGTCGCCGATGCGCTGGCGAGCCATCGTCATCTGCGGATCTTGAGCGTAGTGGATGTGTTTACGCGCGAGTGTCTGGCGTTAGAGACCGATACCTCGCTCGGCAGCGTGCGTGTAATCCGGGTGCTGGAACAGATCATCACGGAACGCGGAGTGCCGCAACGCATTCGTACGGACAACGGGCCGGAGTTCACCAGCCGCTGCTTCATCGCCTGGTGTCTGGACCGGCGGATCGAGCTGGTACACATCCGGCCGGGCAAGCCGGTGGAAAACGCGCACGTGGAAAGTTTCCACGGCCGGCTGCGTGAAGAGTGCTTGCAAGTGAGCTGGTTTCCCAATCTGTTCGACGCGCGGCGCCAGATTGAAACCTGGCGCGGCCATTACAACACGGATCGGCCGCATAGCAGTCTCGGATATCGGACACCGGAAGAGTTCGCAGCGCTCAATCGCGCCGCGGGTCCCTGCAGTGCTGGTGTGGGGCAAGGGGCCTCAAACGCCGACCCCTTGCCCCACGCCCCCATCCCGGCTCAAACCGGGGTTGCAATCAATGAAAGTCGTCGTATGCTCAGATGAACGGATTCTGAGGGCAGGTCACAAACCCCTCGCTTCACCCATTCGTTTCGCCGCCGCACGATTTAGCTAAGCGATGTGCACACTTCCCAGAACTGAATCTCCGGCCCGGAGAGCCGGCGCATTCGGTAAGACTCCGGGTTCATGGGCGGGAACAGCAAATAAAGTTGAGGTTTCTGCCACTACCGGCGAGCGCTCGGCGCCAGCCGGTACTCGATCGCTCGAACAGTCCGACGATATACCGTATAATCGATTTCCAGCGTTCCGAGTCTAGATCGAATGTCGCGCCACCGTACGGCTATCGCCCTTATCATTTTGGGCGGACTGTGTGCAGCGCTGCTACCGATCATTACGAGAGTGGCAACCAACGACGAATTCCAAACTTGGGTCAAAGCACAATCGTGGTACACGACGCAGCGGGAGAGCGATGCGCAGGAGTCCTTGGGCCTTCGGCTAAGATGTGGTCGGAGTAGCCAGAGCACCGAAATCTACTACCTCACGCCTAAGCCACCGACAGCCTGAGCGCCGCCGACAAGAATTAGTTATTCCAGAGCCTCTTTAGAATCCGAACCGCCTTCTTCAGCTCGCCGAAGCCGGTCGATGCCGCGCAAAGCTGACATTGCCGCGAGCGAAGTGCATTGGTTGCTCAGTCCGACCATGGGAACGGGAAGGGAGTCAACGCTGCCGAGCCGGCAGGTCATCCGCACGATTCCCGCAGAATTTTCGATGCACTCACCAGGCTTTACGGGGCGCGAGCCGGGGAAGGCGCCCCGCGGCGCAGCGATCACGCCTGCTGGCCAGATGGCCAGAGTCGTCCCGCCCACGGAGCAGGGCAGGAAGACTGCCCAACGGCTCCCGGGTCACCGCCGTCGTCCATGAGGCCGTCGATGAAGGAATCGGAAGGTCGTTTGTCCAAGTTGAGGGATTGCAACAGAGCCCTCG
>DASQHA010000152.1:0-6422 GCA_035632335.1 Terriglobales bacterium
TAGCCGCGCGTGAGCAGGCGCAGGAAGTCGATGGCATCGTCCAGCCGGTTCACGGCCATGGCGCATCGCACCGTGTCCAGCTCGATGGTGCGCTTCGCATCCTTGTCTGACGCGCGTGTCACGGCCTTCTTGAGCAAAGGCAGCGCCTCGTCACAGTGCCCGGTTTCCGCCAGGCTCATGCCAAGTGAATCCTTGGCCTGCGCGAGGGCGGGATTCAGCTTCAACGCCTGGCGCAAGGGCGCAACAGCGTCATAAGGCCGGCCGGCGGAATAGTACGCGATCCCCAGATTGAGGTGGTATTCGCTGATGCGCGGAGCGACCCGGACCAGCTTTTCATATTCCTGGATGGCGGTCTGCCAGTCCCCTCGCGTGAACGCGGCTTGAGCCTCGCGCGACGCCGGATCACCCGATGTGGCTGCCGGGGACTTGGCTCCGGCCTGACCCGCGAATACCAACGTGGCCAGCCCGAGCCCTGGCAGGAGGATGGCGAGGATTCTGCGCATGAGGACGTTGCCGGAGATCTTTTCATCGTAGCGCAAAAAAAATGCGGAGCCGCCGGCAGCGGCCCCGCAGCGAAGCTTGCAGCCGGGATCGTTCCCGGCGTCAGAAATAGAACTTCAGAGCAAATTGCACGTTGCGCTCGCCTTGCGACGATGTGATCTGGCCGAGGCCACCTCCGAGACCTGTCCCGGGAGAGTTCAGAATCGGCGTGTTGGTGAAGTTGATGAACTCGCTGCGGAACTCGACCCGTTTGTGTTCGGTGATGGCGAACTGCTTTTGCAGGCTCAGGTCGAAGCTGTGGAGCCCCGGCCCGCGGACGGTGCCGACCCCGCAGGTACCAAATGCCCCCGGCGCGGGTGCCGCGTAAGAATTGGGATCGAACCACTGGAACCCGCCCGTGGAGGCGTTCTGAGTGCCGAAGACATGCGGCGCCGCAATGCAATCGGCGCGCGAGCCGCGGGAGTTGGTGTGCGAGGCATCGCCGGCGGAAATAGTCAGCGGGAAGCCGGTGTGCTGCGAGAGAATGCCGCTCACTTGCCAGTTGCCGGCGACAGCGTTGACGGCCTTGTTCATGTTGTTGCCCCACTTCTTGCCCTTCCCGAAAGGCAACTCGTAAATGGCGTAGCCGGTGAGGGTATGAGCCACATCGTAGTAGCAGGGGCCCCACTCCGCCCGCTTGTCATACAGGTTCTGCCAGTAGGGCGAAGTCGGCGTAGTCTGGCCGCCCCACGAGCCGTAGTAGCCGCTCGAGTCGGTCATGCACTTCGAGTAGGTATAGGCCAGTTGGTATTCGAGCCCGTTGCCGAACCGCTTCTGGAAAGTGGCCTGCAACGCGTTGTACTTGTCGTTGCCGTTCGAGGCGGTTCCCGAAATCTGCGAAATGTTGGCCAGCTGCGGGTTCCCAGCCAGGTACGGGCTGGGAGTGATGGTGCCGTCGGAATGCAGCTGCTCCTGCAAATAGGGCATGGGAACCATCAGGTGCGTGCCGTGCTGTCCCACATAGGCCGCTTGCAGAGTGGTCTGATTGCTGAATTGCTGCTGGATGGAGAAGTTCCACTGCTGCGAGATGGCCGGCTGCACGTTCGGATCCCACAAGCGGATCAGGGCGCCGTCAAACGGATTGCCGGTGTTGGGCGGCAGGATGCCCGCGTCCGTCTTGGTGGCGGGTAGAGGCGTGTTGTAGTAGTTGGTCTGGAATTCCGCTTTTTTGTACGGCGGATTCAGGGTCAGCCGCAGGTTGGTTCCCGTTCCTTCCAGATACGACGAAATGGTGTAGGCGCCGCGGAACACGGTTTTCTTGCCGAGCGCATCCGGCGTCCAGGCAAATCCCACGCGCGGCTGGAAGTCCAGGCCCCCGTTGTAGGAGTTGTACAGACCGCGGTTGCCGAAAACATTGTGCTGGTTGGCGTATTGCACCGAGCCATCCAGAATGCCGAAGTTCACCTGCCGGTCCTTCACTTCGACCCAGGGTGTGTGTGTTTCATAGCGGACTCCGAGGTTCAGGGTAAGCGTATTGCTCACGCGGAAGTCGTCCTGAATATAGGGTGCGATGGTGCTGGAGCGCTGGCCCCAGGTGCCGAAGTTGCCGATGCCGCGTCCGAACGAATCCGGCAAGCCCAGGAAGAAGTCGGCTTCACCGGCTCCGGCGCCGCTCCCGGCCACCGCCAGCGGGTTCGGGCCGGCGGTAAAGCGCCCGGTGAAGTTCATGAACCCGAGCAGGCCGTTGTTCCCCCCATAGAACGAGTTGATCAGGCTCCGCCAGAACTGGAAACCGACGTGTAGCGTGTGGCGCCCGCGGGTGATCACCGCCGCATCTTCAGCTTGGGCCACCGTGTCGGCGAAGAGTTGGTAGATATTGGTGTTCCCGAAACCGCCCACAACTCCGCCGCTGATATTCAGAGCCAGCAGGCCAGGACCGGGGGCGTTCACGCCTTGGATGCCGAGCTTCTCGCCCACAGCTCCCGCGTTGCCGTAGGAGGCTCCGTTGTTGATCTTCACGTAGTTCATGCCCAGCCGGACTTCATTGACGAAGGTGGGGCTGATGGTGCGCGTCCAGTCCACCACACCGTTCTCGATGGGCGCATAGTTGAAGCCGTTATAGAACAGCGCGAACGAATTGAGGCTGGGGTTGTCCTGGAAGCTTTGCGAGTAACGGGCGGAAATACGGTCTTTCTGAGACAGATTGTAGTCCAGCCTGACGTCGCCCTGGTCGCTGTAGATGTGGCTGGAGCTGCTATTGAAGAAGTTGTTCGTCAGGTTGCCGTTCACCGGGGCGGGGTACAGCCCGGAAGAGAACAAATTCGCCGCCACCGGATCGATCATGCTCGCCGGGATCTGGTTGTTGGCGAACGGCTGGCGCTTCCCGTTCACGATGCTGTATGGGTTGTAGAGCTGGATGCCCTTCACCGCCAGTAACTGCGAGAAGTCGCCCGTGCGCTCGGCAGCCGTGTAGAGGGTGATGGCGCCGGTGCTGGCGGGCGTGTTGAAGCGCTGCCCCTGGTAATCGGCGAAGAAGAACAGCTTGTCTTTGATAATCGGACCGCCAATTGTGCCCCCGAACATGTTCCAGCGGAGCGGGGCCCTGGGCGCGCCGCTATAGTTGCTGGCCCAGTTGTTGGCGTTCAGCTTATCGTTGCGGAAGAACTCGAAGATATCTCCGTGGTACTCGTTCGTTCCGGACTTGATGGAGGCATTGATAATGCCGCCTTGGAAATTGCCGAACTCGGCCGAGGCGTTCTGGGTGATCAGGTTGAATTCCTGAATGGCATCGACGCTGGGCGTATAACCCACCAGGTTGTCCGACACCTGGTTGTTGTCCAGGCCGTCCAGCAGAAAGTTGTCAGATTGCTCACGATTCCCGTTGATGTAAGGGCGTCCACCTCCACCGGGACCTTGCGGCGTAGTCATGGTGTTCGGGCTGGGGTGAATACTCCCCGGAGCGAGCAACGTCAACTGCACGTAGTTCCGAGTGGCCAGAGGCAGCGAGACATTGGTCTGGGAGTCGATGATGGTGCCCAGTTGTGTGGTGTCGGTCTGCAGCGTCGGCGCCGCAGCGGTCACCTCAACGGTTTGGGAGACCTCGCCGATGGTCATGGCGACGTCAATGCGCGCTGTTTGATTGATCACCAGGGTAAAGGCCGGCCTGACAGCCGTCTGGAATCCTTTGGCCTCTACTTTCAAGGTGTATTCGCCGACCGGCACGCGCGGCAGGTTGTAGATGCCGGCATCGTTGGTTTGCGTCGTCCACGTGGTACCGCGCGCGGTATCCGTGGCGGTAGCAGTGGCGTTCGCGATCGGCGCTCCCGACGGGTCGGTGACTACGCCGGTAATGGCGGCGGTTACCTGCTGCGCCCACGCTGCCTGCGGGGCTGCCATCCAGCAGGCCAGCAAGGCAAACAGCGCCAAACTGAGCAAAACTCTATTCCTCACAAAACCTCCTCTTTGCAATCGGTCATCACGGAAAGCATGTAAAAAGTACACCTGCCTGTGGCACATTCCAACAGGCAGTTGAACCGTAGTTTTTTCCCTGAGCAGCTAGTATGTTGTGATTATCGCCGCAGGCTTGGCAAGGTTAATCTTTGTCACGGCAGATGTTAAAGAATTGAACGTTTGTCCTCAGAAGCTTGAGTCCGATCAAAATAGCGGTGTTAAACTAGTGTTACACGTCTTATCGGGGGCCGAAGATCCATGAGTGCGCCTCATCCCGCTCCGTCACAAGCAGTGAAAGCAAGTGCCTCAACCTGGCGGGAAATTCTGGGAAAAGCGCGTTTGCGGCGCAACCCAGGTTACAAAGAATTGGAGCGCATCGCTTCCAGTAATACACTTACGCCCGCGCTCTTGCGGTTTCTGCAATTTATCGTGGTGGAGGCGATCGAAGGTCGCGGCGATCAGCTCACCGAATATGTGATTGCGGAGAAGGTCTTCAACCAGCGGGAATTCGCACCGAGCGAGAAGTCTGTTGTCCGGGTCGAAAAGCGGCGGCTCAGAGAAAAGCTGAAGGAATACTACGAAGGCGCCGGGAAGGAAGACCCCGTCGTCATCACCCTGGGCACAAGCTTTGTGCCGATTTTCACAGACAACGGGGCTCCGCACAGGGCTGCGCGGGCATGGGCTCCGGTGTGGCGCTGGGCGATTCCACTCGGGGTTCTGTTTGTGGCGATCGCGCTCCTGTCGGTGTTCCTGAAAAAGCCGCCGGAAGAATTCCAACTCACCCGGCTCACCAACGATTCGGGATTCACGACCGACCCGGCCATCTCGCCGGACGGGAAGCTGGTGGCCTACGCTTCCGACCACGGCGGCGAAGGCAATCTGGACATCTGGGTACAGGATATCGGCGCAGGCAATCGCGCGCGGCTGGCGCCGAATCCAGCGGATGATTATGAGCCTTCGTTCTCGCCCGACGGCTCGCGCGTGGTGTTTCGCTCCGACCGGGATGGCGGCGGAGTTTACACCGTTGCGGTGCTGGGCGGTGATTTGAAGCTGGTTGCGAAGCAGGGGCGCGGGCCGCGGTATTCTCCCGATGGCCAGAAGATCGTCTACTGGGTGGGCGAGCCTTATTTTGTCCGAACGCAGATTTATGTTGTGCCGGCGACGGGAGGCACGCCCAAGCAAATCCAGCCGGGTTTCTACGGCGCTCACCATCCCGTTTGGTCCTCGGACGGCAAACATCTGCTGTTCTGGGGACAGCGCACCGACTCTTCCGCGCCCGACTGGTGGGTAGCGCGAGCGGAAGGAGGAGAGCCGATCCAGACGGGAGCATTCGCCCGCTTCGCGCGCGAGAACCTGGCGGCTGCGGGCCCGGCGGCGTGGGTAGGGGATGAAGTCTTTTTCGCGGCGCACCGCGATACCACCAATCTGTGGAAAGCAAAGATTTCACCGGAGACCGGCAGGATCAGCGGCCCGCCGCAACGGTTGACGTTCGGCACCGACCAGGAGGGCGCGCCTTCGGTGGCCGCGAACGGCAACATGGTGTTTTCGAGTCCCGCCGCGAGCACCAACGTTTGGAGCCTCCCGATGGACCTCAATGCAGGCAAAGTCACGGGTGAGCTGGCGCGCGTGACGCGCGATCTTTCGACTGAGGTGTTCCCATCGATCTCGCGGAACCGGCGCCTGACTTTCAGCTCCGACCGGTTGGGCAAGCGTGAAATCTGGGTGAAGGACCTGGCGGCCGGGACCGATACGATGCTGGCGGCCAGCTCATCGGAATTCGATTCGCCCAAGATCACGCCGGATGGGTCTAGAGTGGCCTATGCAGTTTCCAGCCCCGCGTGGACGATCCATTTCGTTTCCACGCAGGGCGGCGACGAGAAGGTGTTCAAGAACGGCGGACCGCCACGCGACTTCTCGCCGGATGGGACCAAGCTCCTCTTCGAAGCGAAAACGTGCTCGCCGTATTGCGTGGGATTGCTGGATCTGAATCAGGGCGCGGCAAAGGAGCTGATCAAGCATCCGAAACTCGCGCTCTATCCGGAATCGTTTTCTCCGGACGGGGAGTGGATTGCTTTTCAGGCACGAAAAGTGGATAACGATTCCACCCGGACGATTTACGTCACGCCATTCCACGACGGAGCGGTGGGCGGCCCGGAGAGCTGGATTGCTGTAACCGACGGCAACCAGATGGATCGGGAAGTGAAATGGTCGCCCGACGGCGCACTGATCTATTTTCTTTCGGAGCGCGACGGCTTTCGCTGCATCTGGGCCCAGCACCTGGACCGCAAGACCAAGGACCCGGTGGGCACGCCGTTCGCAGTCGAACACTTCCATCATTCGCGGCAATCGCTGACCAGCCTGGGGAGTCCGGGGAAGGTCGGCTTGTCGGTAGCGAACGGGGAACTGCTCTTCAGCCTGGCGGAAACGACGGGGAACATCTGGATGGCGCGCCGGCGACGGTAGCGGTGCGGTAGGCGCGCGAGTTATTTAGA
>DASQHA010000153.1:0-27784 GCA_035632335.1 Terriglobales bacterium
GGTTTTCAGGCCGTACTGGCCGGCGCGGATGGCAGCGGTATAGCCAGCCGGACCGCTGCCGATGATTGCGACGTCATAAATGGTTTCGGGCAAGGAGTGCCTCACTATGAAGAGATGCGCGATGGCAAACGTTTGATTCTAGAACAGGTAGACGTAAAGTTGCGATAGGCGGGCGGGTAACTGGAGGACGGGCGGGACGCCCGTCCTCCATCTTGCAATGGGAACTTTCAGCCCTGATTGGACGTAATATTAACCGCAGGAGGTATCTATGCACGTTTTTGGGTTCTTCCTCTTCCCGTTTTTCGGGTTCGGGTTTGTGGTTTATTTCCTGCCTACGCTGATCGCGCTGGTGCGCGAGAAACACGACAAGGTTTCCATCTTTCTGCTCAACTTCTTTTTAGGATGGAGCTTGATTGGGTGGATCGTGGCCCTGGTTTGGGCATGCAAGGATGACCGGATTGTGTATGTGCAGAATGTGCAGCGCTACTAGGTCCGCCTTCTGTATGCAAAACCCCTGCCGAGCTTCGCTCGGCCCGGACGGGCGGGGCCCGTCCCCACACGGCCGGTGCTAGGCCAGCAGTTTCGCCGCTTCCCGCGCGTAGTAGGTGATGATGATGCTGGCGCCGGCGCGGCGGATGGAAACCAGGGATTCCATCATTACGCGCTCCCGGTCGATCCAGTTATTGCGGGCGGCGGCTTCGATCATGGCGTACTCGCCGGAAACCTGGTAGGCAGCGATGGGCAAGTCGAAGCGTTCCCGGGCTGCAGAGATTACGTCCAGATACGGCATGGCGGGCTTGATCATGACCATGTCCGCGCCTTCCTCGATATCCGCGGCAATCTCCCGCATGGCTTCGCGGAGATTTGCGCCATCCATCTGGTAGGAGCTGCGGTCGCCGAACTGGGGGGCTGAATCGGCGGCCTCGCGGAAGGGGCCGTAGAAGCCGGACGCGAACTTGGCGGCGTAAGAAAGGACAGGCGTGTTGGACAGATCGGCTTCGTCGAGCGCCTTGCGGATGGCGGCCACCCGGCCATCCATCATGTCGGACGGGGCGATGATGTCGACTCCGGCGCGGGCCAGCGAAACCGAAGCGCGGGCCAGCAGTTCGAGGGTGGGGTCGTTGAGAATTTCATAACTGCCGGCAATGGCGGGAGGAGTCGCGACCGCAGCGCCCAGCGACTGCGCGCCGGCGCTGGAACTCACCACGCCGCAATGTCCGTGGGACATGTATTCGCACAGGCAAACATCACCCACAATGATAAGTTTGGGGACTTCGCGCTTGATGGCGCGAGCGGCCTGCTGCACGATTCCGTCCTCGGCCCAGGCGCCGGTGGCGACCTCATCTTTGGTCTCGGGCAGGCCGAAGAGTATGACGGCGGGAACACCCAGGGCGGCGGTCGCTCGGGCCTCTTCTACGGCTTCATCGACCGAAAGGTTGAACACCCCCGGCATGGAGCGAACTTCCTTGCGCACGCCTTGGCCGGGACAGACAAACAGGGGGTAGACGAAGGCTTCGGGGCTGAGCCGGGTCTCGCGCACCAGATTCCGCAATGGTTCATTCTGGCGGAGGCGGCGGAGGCGTGTGACCGGGAAGGTCATGGGCTGATTCTAGCAGAGCCTTCGATGGGCATAACCCCGGTGGCTGAGATGTAGCGGTGACCTCGCGTGCCACGCCCGAAAGCACGGCGAAAGCGCTCAAATGGTCGGGCTCTGCGGGGTCGTGGTACCAAAGTAACGCTTTGTCTGTCCTGAAACCGAACCGGGCGCAGGCGCAACCAATAGAATGCGGAATATCCATGATTTCGAAGCACCCATGGCGGGTCGCATGTTTTGCCGGCATTCTTCTCATCTATGCCAGCGTATCGCTCAGCCTGCCCGCCGGGTTCGGCTTACTCGCATTTGGGGATGTCGCGCAATTTCTACTGCTGTTTATTGCTTTCCTGCTCATGCTGGGGAACGCGTTTTCGAACCGCGGCCAGATCCGGCTGTTTTGGGGTCTTATGGCTCTGGGCTGCATGTTATGGTCGGCCAATCTGTCTTTATGGACGCTGTATGAAGTGATCTGGCGGCGGACCATCCCGGATCCGTTTATTGGAGACGCAATTCTTTTCGTTCACGTAGTGCCGTTCATGGCGGCGGTGGCGCTGCGTCCTCACCAATCCGAAGACAAGAAACTCTACTTCAGCACCTTGAACTTTCTGATGCTGCTGGTGTGGTGGGTCTTTCTCTATGCCTTCATCGTGTTTCCGGATGAGTATGTCGTGCTCAATGTTGCGGTTTACAGTCCGCATTACGATCTGCTTTATCTGGTGGAAAACCTGGCGTTTCTGGCGGTGCTCGGCATACTGGCGTGGAATGCGCGAGGGGCGTGGCGAGACATTTACCGGAACCTGTTCGTGGCTTCCGGACTTTACGCCTTCAGCTCGCTGGCCTTGAACATGGCGATCGCTCGCGGGCAGTACCACACCGGCAGCCTTTATGACATCCCGTTCGTGGCGTCGGTTTGCTGGATGATCTGGGCAACACTGCTGGCGCGGGACTTGAAGCCGCCTGCACAGCCCGCGCCCTCGGAACTCTCGCGCTGGCAGATGCTGGCGCCGCGGCTGACGATGCTGGCCATGCTTTCTCTTCCGCTGATGGGCTACTGGGCATGGTTTCGCGACACCGCTCCGCCGCACCTGCGGCAGTTCCGGTTGCTGGTTACGCTGGCGGCGATGCTGGTGCTGGGCTTGTTCGTGTTTCTGCGGCAGTTCCTGATGGACAGGGAACTGGTGCGTCTGTTGGAAGCGTCGCGCGACAGCCTGGAAAATATGAAGCGGCTGCAGACTGAACTGGTGCAGAGGGAGAAGCTGGCCTCGCTGGCGCAGCTGGTGTCGGGAGCCGCCCACGAGATCAACAATCCGCTGGCGGCCATCCTGGGATACTCCGAACTGCTGGCCGCCCAACCGGACCTGGAATCGAAGCAGGCCAACATGGCGCGCAAGATCGGGCAGCAGGCGAGAAGGACGCGGGAGCTGGTTTCGAGCCTGCTCAGTTTTGCCCAGCAGTCGCCGGGTGAGAAGACGCTGCTGGATATGGGCTCGGTATTGCAAAGAGCGCTGCAGATGAAAATGCTGCGCACGGAAAACAAGAACATTCATTTGGAGAGCCGGATCGAGCCTGACTTGCCGCAAATATGGGGCAATGTCAACCAGCTGTTTCAGTGTTGCGTGGAAATCATCGGGAATGCGACCGACGCTTTGGAAGAAGTCGGCGGCGGCACGTTTTCGGTCAGTGTTCTGCAGGAAGGCGACGAACTGGTGATGGAGTTTTCAGATTCGGGTCCGGGCATCCGCGATCCGCAACGCATTTTCGATCCCTTCTATACGACCAAACCCGTGGGCAAGGGCATGGGACTCGGCTTGAGTGTCACCTATGGGGTCGTCCAGGACCATCAGGGGAAAATCAGCTGCGAAAACCGGGTGGGAGGAGGGGCGGTTTTCGAGCTCCGCTTCCCCCTGGCCAAGCCATCCGAGCCCAAACAATCCGCTTCGAAGATGGCCGAGGCCGCCCAGGCCTAGGCCTCAGGCGCAATCGCGAAGGCGGCAAAGGGCTCCGCCACGGATAGTGGATTGCAGATTTCAGATTGATGATTTCAGAATGAATGACCTCTGAAAGAGAGAGCAAGATCTGCAATCTGAAATCTATAATCTGAAATTCTCATTCCTTTCCCAGCCCTTCTCCATCGAGTCAGGCGATTCTTGTAACATTAACCCCGATGCCATCTTCGCTCGTGCACAGCAGCGGCCGCGTTCTGGAATTCGAGACTCTGCGCGATCTGGTCCGGGGATACGCCTCTTCGCCGCTGGGGCAAGGGCGGATTGCCGCGCTCTCCCCGGCGGTGGATCGGCGATGGATCGAGAACCAGCACCAGTTGACGGTTGAGATCCGGGAATTTCGGCGCGTAGGGGGCCGCTTCGAGTTTTCCGGGTTGCTGGACATTTCAAAGACCGTCGAAGAAGCGCGCATTCAGGGCGCGGTGCTTGAAACCACCGAGATTCGCGATGTCGTGCTGGTGGTGGACCGGGCGGCGGAGTGGCGGGAGATCGCCCTGAACCCTCCGGCCGCGATGAAAATGGAGTGGACCACGGTGGCGGCGCTTTCGTCCGGCGTCGTTGATTTTACCGAGTTCCTGCGAAGCTTCCGCAACAAGATTCAGCCTGACGGCACGCTCGAAGACCGGGCCTCGCCCGAACTGGCCCGAATCCGGCGCGAAATCGAGCGCCAGAGGAGGACCATTCAGGAGTCCCTGCGCGGCTATCTGCGGCGGCTGGCCGAGGGCGGCGCGGTGCAGGATGAGCTGATCACGATACGCGGCGAGCGCTTCGTGATCCCAATCAAAATCGAGCAGAAACGCCGCGTGCAGGGCGTGGTGCATGGCGCCAGTTCCAGCGGACAGACGGTTTTTGTCGAGCCCCTCGAGACCATCGAACAGAACAACGAACTGGTGCGGCTGTTTGACGAAGAGCAGGCCGAGATTCACCGAATTCTGCTTGAGATGACGCGCCGGATCGGCGAAAGCTCGGAACTCATCTTAAAAGCCGTAGGGGTCCTAGGTGAATTGGAGCTGCAATTCGCCAAGGCGCGTTTCGCCGAAGACTACAGCTGTGTGCCGGCGCGGTTAAGCGAAAATTCCCGCCTGATTTTGATCAACGCGTGCCATCCGCTGCTCGAGCGAAACTTAAAGGCCAAAGGCGGGCGGGTCGTCCCCATCAGCATCGAGCTCGAGGGCGAGCGCCTTGAACTGGTGATCACCGGTCCGAACACGGGCGGGAAGACAGTGGCGCTGAAAACGGTCGGGCTGCTGGCACTCATGGCGCAGTCCGGTATTCCCGTGCCTGCGGACCGGGCCGAGTTGCCGGTATTTGATGCCGTGCTGGCGGATATCGGCGACTACCAGTCGATCGAGCAGAATCTTTCAACCTTCTCGGCCCACGTGACCAACATCGATTTCATTTCCCGCACGGCTACGGCGCACTCGCTGGTGCTGCTGGATGAACTGGGTTCGGCCACGGATCCGGAAGAGGGAGCGGCGCTGGCGGTGGCGATCGCCGAGCATTTCCGGCGGATTGGTTGCATCACCGTGATCTCGACTCATCACACGTCGCTGAAAGTTTTCGGCGCCAATACGCCGGGCGTGGTGAATTCGTCGGTCGGATTCGATGAAGCCACGCTGCAACCGACCTACGAGTTGAGGATCGGCGTGCCGGGGGCGTCGGCGGGCATCAACATCGCGCAGCGGTTGGGGCTGAATTCGTCCATCATCGAGGCTGCGCGAGCGAAGCTGGGCACCCAGGCGCGGGATGTCGGTCAATTTCTCGACACCCTGCATGCCGACCTGCGCGAGGCCGCGGCTGAGCGTTTGCGACTGAAAGCTCGCGAGCAAGACCTGGAGCGCGAACGGGCGAGTCTTGCTGCCGAGGGGCGGAAAGAGCAGCAAGCCAAGATCAAGGAGATGGAGAAGAAGCTCGAAACCCTGCTGCGGGATTTCGAGTATCAGGCGCGCGAGATGGTGAGTGCCGTCCAGGACCGGGCGGCTTCACAAAAGCTGTCGAAAGATGCCGAACGTCGTACTGCCAAGCTGCGCCGGGAATTTGGGGAGCAGTTCGATTCGACGGTGGTGGCGCACACGACCGGCGCAGATAAGGGCGATCCAGAAGCCCAGCCACAGTTGGTAAAGCATGTTTCCGAGGGGGACACGGTCAAGCTTAAGTCAGTGGGGCGGGCGGCGGTGGTGAGCCGGCGGGTGGATGAAAACCATTTTGAAGTCGAAATCGGCGCGATGAAGATGAAGATTGCGCGCGACGACATTGCAGAAGTGCTGTCGCGGTCGGCGGACTCACCGGTGAAGGCGGCCCGGGCGCGGGGGATCTCGGTTTCGCTGGAGAAAGAAAATGCCAGTGTGCCGTCGGAGATCAACGTGATCGGTCGTACTGTCGACGACGCTACTCGCGAAGTGGAAAAATTCGTGGATCGGGCATTTCTGGCCGGCCTGCCGCGGGTACGAGTTGTGCATGGCAGCGGGATGGGCATTTTGCGGAAAGCGCTGCGGCAATATTTGCAGAAGCATCCGCACGTGGAATCGGTGACCGAGCCGCCGCAGAACGAGGGCGGAGGCGGGGCGACGGTGGTGGAGCTGCGGATTTAGGTTGGTGGTGGCTATAGGGGTCCTTCGACTGCGGAAGAGCGGTCGCAAGCGACCGCTCTTCCTCCGCTCATCAGGATGACACGGGGTAAGGCCGCTGAAGATTGCGGCTAAGAGCAGATGTCAAAGGCCGAGGTCCGACGCCCGAGGTCTGAGGGCTGACATCCTCTTGCACTCTGCGTTGACAATATCCTCTACCGTACGTTATCTTTAAGTCTTTAGCAGTCCTGCGGTTGCCCGCCTGGTACCCTGCGCCTTCGGCGTTGAAGTGGATACTCAGCGGTCTTCTTTAGCTTTTTTAACTTCTGGGAGACTCGTAATGTCAACCTATTTCCCCAAAGCGGGGGAAATTGTGCGCAAGTGGTACGTCGTGGATGCCTCGGGGCAGACGCTGGGCCGGCTGGCCTCGCAAGTCGCCCGCATCCTCATGGGTAAAGAGAACCCGCGTTATACGCCGTTTCTCGATACCGGAGATCACGTGATCGTCATCAACGCCGAGAAGGTGAAGACGACCGGGATGAAGTCGGAGCAGAAGGTCTATCAGCATTACACCGGGTACCCGGGCGGATTGCGGACGGAAGAGTTCCGCAAGCGCTTTGAGCGCAAGCCGGAGCTGATCGTCGAGGAAGCGATCAAGCGCATGCTGCCCAAGACCAAGCTGGGAGGACACATGATCTCCAAGCTGCAGGTGTATCGCGGCGACAAGCATCCGCATGAGGCCCAGAAGCCTGAAGTACGGGCGCTGGAGACGCGGGCATAATAGAGGGTTACAAGTTTCTGGTTTCAAGTCTCAAAAGTGAGAACGGCAAGATTCCGAATTCTTTGAAAGGTTGGATAGCCGGTTTCGTTCCCAAGCCTGATTGGCCAGGAGCTAGAAGCCAGGAGCTAGAAGCTAAAACCATGGCAGAGTTAGTGCAATATTACGGTACGGGACGCCGCAAGTCGGCGATCGCGCGGGTTTATCTGCGTCCGGGCAGCGGCGATTTCAAGGTCAACGGACGTCCTTTTGAGCAGTATTTCGTGACCGAATCGCAGCGCTCCAGCGCGAAACAGCCTTTGCTTTCGACCGAGACCGCGGCCACCTTCAATGTGCTCGCGCGGGTCAGCGGGGGCGGAGTGAATGGCCAGGCGGATGCAGTGAAGCTGGGTATCGCCCGCGCCCTTATGCTGTTCAACCTCGAGCTGCGCAAGAAGCTCAAGGCGGAAGGCATGGTCAGCCGGGATTCGCGCTCCAAGGAACGGAAGAAGTACGGGCAGAAGGGCGCACGGAAACGGTTCCAGTACAGCAAGCGGTAGGCGGATAGGTCCGAGCCGATCGAGATTCCTCGCTCCGCTCGGAATGAGAAGTTGGTTGAGTCGGTTTTCGCTGACGACTGAAGACCGACGACTGGTTTTTTAGGTGTTCAATTCTTCCTGCGCCTCGCGGTGCGGGGCGGGAATGGCAATCCGGAGCAGCCTTAGGGTGAGCGCCGGATGCAGACCAAATGAGGAGGTTGATTGGCTAACATTACCATGAAAGAGTTGCTCGAAGCGGGAGTTCACTTCGGGCACCAGACCAAGCGCTGGAATCCCAAGATGAAGGAATACATCTTCGGAGAGCGCAACGGCATTTACATTATCGACCTGCAGAAGACGCTGAAGATGTTCAAGGAAGCGTCGAAATTCGTGTCCGACCTGGCCGCGGCCGGTAAAATTGTGTTGTTTGTGGGCACCAAGCGACAGGCGCAGGACGCCATCGCCGAGGAAGCCACGAAGTGCGGCGGCTTCTACGTGAACCAGCGCTGGCTGGGCGGACTGCTCACTAACTGGGTGACGGTGCAGAAGTCGGTCAAGCGGCTTAAGGAACTCGACGAGATGGCCACGGATGGCCGCTACGAGTTGCTGCCCAAGAAAGAAGTTATCAAGCTGGAGCGCGAGCGCAAGCACCTCCAGGCCAACCTGGCCGGCATCAAGAACATGAACCGCCTGCCGGACGCAATCTTCGTCATTGATTCCAACAAGGAACAGATCGCGGTAAGGGAAGCCCGCAAACTGGGCATTCCCGTAGTCGCGGTGGTGGATACGAACTGCGACCCCAGCGAAGTGGATTACGTGATCCCGGGCAATGACGATGCGCTGCGTGCGATTCGCCTGTTCGCTTCGAAGATTTCCGATTCGGTGGCCGAAGGCGCGCAACTCATGACGGACAAGCAGGCCGCGGATATGGCCGCGGCCGTCTACACCGAGCCCGAGGCGGTTCCGGCGGCAGAGGCTGCCGAAGAACTGGCAGCCGCGGGCGCTCCCGAAGGCGGGGCTGAGGACATCAGCATGGAAGACGTGCTGGGCAAGGGCGTGCGTAAGCAGCCTGCCGCCGCCAAGGAATCCGTGGACGAAGACGTGCCCCAGGTGGAGACGCAGACGTATTAGAGCCGTCGTTGGTCCTTGGTCATTGGTCGGTTGGCTAAGACCCCAAGCCTTGAGGGAAATCAGACCCGCGCGGGTCGTCCGGCGCGGGTCAAAGTTTGTAAGGGCAGTCGTCAGTCGTCGGTCTTCAACCTGACCATCGATACCAGTTTGAACTGACGACTGAAGACTGAGGACCGAAGAATATTTATTATGAGTACATCTACCGTGAATATTTCTGCTACCCAAGTGAAAGAGCTCCGGGAAAAGACCGGAGCGCCGATGATGGACTGCAAACAGGCCCTGACGGAAGCCAAGGGAGATCTGGAGCAGGCGGTCGTCCTGTTGCGCAAGAAGGGCATCTCGGTGGCCGGCAAGAAGGCGAGCCGGGTGACCAAGGAAGGCGCGGTTGCGAGCTACATCCACGCCGGAGGCAAAATCGGCGTGCTCGTGGAAGTGAATTGCGAGAGCGACTTTGTGGCCCGCACCGATGATTTCAAGGAACTGGTGCACGACATCGCGATGCACATCGCGGCCAGCGATCCGAAATTCGTGCGCAAGGAAGATGTCACGGCGGAGGCTTACGAGCGCGAGAAGGACATTTACCGCGCCCAGGCCGCTGCCACCGGCAAGCCGCCCCAGGTGGTGGAGAAGATCGTGGAAGGCAAGATGAGCAAGTTTTACGAGGAAGTATGCCTGCTTGAGCAGCCGTTTATCCGCGATCAGACGGTCAGCATCGGCCAGCTGGTGGCCACCAAGATCGGCAAGCTGGGGGAGAACATCGCGGTCCGCCGCTTCGCGCGCTTCAAGGTGGGCGAGGCGGGTGAGACGATCGCGATCACCAAGCCGGAACAAAAAAGCGAGTGATTCACGGGGCGCCTGGTGCGCCCCCTTTTTTTGCAGAGCGCGGGCGGGACGCCCACTCGACAGCCGGCGGGACGCCGGCGCTACAAAACCACGATGCCGACTCCGGTGTTCAAACGCATCCTGCTGAAGCTCTCGGGCGAGGCCCTGGCCGCGAACCAGGGGTTCGGCGTCGATCCCCTGCGGATCCACGAAATTGCCGCCGAGCTGGCGGACGTCCACTCGCTCGACATCCAGATCGCGATCGTAGTTGGGGGCGGGAATTTTTTCCGGGGAGTGGCCCAACAGGCGAGAGAGATGGACAGGGTTTCGGCCGACCACATGGGCATGCTGGCTACCGTGATCAACGCCCTGGCTTTGCAGGACGCGCTGGAGAAGCAGGGCATTCACACCCGGGTGCAATCGGCGATTGAGATGAACCAGGTGGCCGAGCCTTTTATCCGCCGCCGCGCCATTCGTCACATGGAAAAAGGGCGGATCGTGATCTTTGCCGGCGGCACCGGTAATCCTTATTTTTCGACCGACACGGCCGCATCCCTGCGCGCCATGGAAATCAAGGCGGATGCCATTCTCAAAGCCACCAAAGTGGATGGCATTTACGATGCGGACCCCATGCTGGTGAAAGACGCCAAGAAATTTGCCGAGATCAGCTACATGGAAGTGCTGAAGCGGGGGCTGAAGGTGATGGATTCAACCGCCATCTCCCTGTGCAAGGACAATAACCTGCCTATTATCATTTTCAACCTCAATCAGCGCGGGAATATCCGTAAAGTCGTTATCGGCGAGAAGATCGGTTCGCTGGTAAGCGCGTAAAAACCTCCTTACTTTGTCATGCCGACCGGAGCGAAGCGCAGCGAGCGCAGTGGAAGAACCTTGCGCGTTGTTGCCGCGGCACCGCCTCGGCCGTAGTTATTGGGGCAGTTGATGTCTTCGAGTGCGGTGGCGTTGACCAGACACAAGATCCCTCCGCTGCGCTTGCTGCGCATCGCTCCGGTCGGGATGACAGGAGCTTTTGTGGTTCAAAGGTTTATAATGCAGCGTTTTGATTTTGAATAGTCGACGGAGTTGATCATGGCTGATGCCGGTCCACTAAGAGATATCCGGGTTCAACTGAAGACGCGGATGGACAAAGCGGTGGAAGACTTTCGCAAGGCGATGGCCGCGACCCGCACCGGGCGGGCTTCGGTGCATATGCTGGACGCGGTCAATGTGGACTACTACGGTTCCCAGATGCCGCTGAACCAGATTGCCCAAGTGCATGCACCCGAGCCCCAGCTTATTACCATCCAACCCTTCGATCCCACGGCGCTGGTTGCCATCGAAAAGGGCATCCGCACCGCCGACCTTGGCCTGAACCCGATGAACGACGGCAAGATCATTCGCGTGCCGGTGCCGCCTTTGACCGAAGAACGCCGCAAGGACATGGTGAAACATCTGCACAAGATGCTGGAGGAACACCGGACCGCGGTGCGCAACATCCGCCGCGACGGCAATGACGCCATCAAGAAGGCGGCCAAGGACAAGAAGATCGCCGAAGACGACGAGAAGCGCGCCATGGATGAAATCCAGAAGCTGACCGACGACGAAATCAAGAAGATGGAAGAGATGAGCAAGGGGAAAGAAAAAGAAGTGATGGAAATCTAGTCGACAGTCGTCGGTCTTCAGTCGTCAGAAAATCGGAGAATGCTTACCGGGTGCCCCGTCCAAGCTTTGCTTGTGGCGGGGATTTTTCTGCGTAGCGTCACGATCACTGCGGGGATTTCTCCGTCGTTCACTGCCTCTCCAGAGCGGGAATTACTTGGCACTCCGTCCAAAAGTGACGCAACTTCCTCTCGCTGGGAGGTCGGTGAGCGGTGATCCGGTGCTTTGGGCCCATCGCGTGCGGGAAACACAGACGGCGCAATAGTTAAAAACGTCTGATCCAGGTGCGGGCGGCCCCTCAAGCCGCCCATTTTTTTTGGCGAAAGGCGACAGCGAAGCTCCGCGCGAGCAAGCAGTCCCAAAAAATAACGCGAACATTCCCCAAGTTAGAGGGTTCTCATCCCAACACGAGGACTTCACCGCTATACAGAGTGCTGGAGGTTTCATGAAGCGTTTTTTTGCACTCTCTGTAGCACTCGCGCTGACCGCGCTCAGTCTGGTGGGATGTGGGGGGTCGAGCAAGGCTACTGCTCCCCAGGCAGGCGCAGTTTACGTTACCGGCGAAGATGCGCCGTTGGAGTCCGTGGTTAGCCTGAACCTCACCATCAATTCCATCACCCTCAAAGGGGCCAAGAGTTCGCCCGCGGTGGTATCGGCCCCGATCACGGTGGACTTCGCGCGGCTGGTGGGACTGCGCGCCCCATTGGGCTTTGGCGCAGTGCCCGCGGACAGTTATAGCAGCGCGACTTTTGTGCTGGCCAGTCCGGTCATCACTTCAATCAGCACGGTGACACCGACCACGTTGGCCGGGACTTTCGCCGCCCCGACCAGTACCACGCCCCAGACCACGTCCGTGACCGTGACATTTCCCACGCCCATGGTGGTCGCCGCGGACGGGCTGGCGGGCCTGCATATGGAATTCGACATCCCAAGATCGGTCGAGGTGGTCGCGGGACAGGTCACAGGACTGATCACTCCGGTGATATTTGCGGAAGCCCTGAAAGCGACCGACCCGGAGGGTCAGATCACCGAACTCACGGGCACCATGGCAGCCGTGAGCACGGCCAGCAGTTCGTTCACCATGCAAGGGCCGATCGGAGCTCAAGTCACGGTCGCGGTGAATGACAACACTACCTTCAACCAGGGCTTCACTCTGCCGACTCTGCCCACCACGGGCGCGTTTGTGGCGCTGCAGGGCACGATGCGGAAAGACGGCAGCATCCTGGCCAGTGACGTGGAGGTCATTACCACGGACTCGGCTTTTGTCTCAGGCCACGTCCTGGCCTTCTCGCCGGGTACCGGCGCGGCCACCTCGGTCACGCTGTGGGTCGATGAAACCGGAGGAGGAACCACGGCATTGCTCGACAGCGTGCAGACCATCAACATTGCGGCTGTGACCGTGTACAACCTCTGCCCCTTTAACAACGGATGGTTTACCACCACCAACCTGTTCAGCAGTTCTGCGCTGCTGGTGGGGCAGCGAATCTTCGTGGGCGGGGCCTTCGTCAGTCCGGTTTTTGCCCCCGACCTGATCTCCTTGCGGCGTCAGGGGGTGTACGGCACGGTGGTGCCAGCGAGCGTGACCGTTACTAACGACGCGACCAGCGCGGGCACGTTCCAGATTTCGAATACCGGACTTCTGGGTTACACGCTGCGCGCACCGTTGCAGGTGAACACGGGAGCCGGAACGCTGTTGTTCCAGGGAAATAGTAGCGCCTTGACCCTTACCGGCCTGGGGACGGCCAGCGCGACCGCCTCGGTGGGGGTGGTGGCTCGCGGCCTGGTCCTCAAAGACACAGTCAGCGGCGATGCCGTGCTGTGGGCGCATCGGGTGCGGGAGGTGGAGGCGATTCCCTAGTCGAAAGCGTCGGCTGGTTCCGGCGGGCGGCTGGGTGCCGCCCGCTGGGCTTTTTTTTGGCCTTATAATCAACTGGCCATGAAGAAAGTAGTGCACGCCGCCTGTCCGCATGATTGTCCTGATGCCTGCGGCGTTCTGATCACCGTCGAAAATGACCGGGCCACGCGCATCCAGGGAGACCCGGCCCATCCCGTGACTCGCGGATTTCTGTGCGCCAAGGTGGCGAAGTATCTGGACCGGGTGTACTCGCCGGACCGGGTGCTTTATCCCATGCGGCGGGTGCGGCCGAAGGGTCCGGCCGCCAAAAGCAGGACGGACCTTCGATCCGTCCGGACGGGGCAGAGCCCCGTCCCCACACAACCGGTGCCGATCCACAATGCCGGCGATTTTGAGCGAATCACGTGGGACGAGGCGCTGGCTGACATTGCCTCGCGATTTCGGGAGATTGCCTCGGAGTATGGCAGTGAAGCTATTTTGCCGTATTCCTACGGGGGCACCCTGGGCGCGCTCAATGGCGCGTCCATGGACCGGAGATTTTTTCACCGGCTGGGGGCTTCGCAACTGGCCCGCAACATCTGCTCGGCGGCCGGCGAGGCGGGGCTAAAGTCGGTGATCGGCATCAAGCTGGGCACCGATCCGGAGCAGTTCACGCACTCGCGCTGCATCATCGCCTGGGGCGCGAACATTCACGGCAACAACGTCCATTTGTGGCCGTTCATCGCGGAAGCGCGCCGTAAAGGCGCCAAGCTGGTGGTCATTGATCCGTACCGTACCCGGACGGCGGCGTGCGCGGACTGGTACCTGCCCATCAATCCCGGCACCGACGCGGCGCTGGCGCTGGGCATGATGCACGTCATCATCAGGGATGGGCTGCACGACGCCGACTATGTTGCCCGCTATACCCTGGGTTTCGACCAGTTGCGCGAAAAGGTGAAGGAGTATCCCCCGGAGCGAGTCGAGAAGTGGACGGGCATTGCCGCGTCCGACATCGTCAATCTGGCGCGCGAGTACGCGACCACGCATCCCGCGGTGATTCGGGTGAACTATGGGGTGCAGCGCTCCGAGGGTGGAGGCATGGCCACGCGGGCCATCACCATGCTGCCCTGCGTTACCGGTTCGTGGAAGGAAATTGGCGGCGGCCTGCAGCTTTCTACCAGCGGCGCTTTCGGGTTGAACCGCGGCGCCCTGGAGCGGACGGACCTCATGGAAAAGGCGCTGGGAAGGCCGGCGCGGACGGTCAACATGGTGGAACTGGGGACGGCGCTCAATACCCTGAAGGATCCGCCAGTGAAGGCGCTGTTTGTGTACAACTCGAATCCGGCGGCGGTTTGTCCGGACCACAACCAGGTCATTCGAGGATTGCAGCGTCCCGACTTGTTCACCGTGGTGCATGAACAGTTCTTTACCGACACGGTCGACTACGCTGACATCGTTCTGCCGGCGACCACCTTTTTCGAACACAAAGACCTGCAGGGCGCATACGGGCACTACTACCTGCAGATGTCGGACGCCGCCATTGAACCGCTGGGCGAGTGCCGGTCCAACGTTGAAATGTTTCGAGCTCTGGCCTTGCGCATGGGATTTGAAGAGGACTGCTTCCGCGAATCCGTGGACCAGATGATCGATGCGGCCCTGACTTCGGAAAATCCGTGGCTGCGGGGAATTGATCGGGGCCGGCTGGAACGGGATGGGCATGTCAGGCTGAATTTTGAAAACCAGTTACCAGATGCCAGTTCCCGGTTCTCAGACTTTTTGCCGTTTGCAGAAGGTAATTTCGGCACCAGGAGCGGGAAGGCGGAACTCTACAGCGAGGAACTCAGGGGGCAGGGGCTCGACCCGGTTGCAGCGTTTACTCCGCCCGACGAATCGCGGCACGGTTCCCGGGCGCGGGAGTTTCCACTGGAGCTTCTGGCGCGCAAGGCGGACAATTTCCTGAACAGCACTTTTTGTAATGTGCCGGCGGTTCAGGAGATGGAAGAGGCCGGATTGTTGGAAATCAGCGCGGCCGATGCCCGGTCGCGTAAGATCGTCGATGGCGACGTGGTGCGTGTCTTCAACCGGCGTGGAGACATCCGGTTACGGGCCCGGGTAGATGGCGCGGTGCAGGCCGGCGTAGTGTCGGCGAGGCTGAATTGGGCCAAGTTGAGCCCGGGAAGCCGGAACATCAATGTCCTCACTTCGGAAAAACTTACGGACCTAGGCAACTCCGCCACGTTTTATTCCGTCTTGGTTGAAGTAGAGCCTGTTAAGCCGTCTCCCTGAAGTGTGGCCGGTTTGGACGGTCTCCACGGCTCTACCGTATAATTGCCACTTTCCTACTCCCAGGATCCGAGGTCGTAACGATTCTTCGTTTTCATCAGGATAGCCCTGTAGTGACGAGGAGTCGGTCGGGCCATGCATGGCCCGCTCCGGCTGGTGCATTGCCTTCATCTCCTTCAATCATAAAGATTTGTAAAGGACGATGGATCGCGGCCTGCCTGGTGCTTCTGGCGCTGTGCTCGGCGGGATGGGGCCAGCAGGAAGTCATCACGGAGATTGTGATTCACGGGAACCGGCGCATCCCGGCGGAAACCGTCCGGGGACGCATTTTCACTCGCGCCGGCGATGTGTATGACGAGGCGGCCCTGGATCGTGACTTTAACTCCTTGTGGAACACCGGGTACTTCGAGGACATCCGCTTCGAGCGCGAGCAGACTCCCAAAGGCTGGCGCATCCATGTTTATGTCAAAGAGCGTCCCACCATCAGCGAGATCGAGTACCTGGGGCTGAATTCGGTGTCGAAGAGCGATGTGCTCGACCGTTTCAAGGAGCGCAAGGTAGGGCTCTCACCGGAAAGTCAATACGATCCCACCAAGGTCAAGAAAGCCGAGGTCACGATCCGGGAGCTGCTGTCGGAGCATGGCCGGCAGTTCGCAACCGTGCGCACAGAGGTCCGGCCCATACCACCCGCCAAGGTAAGCGTCACGTTCGTGGTGAAGGAAGGGCCCAAGGTGACGGTCGGCAAGATTACGTTCATCGGCAACAAGCACGTCAGTTCGCGTGTTCTTCGCGGAGCCATGAAGAACCTGAAGCCGATCGGGATCCCGCACTCCATCTTCCTGGAAAACCTCTTTGCCAAGACATACGATGCCACCAAGCTGGATGAGGACACGGAACGGGTGCGCGCGGAATTCCAGAACCGTGGCTACTTCAAGGTTGTGGTGCAGGATGCCAAGACGGAGATTCGCGACACCGGCCGGCCGGGCTTTCATATCCCGCTGCTGATGAAAGGACCGGGCAAGGCGGTGGACATCACGATTCCGATCGATGAAGGAGACCAGTACCGGCTGGGCGGAATTACCTTCAACGGCAATAAGGAAGTCACCAACCTCAAGGCCTTGCGCTCGCTCTTTCCCATGAAAGACGGCGATATTTTCTCGCGGGAAAAGGTGGCCAAGGGCCTGGACAACCTGCGCAATGCGTATCGCGAGTTGGGCCACATCAACTTTACTTCGATTCCCAACACGACGTTCGACGAAGACAAGAAGCTGGTATTTCTCTCCATCGATCTGGACGAGGGCAAGAAGTTCTATGTCCGCCGCATCGAGTTCGCCGGCAATACCACGACCCGCGACAAAGTCATCCGCCGCGAGGTGGCGCTGGAAGAAGGCCAGGTCTACGATGAGCGGCTGTGGAAGCTGAGCCTGCTCCGGCTCAATCAGCTGGGATATTTCGATGTCTTGAAGCCGGACGACCCGAACGTCACCGAAACTCACCTGGACGAAAAGAACGGCACCGTAGACCTGACGCTGAAGGTCCATGAGAAAGGCAAGAACAGCATCGGACTGAACGGCGGGGTGAGCGGCCTGGAAGGGGCCTTCATCGGGATCAACTACAGCACGAACAATTTCCTCGGCCTGGGTGAAACGCTGGCGGTGCAGACCAGTATCGGAAACGCGCAGCGCATTATTTCGTTCAGTTTCACCCAACCGTATCTTTTTGATCGCCCGATCCAGGGGGGCTTTTCGGTTTTTGCGCAGAAATTCAACTATAACGAGGCGCGGCAGCAGGCCATCTTCACCGGCCAGCAAGTGAACCTGCCCAACGCGTTTCTGAACAACCTGCAGAACTACACCCAGTCCAGCACGGGTTTCACCGCCTCCCTCAGCTATCAGCTGCACCATTCGTTCAAGCGGGTGGGGATCACTTACTCGTTTGACCGGGCGTCCATTGTCGCGCTCAGCGATGCCTCGAAGATATTGTTCACCGACCTGGCATTTCGTGGAATCAGCGGCCCGAACTCTCTGCAAGGCATCATCACCAGCAAGGTCCTGCCCAGTTTTTCGTTCAGCACCATCGACAGCCCGATTTCACCCAAGCGCGGGACCAGCGTGTTTCTGGGCGGAGAGATTGCCGGGCTGGGCGGAACGGTGCGGTCTTTGCGACCCATTGTGCAGTACAAACACTTCAAGCCCATGCAGAAGGGGCGCAATACCACCGGATTTAACTTTCAGGGTTCGTTCCTGGCGGGATATGGGGGTGTAGTGGCGCCGCCGTTTCAACGCTTCTACCTGGGTGGCGAGAACGACATACGCGGTTTCGACATTCTTTCTGTTTCTCCGGTGGCGTTTCTCCCCTCCAAAAGCAGCATTATTCTGCGTAACCCGGATGGCACCATTGTTCCCAAGGACCCGGCCAATCCGCTTCGCGGCAGCTACACGGTTCCGGTTCCGGTGGAGCAGATCGTATTTCCGGGCGGGGATGCCAGCCTGGTCACAAACCTGGAATATCGCATAACCATCGCCGGGCCGGTGGCCCTGGCCCCGTTTATGGATGTGGGCTTGAATCCCGTGATCCGGGGATCGCAGCTGCGAATTAATCCCGGCCAACTGGCGGATATCAATAGCACGGTGTTTGGCTGTCCCGCCCTCGACATTGCCCTGAACTGCATTGGCGGGCACCATCAGGAGCCGCCGTTCTCCCAGCAACTGCAGGTGGTGGACTCGACGAACTGGATTCCGAGGATGTCGACCGGGCTCGAAGTGCAGGTGTTTTTGCCGATTATCAATGCTCCGTTCCGGGTTTACTGGGCATACAAC
This sequence comes from Terriglobales bacterium, assembly GCA_035632335.1. GTDB lineage: Bacteria > Acidobacteriota > Terriglobia > Terriglobales > Acidobacteriaceae > JAIQFF01. The sequence goes on from DASQHA010000153.1 coordinate 18,009, forward strand.
CCGATCCGCCTGGATAACATTACCCGGGGCGCCGTCCCGATCACCCGCGACATGTTCCCACCGGGGGCGGCGGGAGACTTTACCTTCCTGCAGGCTTCGCGAAACCTCACGCCGGAGTACCAGCTGCGCGAACCCCGGAAGACGTTCCGCTTCAGCGTGGCCACCACGTTTTAAGGCAGCATCAGACCTGGGACGTCGGACCTCGGACGGTGACACCCACGCCTTTAGCTTGCCGAGGTCTGACGTCCGAGGTCCGAGTTTGACCTTGGGCTGAGGCTGTCCCTATAATAGGGAAATCCACGCCCTGAAGAAGGCAGCCAACGGGGTGGTCACCACGCCGCTTCAGGTTCGGCGTGAGGCGCTGGGAACTCCGGCCCAGCCTCTTCCGTTGACAGCAAACGGTCGGGTTAGTGCTGAGGCGCGGCCAGCATCGGCTTGTATGAAAATCTAACCGATTCCCCGGGACAAATTTCCAAGGAGTTCAAAATCAACCACATGACAAGCAAGCTCGTGCGATTTCTTATGTTCACCGTGTTGGCCGTATCGGTCGCCACCCTGGCCCAGACCTTACCTGCAGCCCCCAGCGCGGCCGCTAACAACGCCGAAGCCTCGGCCGCCAACGCCGCGGTCAATGCCACGGGAACCCGGATGGGGACGGTCAATGTCGAGCAGGCGATTTTCGCCACCAACGAAGGCCAGCGTGATTTCGAAGCTTTGAGCAAGAAGCTTGAACCCAAGCAGACCGAGCTCAAGAACCAGAATGACGAAGTCGAGAGCCTGAAGAAGCAGCTCAACACCCAGGGCGATAAGCTGAACGAAGACAGCCGGGCGACGCTGGTCAAGCAGATCGAGCAGAAGCAGAAATCCCTGGAGCGGGCGGTGCAGGACGCGCGTGACGATGCCCAAAGTCAGCAGAATGAAATCGCGCAACGCATTCTGCAGAAGATGGGGCCGATGCTGGTGAAGTACGCCGCCGACAACGGTTTTGGCGTGATCATCGACACCTCGAACCCGTGGCCGAACGGGCCGGTGCTTTGGGCCGGGCCGGCAGTGGACATCACGCGGCCGGTAGTCGAGCTTTACAACGCGCAGTCCGGAGTGCCCGCGCCCGCAGCGAAGCCTGCCGGAACCCGGCCGACCACGCCGGCAACCAGGCCGGCGACCGCCGCGCCGAAGGCGCCCGCCACTCAACCAAAATAGTTGTACGACACCTGGTGTCGTGCGGAAGTTCCCACAGGCCGCGTGCAGAACGCGGCCTTCTTTCTTTGCTCCACTTCCGTTCGCATGCGCCTAAGGGTGGACTCTGCGGTGTCCTTACACATAGTCGTGTCACATCGAGGAGGACACCATGTTTGCCGATTTCCTGACCGATTCCGGTTGGTCCAACCACTCTCACCGGGGATGGACAACCCTGATTTCGTTTGCGGTTCAGGCATGCGCCGTAGGCTGCCTGCTCTTGTTGCCTTTGTTCTACACTGAAGGACTGCCGAGACTGGCGATGCTGGCACCGCTGCTTGCGCCAGCCCCACCGCCGGCTGCGCCGCCACAGCAGACGCGTCCCACTCCATCGTCGCCGGTCCAGAGCAACCTCATGGGCGACCGGCTGATCAGTCCTCCGCAGATTCCTCGGACGGTAACGATTTTGACCGAAACGACGCCGCCACCGCCAATGATCGATCCCAACGCGGCCGGCGTACGCCACGGAATAGGTGACGCTCATGGCCGGGGCAGTGTTTTTGATTCGGTGCTCGGGTCAGACGTGGCGCTGCCTCCTCCTCCGGTTGTGGTCCGCCACCCTCCCGTCTCGCGCATGATGGAAGGGAACCTGATCCATCGCGTCCAGCCGGAATATCCACTGTTGGCGAGGCAGGTCAGAGTCCAGGGCAGGGTAGTGCTGCGAGCGATGATCAGCCGTGAGGGCGCGATCGAAAATCTGCAGGTGTTGAGCGGACATCCCATGCTGATACCGGCGGCTGTGGACGCGGTGCGGCAGTGGCGGTACCGGCCCTATGTGCTCAACGGCGAGCCCGTGGAAGTGGAAACCGAGGTGACAGTCAATTTCGTCCTGTCGGGCGGCTAGTGGATCGTGCCCGGCGCCCGGGAGTAGCACAGGCGTAACCTCGCGGCCGCCATGATGCCCGCTATAATCGGCAGGAGTGGCTACCGCCGAAATTCTGAAACGGACCGCGACCCGTCCCACCTGGGCCCAGGTGTCGCTCGAGAACCTGCGTTACAACTTTGGCGTGGTGCAGCGGCACATCGGGGCGGGAATCACCGTTTGCGCGGTGGTGAAAGCCGACGCCTATGGCCATGGCGCCACGGAATGCGCGCGCGCGCTGGAGGAAGAAGGAGCGCGCTGGCTGGGCGTGACTTCGCTCGATGAAGCCATCCCGCTGCGTGATGCCGGCATTCGTACCCGCATCCTGCTGATGACGGGATTCTGGCGGGGCGAGGAAGAAGAAATCATTCGCCTGCAACTGACGCCTACGGTGTGGGAGCCGGGGCAGGTGGAGCTGCTGGAAAAAGCGGCTGCGGGCCTGGGTTTGCCGAGACTTGCCGTCCACTTGAAAGTAGATACCGGCATGGGCCGGCTGGGCGTCGATCCGGAAGACTTGTATCCAGTCTGCGCCGCGCTCAAGGCGTCATCTCATCTGTTGCTGGAAGGTCTCTCGACTCACCTGGCGTCCTCCGAAGTGCTGGACGCGCCTTCGGTCAACGAGCAGCTGCAGAAGTTCGAGCAGGTGCGAAACGTTCTGCGCAACGAAGGATTTGATCCACCGCTGGTTCACGTGGCCAACACCGGCGCCGTCATTTCCAAGCGAGAATCGTGGAACACCATGGTGCGGCCGGGGATTGCCCTGTATGGCTACCACTTGCCCTTTGAGCGGGCGGGAAGGGAAGTCAGCGGCAGCAAGCTGAGGCTTGGAGTCAAACCGGTGCTGACCTGGAAGACCCGGATCCTCTCGCTGCGCGATGTGCGCGCCAACCAGGCCTTGGGATATGGCGGCACTTATGTCACCAAGGCGCCGGCGCGAATTGCCGTGCTTCCCGTGGGATATGCGGACGGCTTGAATCGCGCCCTGTCATCGCGGGGACGGGTGATCGTGCGCGAACACTACGCTCCCATCGTAGGCCGTATCTCGATGGATTTGACCTTGGCGGATGTGACCGGTCTGCCGGGGGTTGCCGTGGGCGACGAAGTCGTCCTGCTGGGCGCGCTGGACGGTTTGAGCGTAGATGCCCGCGAACACGCCGAACTGGCCAACACGAATGTGTACGAGATTCTGTGCGCGATTTCGAAGCGCGTGCCGCGGAAATACAGCTAGCGTTGGCGGGCTGGTCTTTGGTCTTTCGTCTTTGGCCCTTGGTCGTTGGCCGTTGGCCGTTGGCCAAACCGCACATTCCTTTTGCTACAGGCTGTGTGGGGCCGGGTTTTTGACCCGGCCGGGCCGAGCGCAGCTCGGCACCGGTTTACTCTTCCACAACCTGGCGATGCAAGCTCTGCCGTGGCTTCGCCACGGCCTGGGCGGGTCGCAGACCCGCCCCCACACAGCCTGTGGTGGTGCCTCCGATTAAAGCCTCCAGGGTCGAGACAAATGCCGAATATGGCGATTCGCTGCGCTTGCGCTGACCTGCCCGCTTCCCTTTGTTATCCTGATTAATCAATGACTTCCCGCTACGAACAGTGGATGTATGACTGGGAGACCCGGCTTACCTCGGTGGATAACAACCGAGTGGTGCGTCCGCTGGAGTGGGGCGTCGAGTGGGCGCGGGATTGGCCTTGTCGCAATGGCTTCGCTCCCGGGTATGTCCCGGGGCGCGCGGATTCCGAAAAGTTCCTGCGCGACTACAACCACCGGATCGTCCCCTCGAGCGACGAGTTCTATTCCTACAAATTACCGTCGGACTTCCGGCTTGAGCGTCGGGCAGTGCAGGTCTTCAGCACGCGAGAAGTGCCGGATCCGAAGCTGGAAGAGAAAGTCCGCGGCACGTCCGCTGATTTTCTGCGCTTCACTTCGCCCGTCCACACGCCATACCCGGAAAACAATCGGGTGAACGCGCGCTGGTTTCCGGCACGCGGGCGGCGGGCGGTGGTGTTGCTGCCGCACTGGAATTCCGATGCCATCGCCTACACCGGGCTCTGCCGTGTGCTGAACTTGCTGGGCATCGCGGTGCTGCGGCTGAGCATGCCGTATCATGACATTCGCATGCCGGCAGACACGCGCCGCGCGGATTATGCGGTCTCCGCCAACATCGGGCGAACGCTCGACGCCTGCCGCCAGGCCGTGGTGGACGTGCGCTGCTGCTTTGACTGGCTGGAGCAGCAGGGCTATACGCGGCTCGGCATCCTGGGGACGAGCCTGGGTTCCTGCTATTCATTTCTGGCCGCGGCGCACGATCCGCGCATCCGGGTGGCTGCCTTCAATCATGCCTCGACCAACGTCGCCGACGTGGTCTGGCACGGACAGTCGACGCGGCACATTCGCGAGGGTCTCGAAGCACAGATCGACCTCGACCGGCTGCGCGCCTTGTGGAGCGGCATCAGCCCGATTTCCTATTTCGAGCAGTTCGCCCGCTGGCCCAAGAAGTCGCTGATCATTTACGCGAAATATGACATGACCTTTCTGCCCGGGCTCTCGCGCGATGCGGTGGCGGAGTTTGAGCGCTACGGACTGGACCACAAGGTTGTCGTGCTGCCCTGCGGCCACTACACCACCGGTGAGACGCCGTACAAATACATGGATGGCTGGCAGCTGGTTTCGTTTCTGCGGACAGCGTTTGAGAGGGTGTAAAGAGGCTTCTAGCTTCTAGTTCCTGGCTGCTGGCCTCGAGCCCCCTCGCCAATCATCAGATCAGGCCTGCTAACGGTGAAGAGCTACGTTAGAATAACTGCGGCGGCAAACGCAGCTGAGACCCAGAATCAGAAGCTAGCAGCCAGAAGCCAGAAGCTTGGACACATCATGAAAACTGACCGCATGTCGCTCCCGCTTAGCGAAGTCGATCCGCAGATCGCCTCTGCGCTGGATAACGAGGTTCGCCGTCAGCATGAAGGACTCGAGCTGATCGCTTCCGAGAATTTTGTCAGTGAAGCGGTGCTCGAGGCCATGGGCTCGGTGTTTACCAACAAGTATGCGGAAGGCTATCCCGGCAAACGTTACTACGGTGGCTGCGAGTTCGCTGACGTGGTGGAAGAGTTAGCGCGGGAGCGGGCCAAGAAGCTGTTTGGAGCCGAACATGCCAACGTTCAGCCTCATGCCGGTTCCCAGGCGAACATGGAAGCCTTCGCGGCGGTGTTACAGCCCGGCGACACCATTCTGGGGCTCAATCTGGCGCATGGCGGACACCTCACGCACGGCCATCCGCTGAATTTTTCCGGCAAGACGTATCGCATCGTTCCTTATGGTGTGACCCGGGAAAGCGAGACCATCGACTACGACGATCTGGAGAAGCTGGCGGAGAAGGAGCGCCCGAAGCTGATCATCGGCGGGGGGAGCGCGTATCCGCGAATCATAGATTTTGTCCGCATGCGGCAGATTGCCGACAAAGTGGGCGCGCTCTACCTGGTCGACATGGCGCATTTTGCCGGGCTGGTGGCGGGGGGCGTGCATCCTTCGCCGGTGCCCCATGCGCACATCGTCACCACCACCACGCACAAGACCCTGCGCGGACCTCGAGCCGGGATGATCCTGAGCCGGCAGGAGTTCGCGGCCGCCATCGACAAGGTCGTGTTCCCCGGAATGCAGGGCGGGCCGCTGGTCCACATTATCGCGGCCAAAGCCGTAAGCTTTCTGGAGGCGATGCAGCCTGAATTTCGGGACTATGCGCGGCAGATTGTCGCCAACGCCAAAGTGCTGGCCGAAACGCTGGCGGCGGAAGGCTTCCGCATTATTTCCGGCGGCACGGATACGCACCTCATGCTGGTCGATGTGTTCTCCCAGGGGATACTGGGCAGCGAGGCGGAAAAGGCGCTGGGCGAAGCCGCCATCACGGTGAACAAGAACGCCATTCCGTTCGACGCCAATCCGCCCATGAAGCCGAGCGGGATCCGCATCGGGACGCCCGCGCTGACCACTCGCGGCATGAAGGAAGAAGAGATGAAGCAGGTGGGCCGCTGGATATCGGAAGCCCTGCATCATCGGGCGGACGCGGCGGTGCTGGGCAAGATCCGAAAGCAGGTTTTGGGCCTGGCGGAAGCTTTCCCGTTGTATCCCGAGCGCAGGGCGAAAGCCCAAGTGGAAGCGAGGGCCTGAGGCTCTCGCGCGATAGAGGACGGGCGTCGCCCTCCTCAGCCCCGGCTGCGATATCCTTGACCGCTGGACTCTTCCGGCCTTTGTCATTGGACGGGCGGGACGCCCGTCCTCCATCATCGACAATGCGGGGCCGTGCCTGCCCTGTGCCTAGCCGTGGACTGCGCTCTGTGATTAAATCTCCCCGTGAGAGTCGCCATCGACATCCGGCGGATGACTGAATTCGGCGTTGGCACTTACACGCGCAATATTGTCCGTGCCCTGGGCCGGCTGGACAGCGAAAGCAAGTACTTCCTGATAGGTCCGCCGAAAAAAGTGGCGGAGATGGGCCCGCTGCCGCCCAACTTTCACACTGTACCTCTGCTGGGCAACGACGCCACTATCAAGAGCTATTTTGATTATCGCGCCATCCTCAAGCGTCTGCATTGCGACGTGGTGCATATCCCGCACCTGTTCTGGCTGCCGCGGAATCTGCCTTGTCCCTACGTGATGACGGTGCATGATGTGCTCGATCACATGTACCGGGCCCGGGACCAGTCAGGTCTAAAGCGGTCGTTGCATTTCTACCTCACCCATCGGGCGCTGAAGGGAGCGGCGCGAATTTTCGCGGTTTCCAACTTCACCAAGAGCGAAGTGGAGAAGCTGTTTGCCATTCCCGCGGACCGCATCGAGGTGGTGTACAACGCGATTGATGAGCGCTTTCTGCGCGGCCATGCCACAGAGGCGGACCGGCAGGTGCTGGCGGAGCGCTATCTGGTCAACCATCCGTTTCTGCTCTACACCGGCCGAATCAGTCCGCACAAGAACGTGGTGCGGATCATTGAGGCCTTTTCCGCGCTGAAGGCTGAACTGGAGAAGGAAGCGCTGTTTCCCGGCCTGAAGCTGATCATCATCGGTGACGAGTTGTCCAAGCATCCCGACCTGCGCCGCACCGTGATTCGCAGCCGGACGCAGAACGACGTGCGCTTCATGGGATTCGTTCCCATTGAAGTGCTGCGCATCTTTTATGACGCGGCGAAGATTTTCGTATTTCCCTCGCTCTACGAGGGATTTGGACTGCCGCCGCTCGAAGCCATGGCGCACGGGACCCCGGTGGTGACTTCGAACACGTCGTCGCTGCCCGAGGTGGTGGGCAACGCCGCCGTGCTGGTGAATCCGGAAAATGTTTTTGAGATCATGCGCGCGCTGCACCGCGTGCTGCTGGACCAGCCGCTGCGCGACAAACTCAAGGAGCGGGGCTACGAGCAGGCCAAGCGCTTCTCCTGGGACGCGGCCGCGCAGCAGATTCTCCGCGTGTACCACGAGGTGGCGGGAACACCCGCAGCCCAAGCGCAGTTGAGGGACGAACCCGGCATCGTGTCCCGGGCGGCGAACTCCTAAGCGGTTTCAGGCATTCTTGAGCAGCGGCTGTCCGGGAGAATTGAACTCCAGGCGATGCAGTTTGGCCTCAATGCGGGTGCGATCGGCTTCGGTCTTCGCCGCGCTGTGGCGTTTTTTCAGCTTGGTGATCTTTTCACTGCGGGTGCGGCGGCGGCGAATTTCGGGCCGGCGGCTGGGTGCGGACATAGGCAGACTCCTGATTGTGTAGGCCGAACTAGTTTATATCAATACGATGCTTTTCGCGTTATTTGGAGCTACATTCATCCCTTCGCGGCCTACGCTCCCCAGCGCCTGTTCCGCTTATAGGGGCCTTCGACTTCGCCCGTTCATTCGCAATCGAATGGACGGGCTGCGCTCAGGGTGACATGGAAACGGAAATATCAAGCACTCGCTACTTCTTAATCCCGTCCCTTGTGTTCTTAAAGTGGCATGGCGGGTGTAAAGTTTCCCAACGAGGCGGTCAGTGGCGCCAGTCCCAGACGGGTTCTCCTTTGGCGTCGCGCAGGACGAAGCTGTCGTTTCCTTTGACGATTTCCCGCACCAGAAAAACGTCGGCGTCGCCCAGCTTCGCTTTTGCGCCGGTTATGGCGACCGCGTCTCCCTTGGCAAAACTCATGCCCATGTCGTCCAGAAAAGTCTTGGGGCACAGATAGACATCGATCGAGTTGGCGCCCTCGTTTACCTGCAGGTGGACAATCTCCTTCTCGCTGCCTTTGGGCGGCAGCTTGACCTCTTCCACGGTGGCTTTAATCTTGGTTTCGGCCTGGACATCGTACTTGGGAAGACTCGCGCCCGCGGATTTCTTCTGCGCCCGGGCCGGCAGCACAACCACGGCGGCGATAGCAAACATCAGGAAGATAGTCCGGCGGGTACGTTTCGACCGGACGCATGTTTGAGCACGCATGGCTCCCCCTTCGCATCGAGGTACCGGAGCCAGTGACTGGGAATTTATGAAGGAAGCTCTCGGCCCTCGGCCCGTATGAGGCCCTTACAGGATGAAGCCAGCTTGCGGGCACTATGGTACTCCATTCCTGGAGCGGCGAAGGCAAGGGAATCGGTGAAAGGAGATTGACTCTTTAGGGTCGCACCGGCATCGACGCGTCGCGCCTGAAGGTGATTTCGTGTTGTCCTTCATCCATCCCCGACGGGGACGCGGCGCTCGCCTGCAATGACCCGGTCAGATGCCGGCGTACCAGGCATAGCCTGCCTCGGAAGACGAGGAGCCCAGTCCCTCGCCGAATCCTTTCAGACTGTCGGTCACGGTCATGCGGGTGATGAATTTTACGCTCTTGTAGCCGAGTTGCCGGGGAAGGCGCAGGCGAAGCGGGCCGCCGTTGCCCACGGGGAGTTCATCGCCATTCATCCCATAGGCAAGGAAAGTTTGCGGGTGCAAGGCATCGGCCATATCGATGCTTTCCCACCAGTCGGGATCGATCGAGAAGTAGACAACGTATCTGGCAAGCGGGTGGACTTCGACGGCTTGCAGGATGTGGGAAAGAGGCACGCCGATCCACTCGGCGACGTACGACCAGCCCTCTTCACATTGCAGCATGGTGATCTGGCTCCGCGACGGGTAGCTCTTAAGCTGGTCAAGCGAAAACGAGGCAGGCCGGGCGACCATACCGTTGACGGAGAGCCGCCAGTCAGCAAATCCTCCGGCCTGAAGGCGCTTGAACTCGTCTTTCAGGGGAGGCATTTCGTTGGCGAACGGAGGCTTTGAGATTTGGCTCCGAGGGAACTCCCGGGCTAACGAGTGCCTGGTCAGCAACCGCTGGGAAGCGTAGGTCAGGGTTTCGCCGAGGCCGTAGATTCCGCCGTGATCGGGCGGGACCAATCCATACTTTTGCGCAAGGCGCGCCGCCACCCCCAGGCCGGCGACACCCGCCGCGGCCGCCAGTCCGGTTGTGATCAGTCTGCGGCGTGACCGGTCGCGGGGCGCCTGATTGCCCAGTGAACGATCGCTAAGTGAACGATCGCCGGGTGAACGCTGGCTCATGTGTGCTCCGTATCTGTGCCGGCGCGGCCGGTGATCATAGCTCGCAAACGGCCCCTGAATCCGGCAATAAAAACCATTGCCACGTGGACCAGCAGGAAAAGCAGCAGAGCCAGAGAGACGAAAAAGTGCAGCGTGCGCGCCGATTGCTGGCC
>DASQHA010000154.1:0-4590 GCA_035632335.1 Terriglobales bacterium
CTTTCGAAAGAAGTGCAGGCCACGGTCGAGCAGATCGCGCGTTCCGGTGGTACGCCCCTGGTGGTCTCCGAGAACAAGCGCGCGCTGGGCGTCATCTATCTCAAGGACATCGTGAAAGGCGGCATCAAGGAACGTTTCAGCCAGCTTCGCTCCATGGGCATTCGCACCGTCATGATCACTGGCGACAACCCGCTCACCGCGGCCGCCATCGCCCGCGAGGCCGGAGTCGACGACTTTCTCGCCCAGGCCACGCCCAAGGAAAAGATGGACCTGATCCGCCGCGAACAGGCCGACGGGAAACTCGTGGCCATGACCGGAGACGGCACCAACGACGCGCCCGCCCTGGCCCAGGCCGATGTCGGCGTCGCCATGAACACCGGCACCCAGGCCGCGAAAGAAGCGGGCAACATGGTCGACCTGGATTCGAATCCCACCAAGCTGATCGAGATCGTCGAAATCGGCAAACAGTTGCTGATGACCCGCGGCGCCCTGACCACCTTCTCCATCGCCAACGACGTGGCCAAATATTTCGCCATCATCCCGGCGATGTTTGCCGGCACGTTCCCGGTGCTGAACGCGCTCAACATCATGCATCTCAAGACGCCCGGTTCGGCGATATTGTCGGCCGTCATTTTCAATGCGCTGATTATCGTTGCCCTCATTCCGCTGGCCCTGCGCGGAGTGAAGTATCGAGCTATGGGAGCGGCCGCGCTCCTGCGCAACAACCTCCTGATCTACGGCGTGGGCGGGATCATCGTGCCCTTCATTGGCATCAAGCTGATTGATATGGTCATCACTCGGATCGGGATGGCTTAGGAATTCAGAAATCAGATTTCAGAATGCGGATTTGAGAATTCAGATTTAACGACGTGAGAAGTACGAGATAAGAAGGCCGAAATACGAAGTACGAAATAACGAGAAGCGCCATGAAAAAGAACTTATTGATCTCCGTACTGATGACCATCGTGACCACCATCCTGCTGGGCCTGGTCTATCCCCTGGTGGTCACCGCGCTGGCGCAGCTCTTCTTTCGCGACAAGGCCAATGGACAACTGGTCGGGCGCAACGGGACCGTCGTGGCCTCGCGCATCATCGCCCAACCCTTCGTGGGCGCGGGATATTTTCATCCCCGGCCTTCAGCCGCCGGCAACGGCTACGACGCCACCAGTTCCGGAGGAACCAACTACGGGGCCACCAATCAGAAGCTCATTGATCGCGTGAACGCCGACGTGGCCAGCGCCCAGGCGGAGAACCCGGGCAAGCCGGTGCCCGCCGACATGGTCACCACATCCGCTTCCGGACTTGACCCCGACATCACGCCGGCTTCGGCTGAGTTCCAGGTGCCGCGCATCGCCAAAGCGCGCGGTATGAGCGAGCAGGCGGTGCGAGCCATCGTCGCCAGCCATACCCAGGGCAGACAATGGGGCTTCTTCGGAGAGCCTCGGGTCAACGTGCTGGAACTGAACTTGAGCCTTGATTCCGCGGCGCGCTAGTGGTGGGATAGAAAAATCTTCGATCCCAGCAAAAGACTCCAGGTCTTAGCCAACCCGCGGGCGGCGTCATGAGCCGCCTCACCGGGTTCGGACTTTTCGCCGTGACCGCGATGCTGTTGTGCTATGCCTTCGAGAATCGCAGCCGCTGGTTCATTCTGGGGTTCAGCGCGGCCTGCGTGCTGGGCTCGATCTACGGCTTCCTGCAGGGCGCCTGGCCGTTTGGAATTGTGGAAGGCATCTGGGCGCTGGTGGCCCTGCGGCGTTGGTGGCTGGCTGAGTGATCTATCACAAACCACGTAGGGGGTGGGTCCCTATTTCCCGCCGGGCGAGGTTTCTTTCTCAAACAGCATCTTGAAATCCTCCACCGAAGTAAGCACCACCACGATTGCCGATCCGATCACGCCAGCCACAAACATCACTTCGACGATACGAATCAGGATGGAGATCAGGATGTTCATAAGCCATGCCTTCCACGTACCTCGTCGAGCGATATGCCCGCCCGGGATAAAGCTTTGGTCGGGGCGCGCGGATTTGAACCGCGGACCCCCTGCGCCCAAGGCAGGTGCGCTACCAGGCTGCGCTACGCCCCGACTGTAAGAAACGTTCGGTTCGATTATAGCCGACCTCTGGCTTTGTCCGGCCTGTTCGCTTCCCTCGTCCCCGCTGAATCCGGTGCTCCGTTTACGCCCACGGCGTATAATTCAGCACTGGATCATGCTGACCCCGCGTTATGCCCTGGTGGCCTACGTAAGAAATCCGGTCGGGGAATTTGTCGAACGGCTCCGGCGGCAGCTTCACCCCGACCTACCCCACCTGGCGGCTCATCTCACCGTACTCCCGCCCCGTCTGCTGCAGGGGACGGAGCGATCGGCGGTAGCGATCCTCGAAGAAGTGTGCAGCCTGGTCGCTCCTTTTACGGTTACCTTGGGCGATGTTGAAACCTTCGTCCCGCGCACGCCCACGGTTTACATTCGAGTCGCGGAAGCCTCCTACCGCATGCGCGAGCTGCATGACCAGCTCAACACCAAGGCGCTGGCCGCCGAGGAAGAGTGGCCCTACATGCCTCACCTCACCATCGTGAAGATGAGCGACGAAGCCCAGGCGCAGCGAGCCTATCGCGTGGCCCGCGAGCGCTGGACCCACTTCGACGGCAGCCGCGATATCCAGGTGAGTGAGCTGACTTTCGTGCGCGAAGACGAACAGAATTGCTGGGTCGATCTGGCCGGGGTCCCGCTGGGCCGCCAGCTGGTGTCGTAAACCGGGCGTCTGACCTCGGACTTCAGACCTTAGAACCTGTGCCACGGATTTCACGGATCTTCACTGTTTCTGGAACGCGGCGCTAAAGCTCCGCTCTTCCACGGCACCGCCCTGGTCTCTGGTCGACGAACTTCGATGGCGATACACCACAGTCCAGATAACGCATCAACCGACGTTGAAGACTCTCCCCGAGGTCCGAGGCCCGAGGTCCGAGGTCCGGGGCCCGAGGTCCGAAGTCCGAAGTCTGAAGTCTGAAGTTCAAGGGCCGAAGTCCGAGGTCCGGCGCCCACTGTCCGCCTCCGAAGTACATGGCCTTCCCGTCTATTGCCAAGCCCGGTTTCTGGGCGTACATAAGATGTTGGGTTGCTGCGTAAAGCCGCTTCCCGTAAGGGTTTTGGGGCGATACGGCCAGGAGGCTTATGCAGACAGGAGTTTACGGGTCAGGCTATCTTGGGACGATTGTTTCAGCCTGTCTGGCGGACTTTGGAACTCCGGTAACCTGCTGCCATCCCGATAGTTCCCGCATGGTCGAAATGGCACAGGGCAATGTGCCCTTCTTCGAAAAGAACCTCACGGAAGTAATCAAGCGTAACGTGCGCTCCGGCCGGCTGGCGTACTCCACCGACATGGAGTCGTTCGCCCGGAAAGCCCAGGTGATCTTCCTGGCGGAAGACACGCCGCAGCACCTGGCCGACCTGGCGGTTCGAATCGCGCGCCTGGCGCCGAAGCCGCCCATTCTGACCATCATGACGCCGGTGTCAGTCGGGACCGCCAGCAGCGTGGAGAAGCGGCTGAAAGACGCTGGACTGAAAGCCACTATCGTGTCGCAACCCGTGTTTCTCACTCCGGGCTGCGCCGTCGAAGATTTCAACTGGCCCGACCGGATCATCCTGGGCACGGCCGCCAACGATGCCGTGCTGGCGCTGAAACAGATTCTGCATCCCCTGGTGATGCGCGGCGTTCCCGTGATTGTGACCAATCACGAGACCGCGGAGCTGGTGCGGGAATCGGCGACGGCGTTTGTGGCGACCAAGATCTCATTCATCAACGAGCTTTCGAGCCTGTGCGAGCACGTGAATGCCGATGCCGTCAGCCTGGCGATGGCGCTCGGACTCGACAAGAAAATCGCGCCTCGCTGCCTGCAGCCGGGAGCCGGCATGGGCGGCATTTTCGCCGAGTCAGACATGGAATCGCTGGCCGAACTGGCGCGCGGCAAGGGAGTGTCGCTCAAAGTGTTGACCGCCGCGCGGGAAGTGAATCTCAGCCTGGCCGACCGCATCGTCGACAAAATCTCGACCATGGTCAAATCGGTACAGAACAAAGACGTGGGAATTCTCGGCCTGGCTTTCAAGCCCAACACGAATTCAGTCGCCGGATCTTCTTCGCTGCGGCTGGCCCAGAATCTGGTGGCCCGGGGCGCTCGGGTTCGTGCCTACGATCCGGTAGCCATCCCGGAAGCGCGCATGGAACTTAACGGCACCGTCCACTATTGCGAAACCCCTTACGCGGCATGCGAGGGCATGGATGCGCTGGTAGTCGGCACCGGCTGGCCGGAGTTTCGCGGCCTCGATTTCGATCGCATCAAGCACCTGTTGAAGCGCCCGGTAATTGTCGACACCAAGAACCTTCTCGACTCCACCCGCCTGCGCGCCATGGGTTTCGAATACGTCGGCGTCGGCCGGCATTAATCGTCATCCTTACCGCCCTTCTGACAGCTCCCACCCCAGTTGCTATAATCGTTAAGCTACGGTGGGAGTAGCTCAATTGGTAGAGCACCGGACTGTGGCTCCGGACGTTGCGGGTTCAATCCCCGTCTCCCACCCCAAACCTGGACTGAATC
>DASQHA010000155.1:0-19867 GCA_035632335.1 Terriglobales bacterium
CGTCGTTGGTCGTTCGTCTTGCCGTGCCGCTCTCAGGTGCCTGGATTACCAAACCCTGCGAACGACGAACAGCCAACGACCAACGACTGTTTAAATACTCAGTGCTTCGCCCACCCGCTTGCGGCTCAGCACCCAATCAAAAATCGCCCGCGAGACAAACACCGCGGTAAACAGGTTGGCCAGCAAGCCGAAGGTCAGCGTAACCGCGAAACCCTTGACTGGACCGGTGCCAAACAGGAACAGAATGGCCGCCGACACGATGGTGGTCACGTGGGTGTCGACGATGGTGATCCAGGCGTGCGCAAAGCCCTGCTCCACCGCCGAGGACGGGGTCTTGCCGTTCCGCAGTTCCTCGCGAATGCGTTCAAAAATCAGCACGTTCGAATCCACGCCCATGCCCACGGTCAGGATCACGCCGGCGATGCCAGGCAGGGTCAGGGTGGCGCCAAAATACCCCATGAAACCCAATAGAATGATCAGGTTCAGGATTAGCGCCAGGTCCGCGTTAATGCCCGCCCCGCGGTAGTAGATCAGCATGAAGATCAGCACGGCGAGCATGCCGATAATCGCCGCCCGAACCCCTGCCCGGATCGAATCCGATCCCAGCGACGGCCCCACCGTGCGCTCTTCGAGATACTTGATGCCGGCCGGCAGCGCGCCGGAATTCAAAACCAGGGCCAGGTCCTTAGCTGCCTGCTCGCTCATGCCGCCGCCGCTGATCCGTCCCTGGTCATGGATCTGCTCGTTGATGGTGGCCACTTCCCGCACCCGGTTATCCAGGACAACCGCGAGTTTGTCGCCCACGTGGGCGCCGGTAAACGCCGCAAACTTTCTTCCGCCCTCGTTGGTCAGGACAAAGCCGACGTCCGGTGAATTGGTATTTGAGTCGCGACCAACCGTGGCGCCGCCCGAGCGCAGATCGGCGCCCGCGACTGCCGAACTGCGGGTCACCAGGTAGAACTGTTCGCCGGCATCGTCGCCGCCCTGGCTGCCGACGCTGCGTCCGCGCAGCAGCATGGAGTCCGGAGGCAGCACGCCGTTGTGCTGCTGCAGGGCGTCCTGTTCGCTGGAATAGGGGCCGCCCAGCACCTGCTTGATTTCCAGCATGGCGGTGGACTGCATGATTTCCTTCACCCGCGCCGGATCGTCCACGCCGGGCAGCTGCACCAGAATCTGATACTGGCCCAGGCCATGCTCCTGAATCACCGGCTCACTCACGCCCAGCTGGTCAATGCGATTGCGGATGGTTTCGATGGCAAGCGTCACGGCGCGATTTTTCAGCTCGGCCAGCGCCTGCGGCTTCATGGTGAACGTCCACGAGTTGTCCGCACTCGAATTGAGGTCGTATTCGGGCAGGCGCTCGCTGACGTCAGAGCGCAGATCGGAAGTGGATTCCGGGGGCACGCCTTTCAGCACGATCTGGTCGGGATGGTTCACCGGATCCGGCTTGGTGATCTCGGTGTAATTGATCTTGCGCGTGCGCAAGTCTTCTTTGACGCGCTCCAGTGCACGGTCGGAATCGCCGTTCACCGCGTCGTTGACCTGCACCTGCAGGATCAGGTGCGTGCCGCCCTTGAGGTCGAGCCCCAGGTGAATGCGTTCTTGTATGGACGCCAGCAGCCCGCTGCCTGAAAAGTCCTTCGGAATTCCGAAGATACCGAACAGGAAGAGCAGCAGGGTTCCGACGGTCAGTCCGAGCTTCCAACCTAAAGTCTTGTTCATGGCCTGAGGGTTAATTTCTTTTCTGTAGAGCTCGATCTTTGTAGCGCCTGCATCCTGCCGGCCCGATGGGGGTGCGGTACGCCCACCCGACAGCCGGCGGAACGGCGGCGCTACTCATGCTGCCTTGTTGTTCTTGTCCTCCGGCGCGACCACCGAAGCCACCGAGGCCCGGGTCACTTCCAGACGCAGATTGTCCGGCGGCACGCGCAACTGGATGTAATCGTCACGCAGCGCGATGACAGTCCCGCGCAGCCCGCCGCTGGTCACAACCTTGTCCCCGGTCTTCAGATCGTTCAGCATCTGCTGCCACTTTTTCTGGCGGCGCTGCTGCGGCATGATCAGGAGAAAGTAAAAGATGGCAAAGATGAAGATCAGTGGGGCAAAACCCAGCCAGCCTCCCGCTCCCATTGTCTGTAGCGCCAGTATGCTTGCGATGCTCATAGTGCGATGCCCATATCGCGATGCCGATGAAACGATTCTGCTGCCGTTCCAAATAGACCAGCACGACGCCCCCTGGCGCGTCCTGACCCTGTGGATTTTACCGCAGGATTTCTCACTTCCTCAGGCCGGAGATTCTTTTCGCTTCAGGCATGCCCCGGGGACGCCGGATTATGGTTTTACTCCAGACTGCTCCCCGGAAAGAAGTTGGGCCCTGTTCCCAAGCGCAATAGAATGACGCACCGCCCGCATGGTGTCAAGGTAGAAGCTGAGGTTGTGGACAGTATTAAGGACTTGGGCCAGAACTTCATTGGCAGCATAAAGATGCCGCAGATAGGCCCGGGAGTAGCGCCGACAGACCCGGCAGCCGCAATTGGGATCCAGCGGGTCCGGATCGGACGCGTATCTGGCCTGTTTGATCGATATCCTGCCCTGGGACGTAAACAGCAGCCCATGCCGCGCCGCCCGGGTGGGCAAAACACAATCCATCATGTCGATGCCCAGATTGGCGTATTCGACAATCTCTTCCGGCGTGCCCACCCCCATGAGGTAGCGCGGCTTGTCGGCAGGAAGATGGGGCAGGGTGGACTCGACAATTTCGCGGGTCCGGGCGCGCGGCTCGCCCACGCTCAGGCCCCCGATGGCGTATCCGGGAAAACCGATCTCGACCGTGCGCTCGGCCGATTCCCGGCGAAGGGCAGCATCCATGCCGCCCTGCACAATCCCGAAAAGAGATTGCGTCGTGTCGCAGTTTCCAGTTTCTGGTTTCCAGTTTTCAGTACCGGTATTGGTGGAAATGGGATGGCTGGAAACCGGAAACTGGAAACCGGAAACCGAGCTCCACGGCACTTCGTGCTTGTGATCCTCAAAATATTTCCTGCTGCGCGCGGCCCAGCGTAGCGTCAATTCCATCGACTGCCGCGTCCGCTCCCGGTCCGCGGGAAACTCAGTGCACTCATCAAACGCCATTATGATGTCGGCGCCCAGGCCGATCTGCGCCTGCATAGCGCTTTCCGGACTGAAGAAGTGGGCCGAGCCGTCCAGGTGCGAACGGAACGTCACGCCTTCCTCAGTCACTTTGCGCAGCTCATTCAAACTGAAAACCTGGAACCCGCCGGAGTCGGTGAGAATCGCCCGCGGCCACGCCATGAAACGATGCAGCCCGCCCAACTGGCGCACCTGTTCCACGCCGGGACGCAAGTAGAGGTGGTAGGTGTTTCCCAGCAGGATTTGTACGCCCAGGTCTTCCAGGATGTCCTGCGAAACGCCTTTGACGGACGCTACGGTGCCGACCGGCATGAAGACCGGCGTTTCAACAACTCCATGCGGCGTGGTCAGGCGTCCGGCGCGACCGGCGCCGGAAGTGGCATCGACCTGAAAGGAAATGGACAATGTTTGGGATTGTAGCAAGCACAAAACTTAAACCACTAAGGACACCAAGGACCAGGAAGGAACTCCAGAGACTTTCAGGATCTCCTTCTTTGTGTCCTTTGTGGTTAGGCCTCTTGCGCTAGCCGGCAGTCAGCAGGATGGGCTCGCCCTGGGTGATCACCAGAGTCTGCTCGAAGTGTGCCGATGGTCTGCGATCCGCGGTGCGTACCGTCCAACCATCGTCCGCTACAACTGCGCGTCCTGATCCGGCAGCGATGATCGGCTCCACGGTAATCACCAGGCCTTCGGTCAGGAGCTGATTGGCCTCGGGATCGGCATAGTTAGGCACGCGAGGCTCTTCGTGGATGGTGCGGCCGATGCCGTGTCCGCCAAGATCGCGAATCACGGAGAAACCGCAGCGCCGCACTTCGCGTTCCACCACGCGGCCAATCTCGAACACGCGGAATCCGGCGCGGGCCACCAGCATGGCTTTAGTAAAGGCGCGCTCGGCACAAGCAATCAACAGCCGGCTCTCCACCGAAACCTCCCCCACCGCAAGCGTTTCGGCGGCATCGGCCATGAAACCATCCTTCTCGATGGTGACGTCGAGCTTGACCAGGTCGCCGGCCTCGACTGTGCGTTCTCCGGGAATGCCGTGCACGGCTTCCTCGTTCAAACTGATGCAATTTACGCCGGGAAACTTGTAGACCAGCTGCGGGGCGGATTGCGCGCCGTGCGCGCGCATCACCGCGGCGCCGACTTCATCGAGTTCAGCAGTCGTGATGCCGGGACGCACGGCCCGCTTCATGGCCTCGAGCATGCGGCGCACGATGGCGCCCGCAGCGCGCATGCCGGCGAGGTCGTCTGGTCCATTGATGGACATGCTTCTAGCCTATCGCATCGGAGGGACGGTGCGGCGCGAAATACAGCATCAGAACGAACCCCGCTATGTAAAACGGGGCCACCTGGGTGAAGGTAAATCCCAGGAACCGCAAGACTAAACCGTAGAGCGCTACGGCTTCACAGGCCATGAAGATCAAAAGATAGATCGCCCGCCAGGGTTTGAGGGCAGCCATCTCTTCCTGATGGGAGGAGAGAACTTCTTCCAATTTTGCCAGCCTGCCGCGCCGTATGGCGAACGTGGTTGCAATCAGGCTGATCGCTACCACAGTAATCGCGTAAAAAACCAGTGGAGCGTGGGCTTTCGGAGCCGGTCCGAAGCGCTCAGCAATCGCGGCATAGAGCACGATGGAAGCAAGCAGGAACAAACGCACGGTCCGAAGCAGCTGGAGCGAACTGTCCATAACTCGGATTCTGCCCCAGTTTGGGTCGGTTGCAGAAGAAGAAATAACGTTGATGTGCCGGAAGCCGCACGGGAACAAAAGCTTCACCAAGCGTTCCTCGGCCGGACGGTCGGAGACCCGTCGCGGCATGGCTTGTGGTGGTTCGCTTACGACCCGGTAATTTTCAGACGGAATTCCTCGGGCAGGCGTTCGCGGATTTCCGCGGGCAGGCGATCGTGCACCCGGCGGGCTCCCAGCTTCGCAGCATCGACTACTGCCATGGGCGCCGGCGTGGTTACCGCCACCCCCAGCCAGATCAGGGTGGAAAGGGCGAATCCCACCAGCGCCGCTACTTCCAGCCAGAAAGCGTGCCGGGGGTTGAGATGGAGGATTACGCCAAAAGCCATCAGGAAGACGGCGCCGGAAAGCGAGGCCAGGACGATCAATGCCAGGTCGATGTTGCGGTGCAGACGCTGCCGGGAGCGGCAGTGGGCGCAACTGTCGAAGTGTTCTTCGTAATCTTCGCGCATCTCCGGCGCCAGGCCGGAGATGTCATAACGCCAGCCAGCAAGAATTTTTCCAACGATGGGGTCCACGCACTGGCTCATAGGAATGAAAGCATGAGATTACAGCTGGATCGCCGCCATCGGCTCCGCCTGTCGCGCCAGCATCACCCGGTTCAGCAATAACGTCTGGCGCCGCCCCAACGCCTTTTCCGCTGTATCCAGCGCGAGTTCGGGATGGTTATTCAGCTCCGATAGATGCGCCAGCACTATGTATGATGCGTTGCCATCGTATTCGGTGCATAAGAATTTGGCGAGTTTGTCGTTGGAGAGGTGCCCGGTGGGGCTTCCGACCCGCTGTTTGACCGACCAGGGATACGGTCCGCCCCGCAACATTTCGAGATCGTGATTCGATTCAATGACCAAAACGTCGCAACCCCGCAACTGATCGCACACATTCGGCGGCATATACCCCAGGTCGGTGGCAATGCCCACCTTGATCCCGTCAGCGCGGAACGTTAGACCGACCGGATCGGCAGCGTCGTGAGGAATGGTGAAGGGAGTGATCTCGATATCGCCCACCTGCAGCTTGCGCCCCGCGGAGAAAATCTCGAGCCGAGCCAGTTGCGGCAGCTCACCTGCTTCGTCCCGCAGGGCCCTGGCCCAGGCCTGATGGGTAGCGCCGGTCATGAACACCGGCACTTGAAATTTTCTGGCCAGCACGGCGAGGCCGTACACGTGGTCCGAGTGTTCGTGAGTAATCAGGATGGCGGAAAGCGTCCGCGGATCGTCGCCCTGGGCGCGCATGCGCTTCACCGTCTCGCGGCAGGAAATTCCGGCATCCACGAGAATCTTGGTGCGCGAACTGGAGACGACGGTGCTGTTCCCCCGGCTGCCGCTGGCCAGCACCGAAACCGAAACTCCCATGTCCGAAGAATACTCGCGCAGGCTGTGGAAACGCGAGTAACTAATGGGATGAGGAGTGCGGCGGTCAGTGTCAGCTTCTGGCTTCTAGCTTCAGCTGTCACCTTCAGCACTCAGCTTGCGACGTTGTCATCCTGAGCGCAGCAACAAGTCGAAGGACCCCTAATGAGCGGATCGTACGCGGGCGCTGCCGGTTCTCGCTGCGCCATTCCTGGACATCACAACCCAACTGCCGGCGCCGGATAAGCGAATAGGGGTGCTTCGACTGCGCCAGGCGAGCCGCAAGCGAATCACCCGGCTCCGCTCAGGATGACAAGACGTTTCCAGCTGAAGGCTGACAGCTGAGTGCTGACGGCTGAGTGCTGAGAGCTGAATACTGACAGCTGCCCTCCTCACGTCCTCCACAACTCCCCCAAGCCGCGTCTCGCTGTCGCGCCGCCGTAAGCACCGGCGACTCCGGTCAGGAAGCCGAGAAACGATTCGTAAATCTGGGCGCGATAGGGTTTTTCCGTCAGCACGGCGTAGGCGACGAGTTGGACTAGCGGGACGAACGCGGCCACCAGCAAGGTCCATCGCCAGGGCCGCTGGGGGCGAAGGGCACCCAGGAGCATGGTGGCCGCCAGCACGAAAAGGGCGGTCAGCAGCAGGTCGCCGACTTTTACGTCGAGAACTCCGGCGACAATACCAAGTGCGCCCCCGAGAATATAGATACCGCGATCGCTCTGGTCCGCCATGATTTAGTGTGGCGCGGGCGCCCCAGCCCCCGGCCGCTGACGCCAAGCTGGAATCTCGCGGGCGAGGGCGCCCGCGCCACACCAGGTCCTCCTAGTACTTGTAGAAGCCCCGGCCGCTCTTTTTCCCCAGCCAGCCTGCGTCCACCATCTTGATCAGCAGCGGGCACGGCCGGTATTTGGGATCGCCCAGGCCGTCCTGCAGCACGCGCATGATATCAAGGCAGACGTCGAGCCCGATGAAGTCCGCCAGGGTCAGCGGCCCCATGGGATGCGCCATGCCCAGCTTGAACACTTCGTCCACGGCTTCGGGAGTGGCCACGCCTTCCATGACCGCGTACATGGCTTCATTCAGCAACGGCATCAGCACGCGGTTGGAAACAAACCCGGGCGCGTCGTTCACTTCGATCGGCGTTTTGTCGAGTTGCAAGGCCAGGTCGCGCATGGTCGCGAAAGTTTCCTGCGAGGTGGCCAGCCCGCGAATCACTTCCGCCAGTTTCATCACCGGCACGGGATTGAAGAAATGCATACCGATAATTTTTGCCGGACGCCGGGTCACCGCGGCCAGCCGGGTGATCGAAATGGAAGAAGTATTGGTGGCCAGGATCACTTCCGGGCGGCAGATCTCATCGAGGTCGCGAAAAATTTCCGCCTTGACTTCAAATTTCTCGGTGGCCGCTTCAATCACAAAATCGCAGCCGGCAAGTTCGCCGCGCTTGAGCGCCGGCCCGATCCGCTTCAGCGCCGCCGCTTTGTCGGCCGCGGTAATTTTGCCCTTGGCCAACTCGCGATCGAGATTCCTGCCGATAGTTTCCAGGCCGCGATCGAGAAACCGCTGCTCCACATCGCACAGCGTCACGCGATATCCGCTGCGCGCAAACACGTGGGCGATGCCGTTGCCCATGGTTCCCGCGCCGATCACTCCAACCCGCTCGATGGGCATGAATGTTGCCTCGCTTTTCTCCTTGAATTCGCCCCTGATCGTGCTCAGTCTACCACTGCCAAGTGATTGCTGCGCTTAGATTTAAGGTTCACTTAAGGTTCAAATAAATATGCTCCGCGGTACAGCCAATTTAATTTGCTTTGGCATCCGAGGTTTTAGCAGACCGGTCCCAGGTGTCGACTCGAGAGCAAGCGTGATCGCAATCAAGCTCATCGGACGATGGTACCGGGTGGGAGGAACTATGCGCAGCATGAGAATGGCAGCACTGGCGGTCGCGATCACACTGATGTTCAGCGGTCTGGCTTTGGCCCGCGACCACGATGATCACAAATATAAAGAAGATCATGCCGACCGGCGCCATGATTCGAACTACAACTGGCGTCGCGGCGAGGATCACGACGAGAATGACCATCACTGGTGGGAGCGCTCGCGGGAACGCGAGCATCGGAACGATGGCTACTACGGCGGGCAAGTCTACAACCGTGTTCCCCGAACCTACCCTAACGGCGGTTATGGTTATCCCAGCGGCGGTTATGGTTATCCCAGCGGCGGCTATGGTTATCCCAGCGGCGGCTATGGTTATCCGAGCGGCGGCTACGGCTACCCGAGCGGAGGTTATGGGTATCCCGGCTCGGTCTACGGGCGCGGCGGATACGGTAATGGCAGCGCCAGCGGCGCCGGCTACAACCAGGGTCTTCAGGATGGCTCCTATCAGGCCCGCAAAGACGTAGCCCAGGGCAAACCGTTCAATCCATATCCCAGAGGCTCAAGCCACTCCGATCACGGATACCACAGCTACATGGGTGACAAGCACGTTTACCAGGCTTCGTACGACCAGGGCTATCAAACTGGCTATCAGTCCAACTACGGCGGACGCGGGCGCCGCGGTTGGGGATTCTGAAGGAGCATTCAGCCGTCAGCATTCTGCATTTAGCTCTTGGGAATTAACCACAATAAAAGGGCCGCCATAAAATATGGCGGCCTTTTTTCAATGCCAATTTTTTACCCGGCAATTTGCTAAGAGCTAAAGGCTAAGAGCTAATTGCTGATTGCCCACTGCTCCGCTCACTGCCGCTCCAGATTCTCATCCAGCGCGATCTTGCCGCCCTTCTGCACTTCGATGACGCGGTGCACCGGCTTGTAGCCCGACGCGGTGATATCGATCAAATACGTGCCCGGATTGAGATAGAACTCGACGGGCGAGAACTTGTCGAGGATACGGTTGTTGACCGCGACCTGCGCGCCCTTGGGCTGTGTCTTGACGTTGACCCCGCCCATGCCCGCCATGTCCCCGCCGCCAAACAGCTTCTTGAATTTGCCCCCCAGCTTGATGTCATCGGCTGAGCCCAGAGCCCGGAGCGTCGGCGCGAAATGGAAGACCTGGCCGGCTTGCAGGGTGGCGGAGGAAGTCTCGTCGAGGAAGCCCTGCTTCTTGACCAGGAAATTATGCGGGCCCGGCTTGTCCACCGAAATCTGCGCCGGAGTCACCCGGCCGGTATCTTTGCCGTCGAGAAAAATCTGAGCTCCGGCGGGCTGGCTGGTGATCGCGGCCGCGGCGGTCAGTTGCGCCAACTGGATCACGAGAAAAGATTTGCTGCCTGAAGCCACATCGATGTTACGGGTTTCGGGGGCGTAACCGGCGCGGGAAACCGTCACGCTATGCTGTCCCGGGGCCAGGCCGGGCAGGTTGAAAGGAGTAATCCAACTGGGATCGCTGCGCCCGTCGATCCTGACTTCCGCGCCTTCCGGAGTTGAGTTGATAGTCATTTGTCCGGGAATGATCGCCGGGGCCTGGGCCTGGACTTTGCCTTTCTTCCGGTTGCTGTTCCGATTGTACTTCGGGACCACGGATACGGGAGGCGCCTCACGGGCGGCCGTAATCTGTTCGGGCTGGGCTTGCGCCGGCGCTTGCACCGGAGGCTGCGCCTGGTTCCAGGCCGGCTTGGGGCTGGCTTCGACCGGCGCCGCGGCCACCGGCGGCTCGGCCGAACCTTCGTCGGTCGAATTTTCCGAATGGATGCGGTAGGCGATGAAACCTACCACAAGCAGGATGATGGCCACCGCGCCCGCGATCGAATACAGAAAAAGCTGGGGCGGGGTCTTCTTGATTTCGGTCACTGCCTTGCGCGCCACTTCACGCGGCTGCACCCTGGGCTTTTCCGGTTTTTCCTGGTGAACCCGGCTCAACGAAGCCGGCGGCTCGCCTTCGAATTCGGGCTCAAGCGGAGGCGGAGGCGGAGGCGGCGTGTAGATTTCTTTCAGCGGCGGCAGCTCGTTCATTTCAGAAAAGCTGGGCCCCTTGGCGGCATTCTTCGCGCTTTCCGCCATGGAGGGATCGACCTGAAACGCAGGCGCCTCGGTGGCGGGCTCCACATCGGCCACGGCGCTGGCCCGTTCCTGAAACGTCGTCTGCGCGGCGGCTTTCGCCGGGCCTGCTGCGGCTTTCGGCGCTTTCGCCGGCGCGGCGGTGGAGACCGCGCTCGCACCCTCCCATCCCGCAGCCGCCGCGGCGGCTTTGGCGGGAGCGCTGGCGGAGGCAGAGGCGTTGCCTGGAGCCCGATCCGACAAGGCTGGCCGAGCCATGGTTTGCGCGCTGGCAGCCGAGACTTCTGCGGCCGGAGCCGCTGCTTTCTGCGCGGGCGGAGGCACGGCGGCCGCAACTGCGGCCTTGGCGGCCTGCGGCGCGTTCAGCCCCTGGGCCGGCGCTGACTTCTTGGCAGCCGACTTGGTGGTGCTTTCCTTGCAGCGCTCCAGATCGTTGACCAGCTCCTGTCCGCTTGGATAACGGTCTTCCGCCGCTTTGGAGAGCGCCTTCATGATGACTTCGCTGAGCACGGGATGAATCTTCGGATTGATCGCGATGGGAGCCGGAGGAGTGGCTTCGACAATTCCCTGCCGGACCTCGTCCGCATCGTCGCCGGGGAAAGCCTTGGTCTCGGTCGCCATTTCGTACAGGATCGCGCCCAGGCTGAAAATGTTGGAGCGGCCATCCACGGGATCGCCGCGCAACTGTTCCGGCGAAACGTAATGCAGAACATCCGGCGCCTTGCCCGCAGCCTGGCAGGTAAACGCGCCCATGCAGGACACCCCGAAGCTGAGGACTTTGACTGTGCCGTCCCAGGTGACCATGATCTTGGCCGGCTCCAGACTGTAGTGCACAACATTGTGGGAGTGTGCGTGGTCCAGTCCCTGACAGGTCTGGCGCACGATGTCCTGCAGGTCCCAGATGGAAAAACCTTCCTTGCGGGCCAGCATGGTGGCGATGCTGTTGCCCTGTACGTATTCCTCGGAGGCGCAGCACTGGCCGTCGATCACTTCGACGCCTAAAAGTTGCGCGATGTTGTGGCTGCTGAGCGGCTTGGTGCCGGAAGCTTCCTGGAGAATGGTGTCGACCAGCACGTCGGCCTGTTCATCCAGCATCTGCAGCCGGATGGTCTTCAGGGCAATCGTCTGTCCGCTCTCCGGATCGGCGGCCTTATAGACCGCGCCAATGTCGGAATGCGCGATTTCGCTGAGTATGTCGAAACGTCCTATCTTATTGGCCATTGCTCCCTGAGCCCCGAAAAAATCAATCAGCAGGCAGTCTGGTGGAAAGACGCCTGACGTCGTCCATTGGGGGAAAGTGCGACTAGAATATCGCGGGTGAATCAGGGATGGGAGTTACGAAGGTACTCGGAAATGGATGGAACACTCAGGTAAGCCGGAACAAAAAAACCTTGAAGTGCCAGACAACGGCGCCAGGGAAAGGGCTGGCTGTGCTCGCCGGTTCACCAGCCGCTGTGATTGACGTCACATCGCTTAAGCCGTCAGGCCGGTGAAGATGATAAAAGTTGAGCGGGCGCCCGGGAAGGGGACCATGAAAGACGCCAGTAAGCGAGCCGGCAGACCGCCTTACCAGATTGCTGTGCCCACTGATTTCCTTCCCGCGTCAACCTCCGCCATGAAGTTTGCGCAGAACCTGGCCCACGTCCCGCGAACCCGGGTCACCGCGGTGCATGCCATCGATTCCCTGGAATACAGTTTCGGCCCCCAGGACGTGCGGGAGCTAAAGAAGCAGCAGGTGTGGGCCCTGGCCCAGGAAGCGATGGCGCGCTGGCTGCAGGAAGGAGGTTTCTCGAACTGCGCAACCCGCATGATTGAGGGCGAAGCTGCCCCGGCCATGGCGGAATTCATCGCGGCCGGCAGTATCGATTTAATCGTACTCAGCACTTCGGCGCGCCTCCGGGCCGCGCGCATCGCGTTCGGCTCGGTGGCCGAAGAGATTTTCCGGAAGGCTGCTTGCCCGGTTTTTGTCCTGGGGCCGAAAGTGCGGGCCGGCAGGCGGCCAATGACGCGACTGGTGTTTGCCACCGATCTCGAGCCCCATTCGCTGGCGGCGCTGCCTCATCTTTCGACATTCGCCCGGAGGTTCAACTGCAGGGTGTCGGTGATCCGCGCCGCCGATCCGTACATCCAATCGCGCCCGGAACAAAGCCGAATCAGAAAAGAAACAGAAGAAAAGATAAAAGCCGCCGCCGATCCGTATCTCCGCCGGCGCATCGGCAAAATACATGTGGAGTTCGCTCATCCCGCGAATGCGATTCCGGGTTTCGCGAATCGCCTCAAGGCCAGCGCGCTGGTCATGGGAGTCCGGAGCGGCGGAGATTGGGACCGGGCGACCACTCACATTCCATGGGCCCTGGTCCATCGCGTGATAGCGAAGTCCAGCCTTCCAGTTCTGACCATTCGAGGCTGACTTGGCAGAAGAGATCACGGCGCCGCAATCCACTTCGTACACCGGGCTGACCGACTCCGAAGCCCGGAAACGCCTTAGGCAATACGGGCCCAATGTCCTCCCGTCGGGAAACAAGCTGACTCTTTTCTCCATCGTCCTCGGCACCTTGAAAGAGCCCATGATCATCCTCCTGCTGAGCACGGGCCTGGTCTATCTGCTGGTTGGCGATCTGCGGGAGGCGATCGCGATTCTGGCCAGCATTTTCATTGTCATCGGAATTTCGACCACGCAAAAGCACCGCACCGAGCGCACCCTCGAAGCCTTGCGTGACCTGACCAGTCCGCGCGCGCTCGTAATGAGGTCGGAGGCGATGCGCCGCATTCCCGCCCGGGAGGTGGTTCCCGGAGACATCGTCATTCTGAATGAAGGCGACCGCGTCCCGGCCGACGGCCGCGTCCTGGAGAGCGTTCTGCTCGCGCTCGATGAATCGCTGCTTACCGGAGAGAGCATTCCGGTCGATAAGGGGCCGGCGATCGCAGCAGGCTCCGGGAAAGCCAGCGAATCGGCAATGGTTTACTCCGCAACGCTGGTGGTTCGTGGACATGGAATCGTGGTCGTGAGCGCCACCGGTGCGGAATCTGAAATTGGGAAGATCGGCACTCAACTGGGCCAGGTTCGGCCGGAATCCACAAAGCTCGAAAAGGAGACCGCCAAACTGGTGCGCACCTTCGGCATCCTGGGTCTTCTGGTCTGCGGCTTCGTGGCAGGAATGTATGGCTTGCTCCGCGGAGACTGGGCCAAGGGCGTGATTTCGGCGCTGGCCCTGGCCATCTCGCTGGTCCCGGAGGAATTTCCCCTGGTGCTGGCCATATTCATGGCCATTGGGGCCTGGCGTATTTCGCAGAAGAAAGTCCTCACGAGGCAATTTCCCGCCATCGAAATGCTGGGGGCAGCCACTGTCATTTGCGTGGACAAGACCGGCACGCTGACGGAAAACCGGATGGCGGTGCAAGAGGTCTTTGTCAGCCCTCAGGAAAACGGGATGGCGACGACAGATGAAGTGCTGCAAATTGCCGCGCTCGCATCCGAAGAGAACACGGCAGATCCCGTGGACAAAGCGGTGGTCGCGGCCCGGCCGGCGCATACATCTCCCGGCCGCCTTATTCGCGAATATCCCCTGTCATCAGACTGCATGCTGGTCGCGAAAGCTTATGCGGGTTCTCCGATATTCCTGGCGGCCAAGGGCGCTCCCGAGCAAATTTTTGGCCTTTCGCCGATGCCAGGGCACTTGCGGGATGCTCTTGAATCCGCGCTGGAGAGAATGACCGGAGGCGGCATGCGCGTGATCGCGGTGGCCAGAGGAGCCACGCTTGGCGGCGAGCTGCCTGACGACAAGCGCCGGCTGCGGCTGGAGGTATTGGGGCTGATTGGTCTTGCCGACCCCATTCGATCGACGGTCCCCGGCGCAGTGGTTGAACTGGCAAAAGCCGGAATCCGCGTGGTGATGATTACAGGCGACTATCCGGGGACAGCAACCGCGATCGCAACCCAGGCAGGATTACTCGACCCGGCTCACGTCGTAACCGGCGACTCTCTGGCGCGCATGGACGCGCCCGAGCTGCAGGCAATGGTCCGCGACTGCAATGTTTTCGCTCGGGTGCGGCCCGAGCAGAAGCTGCGATTGGTGGAGGCCCTCAAAGCCAACCGGGAAGTGGTGGCCATGACGGGCGATGGCGTCAATGACGCCCCCGCGTTGAAAGCCGCGCACATTGGTATTGCCATGGGCGCGAGAGGCTCGGACGTGGCGCGCGAGGCGGCCGCGCTGGTGCTGGCCGATGACGACTTCCCGGCGATTGTGGATGCGGTCCGGCTGGGTCGAAGAATCTATGACAACCTGACTAATGCCGTCCGTTACGTTTTTGCCGTCCACGTTCCCATCGCGGGTCTGGCCGTCCTGCCCGTGATCTTCAACTGGCCCATCCTCCTGATGCCGCTGCACATCGTCTTCTTTGAACTGATCGTCGATCCGGCGTGTTCGATTGCCTTTGAGGCGGAAGCCGAAGAACCGGGGATCATGGGGAGAAAACCCCGCCCCGAGCAAGCCCGCCTCTTTTCCCGTTCCACGGTTACGCTGGGCCTGCTGCAAGGCCTGGGTGTACTGGTCGCTGTGCTGATTGCGTTTATCTTCGCCATGCGCTGGGGCCACGCTCCGGAACATGCCCGCGCGATTGCCTTCACCGCGCTGGTAGCCGGAAACCTCACGCTGATCTGGGCCAATCGCTCGGCTCTCCGAATCGCATTTGAGGAAGGCCGGGTTCGAAATACAGCGTTGTGGCTGGTCTCTCTGTGGACGATCGCGACTCTGTTGGCCGTCCTTTATGTGCCCGGCATACGCATGGTTTTTCAGTTTTCAGTTTTGCCCGCGAAGGACCTGGTGATCTCATTTGCCCTGGGATCGGTGAGTATCACGTGGTTTGAAATGATGAAGCTGGTTCGTCGCCGAAGGGCCAAGCCATCGACGGATCCGTGATCCGCCACGCGAGGTCAAGCCGGGATAAAAGCGGATGAGGACAAAACTGCAGCCCGGCTGCGGCCTTGCCCTCATGACCGTGATTCGCGAACTCTACTTGTTGTTGTGCTTGTCCCGGTAAATGCTGCGGCTGATGCGATTCTGGCGGCGATTCAACTGGTTCTGCTCCGCCTTGGTCAAATGACCGTTGTGCTTCGCCATGTCCGCCTGCTCCTGCTTCTGCACACTGGCTTCGCGCCTCTCCACATTCGCGGTCTCATGCGCATTCATGGAGCCGTTGTTGATCCCGTTGGCGATGCGTTTCTGCTGGTTTTCTTCGCGCTGATTCACTTCATTCACGCGCGGATGGCCGGGATCGACGACGCCCGGTCCGGCGCCCGAGGTTGTGGTTGCGGTTTGAGCAGCAGCAGAGCCGGCAAACATCAGGCCTCCCACTGCCAGGACTAAGAGCGAGTTGGTGATTTTGTTCGTCATACGTGTCTGAAACCCCCGCCCGAAAGGATAGTTGCCGTGGGGCCGCAGAAGGCAGGTTACGGAAGTTGCGGTCCGCTGGTCACCGCCTGAGCAGCGGCCGAACCGCTTCCGCAGGGCGAAGCAGGCGGACCCAGTTTGCTTCCGACCCAAATCCTTTCAGCCTTTTTCCAACAACCAAGAGCTTGAACCACCAAGGACGCCAAGTTACACGAAGGAACTTCCGGCCTCGCGCGTGGGCCCGTGTCCCCGCGAAAAAATTCACAAAGAGGCAGACGAGGCGCCAGACGCGCAATCTCCTGCGCACTGGCTGGGACGCAGGCCCGACATGTGTCTTTGTTTGGCGCGTTATCGGTTGGCGCTCTGGGTGCACTGCATGGTCTGCCAATGTTGCCGCCATTCCTGAAACGCTTGTCCCGCATCCTTCGCCACGTCGTTGATTGCCGCCACCCCGGCGGCGGAAGAGCAGTGGAAGCTCTCCGTGGATTCGACCAGAACTCATGAAGCCGCTCATCACGGCTCTACTGTTGCTGGGGGCGGGAAGCGCGTGGGCCCAAACCCTCGACCTGCCGGACGCAACTCCGGACGTGGCAGTCGCCGCCAAGCGACCGCAGCCGCTATTCAATAAATTCAATAAGAAGATATTTTGGATTGAGGCGGGCGCGTACACCCTTTCGAATGTTCTGGACGGCTATACCACCGTCGCGCAGATGCCGGGCTACGAAGAATCCGGATTCCCGCGGGGCAGTTCATTCCTTCTGGGCAAGCATCCGACCGCGGCGCGGTATGCCGCGACCATGGGGATCATCCAGATCGCAACCACATTCGCGGCGTACCGGCTGGAACACAGTCAGAAAAAATTCCTCAGGATTTTCGGTCACGCCCTGATGATCCAGGGGATTTACGCTCACACCGACGGATTCATCGGCAATATCCGGCTGCAAGGCAGCGATTCGAACCCTTCCGCTCCGAAACGCGCGCCCGCTGCCACGCCCCTGCTGAACCTGCGGTTCTAGTCGATCATCACCGGCCGGGATCGGGATGGAATTTTCTCACCGCAAGAATAGTCAGCACGATGAACAGCGCCAGCACCACCAGCTGCGCGACCAGGAACGGAGGTTCGGATTGGGTCGGAGCCAGCGCATGCAGGGCCGGCACCTTTTCGAAGCTCTGCACCACCAGCACGAACACGTTGAGATAAAGCGCAATCAAAGCCGTGACCACGTAGATCCAGCGCGACTGGCCAGCCATGTGGAAGCTGTAGCGCGCCAGGATCGCAATCGCCAGCACCACCAGCGAAATGATGCCCACCTTGTGCGAGGGTAAGAGGTGGGTGAAGGGGAATCCGAAGCCAGTCACACTGGTCAACACCGTGGTCAAAAGAAACAGCGCGGTCATGCCGTTCATCCCTTTGGCCGACAGCATCCCGGCCACGACGATAATTCCCGACAAGATCCCGATCAGACTGATGATCACGTGCACCGCGGTAAACGCTGAGAGGGAAAGGCCTAGCATCATGAAGAGGGGTCCTTTCGAAACCGGGCTGAAATATTACGACGGGGCCGGAGAAATTTCCACCGCGGCGGTGCGCTCCGCCTGTCATCCTGAGCGGATTCAACCATTCGTTTACGAATGGATGGATGGAGTCGAAGGACCCCTGGCAGCTCAACGAGGTTGCTTTGATCTGCACCCATATTCACGCTTGCCCGTCCCCGATCAGCTCATAGGGGTCCTTCGACTGCGCGGCAGCTTCGCTTCGCGAAGCCGCCTCTCCGCTCAGGATGACAGCCTACGTGGTTCGGATAGAGGTCAACCAGGTCTGCAATAGCTGCCGCACCTTCGCCCCTTCGGGCCTGCGCCGCACCGCATCGATGACCGCCATGCGCGCCCGCATTCCGCGCCCGCGAAATCCCACCCAGTAGGGAACATAGATTTCGCCGGCCACCGGCGCGGCGGTGATTTGCAACTCGCGTATGCGAAAAAATCCCGTGCTGAAAAGCAGCCGCTGAACTTTGCCGATGACGATTTTTTCGGCCTCGGCTTCACCCAGCAAGGGCTCCGCGCAATTGCGGGTTTCGAGATAGCGCACCTCGCGCTCGTCCGGCAGTTGTTCGAAATTGTAGATATCGAGCGACCCATTCACCGCATCCTGGCCATAGATGCGCCGGTCGCGCTGGTTGCCATTCAGGATTTCGATCCGGAATATCCGGAAGGGAATGTAAAAATCCGCCACCGAACGCAGCGGGCCGAAGGCGGTTTTCCGCAGCACGTCCAGCACGCCGGAAGAAAATTGCTCCATCGCTTCTTCGCGAGTGACGTTAGGTCTCAGGCTGCGGATGCGGGCCATTTCTGGGGAATCCCGGACAGCTGTTTAAAGCCCTACCGGAAATGGAACCACAGTCCGATCACGGTGGCCAGGAGCAACAGGCTGAAAATGACATTCAGCCGGTGTTCCTGCGGGGTTTCCGCCGCCGGCTTGTAGTCCATGCCCCGCACCAGGGTGACGTCCATTTTTTCGTCCACCGTGGCGAAGGTCAGTCCGGCCAGCCTTTGGCGGTCGGGCGCCGGCGTCAGCAGGCTGACGCCGATCAATACCAGGCAGCAGACCGCGAACATAAGGATGGCGTAGTGCAGGAAGTTCATGGCGACCAGCCAGCGGATCGAATCGGGAGCGCCTGCGCCGCCGGGATATTCCAGCTCAAGCAGGAACCGCACCGTGCCCAGCACGAAACCGGTGAGCAATGAACTGAGAGCACCCTGCGCATTGAGCCGCGTCCAGAGAATTCCCAGGATGAAGCAGGCCGCGATCGGAGGACTGATGTAGCCCTGAACGCTCTGCAGGTAAATGTAGAGCTGGCCGCTGATCCGGGTGATGAAAGGCACCCACGCGATTCCCAGCAGGACCATGACTCCCGTTGCGATTCTGCCGATAAAAACCAACTGCTTCTCGCTGGCATCCGGTTTCAGCTTTTTGTAGAAATCCAGGGTCACCAGGGTGGAGGTCGAGTTGAAGACCGATGCCATTCCGCCCATCAAGGCCGCCAGCAACGCCGCGATCATGAGCCCGACGAGTCCGGTGGGCAGCAGATTGAGGATGAGAGTGGGCAGAGCGATGTCGCCATTGGTCGGTACGCCATTGGCCCCAATCGTGAACATGTCCCGAAACAGGGCAAATGCGATCAGGCCGGGAAGCACCAGGAGAAATACGGGCAGGATTTTGAGAAATCCCGCGAAAATGGTTCCCGCTTTAGCGTGACCCTCGTCCCGGGCCGAGAGCACGCGCTGCACAATCACCTGGTCGGTGCACCAGTACCATATGCCCAGAATCGGCGCGCCGAAGAAAATTCCGGTCCAGGGGAAGTCCGGGTCGCTCATCGGCTTGACCATATGAAAGTAGCTGGCGGGCACCGCCGCACGCAGTCCGGCGAAGCCGCCCACCTGGTGCATGCCGATCAGGGTAAGCGCGATTGCGCCGGTCAAAAGAACCAGGGTCTGGACGACCTCGGTGTAGATTACAGCGGACAGTCCGCCCGCGACGGTGTAGATTCCGGTCACCACCACCAGAATGACGGCCGCCTGCAGCGGGCTCCAGCCCACGACTCCCTTCAATACAATCGCGGCCGCCCAAAGATGCACGGAAATCTTGGTCAGGACATAAGCAATGATGGAGATACTGGCCAGGTAAATGGCGGAGCCGCGGCTGAAACGCCGTTCCAGGAACTCGGGCATGGTGAAGACGTTGGATCGCAGGTAAAACGGAACGAAAACCCACCCCAGAATCAGCAATATGAGACAGGCCAGCCACTCAAACGAACCGACGGCCAGGCCTGAACTGGCTCCCGAGCCGGCCAGCCCGATGAAGTGCTCGGTGGAAATGTTTGAAACAAACAGCGACGCCCCGATCGCGAACCAGCCCACATTGCGGCCGGCAAGAAAGTACTCGGCTGAGGTCCGCTCTTTACGGGCAAAGTAAGCGCCGATACCAAAGATGATGGTGAAATAAACCGCGATAATGGCAATGTCTATGCCGGTCAGGGCCTTGTGGGTAAGGTGCATCGCGGTTTCGCCCATATTCCTCCGATGGTCGCAGTACGGTGGGAACCGTGCGCCATGCTAGTGCATTCGGTGCAGACAGGCAACCGGGAAGGTTAGGACCTTCCCGGAGGTTGGGTGGTCGCGGGCGACCCGCCCGCGAAGGGCCTTGAAGAGAAGTCCAAAGCCGCGGGCGAGCCGCCCG
>DASQHA010000156.1:0-4220 GCA_035632335.1 Terriglobales bacterium
CGCCGGGACCGCCGGTCGAATCCAAGTTGCAGCCTCCATGGAGTCCCTTTCATGCACGGCAGTCAGCGATTCGACCGCCACCGGCAAACCGGTATCCGCAACCTCGACTGGCCCTCTGTGTCGACCCACCAAATTCTTCCAAACGTCTGCAGCGGCCTCGCCTACACCCTGACGTGTGACGAGCTCGCGCGCCATTGCAGTAAGAAGGTCGTCGTCCGCGTCCATAGATTGAAGCCCATCGGCATGGAGCTTGCCTTCCATAGGTAGCGACGCCATCAGCTTCTTTCCCATCAGCCGTAGGCACGCTTCCTGCGCTGTCTCTGAATAAGTCAGGAATCCCACGCGAATCGGGCGCTTCTGCCCAATCCTCCAACTTCGCCGGCTGGCTTGACGGAGCGTGTATGTCGAGTACCCGGTTTCGTAGAACAGCAGCACTGGGAAGTCCAGCAAGTCGAGGCCGACGCTGCACAGTTTCGGGTGAGCCAGACAGACCTGCATGCCGTTCCGAAGCTGCCGCTCGTACCAAGCCTCGCGCTCGGCTGGCGGCACTTCTGCTGTCAGTATCTCGACGCGAATCCCTTCCTTCGAGAGAAGTCCCTGGAGCCGCCGCGTCACGTCCCGCTTCCTTGTATAAACGGCGAAAACGTGGACCTTTCTACCGACAGCGAGCTCGCGTTTGATCTCTTCGATCAGCCGCCGCTCTTTCGCGTAGACGAACTCCTGGTCCAGGTCCACGGGCTCGGAAATCACGAATCGTTCGCGCTCTCCCGTCTCAGGATTGCGGTCGAACCCATAAAGGGTTCCCAACCCATAGGGCCGATCCGGATACAGCAGTAGTGCGTTCATGGCTGTACTGACCACGGAGGCGTTGCCGTGATGTTGACGCAGCGCTTCCCGGACGTCGTCCTCAAGTTGTCCGTATGCCACTTTCATCGTTGGGTCCATCTCGACCGAAATGACTTCCTCCTCGTAAGGCGGGAGCGCATCGGAGATGTCTTCCAATGACACAAACGCGGCCAAGTTCATCAGGAAGCTACCAAAGAGTAGCGGCGATGCGCCGGGCCGGCGCTTTACGGTCGTCGTCACCTTTGCTTTTGAGCAGGCGTTGTCAGCAGCCTCGATGGTTGTTACCTTTTCGAGCACGCCGTACACGCTTGCGAACTGTCGAACGCCAGCCTCTCCATGATCGAATCCTTCCTCGCGCATCCGCTTGGGTTCGACCCGATAGAGGATGTTGAAAACGTCGTCGGCGTAGCCGCCCAGCAATGTGCCGGTAAGAATCACCGTCCGGTCGCAAGCGGACGCCATCGTCCCCAAGGCATTGCCTTGCGCCGTTTCGCCCTTAAGCTCGTGAACCTCATCGGCGATTCCGTAGTCGAAGAACCCATCGAGATACCGTCCGATGAACTCCATCGGTGCCATGCGCGGGATCTTCGCATTGTCGGCTTGCCACAGCGCGCTATGGAAAGGAAGCCTCGCCCTCAGCGAGTCCGGCAGAATCAGCTCCGAGTGTTTCACCTTTCGGAAGTCCGCCCGGCGTAGCTGATCGTCTGACGTAAGGATCGGCTTCCCAGTATCAGGATTCACGACACATCCGTGAAACGGCCCCGAGTGAGGTGTTCCGTAAGCGTGGCGCCAGAAGTAGCCGAGCTTGGCCCGCTCTCGCGATATGACGAAGATCGAGGGAGCGCCAACATTGGTGTTCCATCGTGCCCGCGCCGAGCGGTGACGCTTTGCCAACCGAAGCTCGCTCAACGTTGTCTTCAGCCCCTCCCGGACGATTCGTCCGTTACGGAATTTCACTTCGTTCACTCCCGTGAAGCCATTCGACGAAGCACTGTTTCGCACGCCATCAATGAAAAAGACCCGAACGCCGGGCAGCGTTGAGAAGCACTCGCGCGCCCATTTTTCAACCAACTGGGGCGGCACCATAGTCAGCGCCGTGAACCGCTTTCCGCGCCCGTGTGTGAACACACTCCCCAATGAGATAAGCGTCTTTCCGGTACCGCATTCGGCCACAGCGGCCGCGCAGCGTGCCTCTTCCCATCGCTTGACGATCCCCATGATCGCCAGCGCCTGGGCAGGAAATGGGTGCCGCTTCAGTTCGTGGAGTGCGGGCCAGACCGGATCGGAGGGTTGATGGAGCGGCGGAAACTGATCGACAACCCGACGCCCCAGATCAGCTCCATAAAGCTTCAAGTAGTCGTTGATGCAAGTCAAAGCGCCCATGCGCGCACACTCCTTCGGTTCCAGAGAAAGGCAAATGAATAGATGACGCAGGTAGATGTGTCTAGCACAATGCTGTTCACTGAACGCGTTGAGGGGGCAAATAGCCCTGTTGCCTGCCCGCTCACACCAGGCAACAGCTTCGCTGAAGGCGGCGCCTCCTTGATGGGACTTCTGGGGAGCCGAGGCGGACTTCTACGAGAAGCGCTGCTCAGCCAAGTGGAGTCGCCTCATTCAAAGGCTTTCACCACAGGGCGCTCACGCTCGGCGTGATTGAGGATGGTGCTTAACGCCAGAGTGAGACCCTCTCATGGCTTCGTTTGCCGTCCGAAATGGTAACTGAATCACGCCGTGGCGTAGGAGGGAACGTAGACGCCCACCACGTGCTCGAACGACTGGCTGTCTGCAGGCAGCGGTGGGGCGACGCTATCCTAACTTCGATCGTTGACCTTTACCGTTACGTTCTATCGCAAGGGCAACCAGAACGCCGGCGGTGATGGAGAGGACCAGGACACCTCCATGCCAAACCAGGAGATGGGCCGCGTCCTGATGGATGCAGCGGAATTGCAGCACAGTGAGGCCCAGAAGACCGGCGATCGCGCCCAGAGTGCCTCCAAAAGCGCCGGCGGAGAGAGGAACCCCGCGCCGGGTGAGCAGCCAGAACAGAATTCCGCCAGGAATCGCGACCGCCGATCCTGCCAGTAGACAGGGCCATCCGTGTGAAACGAATGCCTCGGTTCCGCGCCAGGGGAACAACAGGGCCGCGCCAGTCAGGAACCCCACGCCAAAATACGCCCAGGAAAGCTTAGCGGGGATCTTCTGCAGGCTCCCTGGGCGGATTTGCCATGCCAGGACCAGCGAGAAAAGCGATACTCCGACCGCGAGGATTGCCACAATACCCAGGGCCTGCCAGGCCTGCAGTGTTCGGAATCCTGTAACCCCCATCGTGGCGATCAGGGCCGCCGCAAACATCAAGAAGATCGACGCAAACTGCCCAGCCAGCACCCCGGCCGACGGCATGGGCTTCACCGGCTGGAGCGAGGCCGCGATGGCTCCACTGATTTTGCGATGAAGGTCCGGTGACAGCTCCGCAGCGGGAGCCAGTTCCAGCAAACGGTCGATCTTCTCGTCAGTTTTCGCATCGGGAAATTGTAGTTCCGCCATAGACCATCCTTTTCAACCGGGACCCTCGGCCGCCAGCATGCTGCGAAGCGCTCCATAGGCCCGGTGGGCCTTCTGCTTGATCGCTCCAGCCGTGGACGAGGTAGCTCGGGCAACCTCCTCCAGGCTCATGCCCACCACCTTCAACATCACGATCACCTCACGTTGGCCATCGGGCAGCCGATTCACCA
The DNA here is from genome assembly GCA_035632335.1 of Terriglobales bacterium. Lineage (GTDB taxonomy): Bacteria > Acidobacteriota > Terriglobia > Terriglobales > Acidobacteriaceae > JAIQFF01. Next base: position 3,579 of record DASQHA010000156.1, read on the forward strand.
GTTCCATGACGCCGCTGCCCGGCGCCGGAGCCGCGCCGGCAGGTTCGGGAGTTCCCGCAACCAGCACTTCCCGTGATCCTAGCCTGCGTCTGCGGCGATAAGCGTCCAGGCGCGTATGCCGGGCGACCGCGAAGATCCACGGCAGCAGCGGCTCCGAGGGCAGGTAGGTATGGCGAGCGCGATGAATACGCAACCAGCAATCCTGCAGCACGTCCTCGGCGTCGCTGGGCGACATCCCCGGTCCCGAGCAGAACCGGAGCAATGCTGGGGACAAATTAGTCACCAGGGTTTCCACCGCCGCCACGTCGCCCTGCTGGTACCGAACCATAAGATCACGGAGCTGGTCTTCGCTTTGGTGGGCGCTCTGCATGGCGTCGCGCGAGCCGGCTCGTGGGCCGTCATTCGCCCCGGAACTGCTTGTGACATCACTGACCAGATGCACCGGATAGCCCACTATTTCCTACTTCGATGGTAGCGGTTCCAGGGTTACGGGGAGGCGACGCGTAACCCCGGGGGCTCGGTGAGCGAAGTGATTAGTGTAAGTGAAAACCGGCTTCCTTATGGGAGCCAACAAGGAGATCTACCATGAAGCAAGTCTTGAGAAGTTTGTACTGCCTGGGTCTGTTGGTTGGCCTCACCTCG
>DASQHA010000157.1:0-2745 GCA_035632335.1 Terriglobales bacterium
GCAATGAACAGACCTTGGTATCGTGACAGCGGACCCACCACCGGCAATCCGTCGGGCATGCGTGGTCTCAAGCCGCACCATTCTGACCGAAAGACCACCTGTTCCATGCTGTTCAGATAACGTTTCGACGCATTCGTGAGCTGTTCCAGACGCGGGCGCCTGATCTCGCGATTTATGCCTGAGAACTCAAGCGTTCCTGCGAAACGCACGAAACCGTCCATGGGTGTGCAAAACACCATGTTCTCGCCGAGTACGCAAGCATGACGAAGGAGCGGTGGCTTTCCCTCGGCAGATTCGCAATCGCGGTGATAGCCCTTCGCAGCCTGCAAGGGGAATCGCAGGCCGAGCCGGCGAATGAGCGAAGCACTGTAGGCCCCGGTGGCCAGAACGATGGAGTCGGCTTCCATAATTTCGCCGCTCTGCGTCCGGACCCCGCGAACTTTACCATCAACCATCCGTATCTCAACAACATCAGCCCCCGTTTGGAATTTCGCACCGTAACGCTTGGCTCGCTGCGCCAACTCGAGCACGAAACGATATGGATTCACCGTAGCCGCTTCCGGGTAGAACACGCCGCCGAGTACCTGGCGGTTCATCGCGGGCTCTCGTTCCCGGAGGGCGTCTCCAGGAACGATCTCCGGATGAAAGCCGTAACGTGCGATGAAAGCAGCTTCCTTTCCAGCTGATTCAAGACCGGGCTCTGTCAGATAGATCTCGTAATATCCGTCGCGCCGAAAGCAGCACTCCAGTTTCTCCAGTTCAACCAGCTCGTCAAATAATCCCCGGGTGGCGTGGCCGAGCGGTGCCATGATACGCATTGAGGACTCGAGATGTCGTTCAGTGCACGTGCGGCTGAATGTCCACAACCACCGGGCGAGTTCGGAATCTGGACGCGGCGCAATGTACAGCGGACTCAGTGGATCGAACAGCGATTTGGCAGCCTGCTTTACGCGCCCTGGCTTATTGATTGGCGTATGGCCGGGTGCAATAGAGCCGGCGTTGCCGTACGAGGCGCCTTTGCCGACCTCATCTCGCTCCAGCACTGTCACCCCTGCGCCGCGCTTCGCGAGGAAATAGGCGCAGCAGACACCGATTACGCCCCCGCCGACAACGACGGTGTGCCGGTCCAGCGGGCGCATTGGAGAAAGTGCAGAAGGATTCAAGACTGCCTGCCTTCAACTTGTGACCTGATTGTAACGCCGGCGGTCCGTGGTCGGTCCATCGTACCCTGGCTCCAGAGCACGCATTCTCTCGAAGCCGCGGATCCAACATTGTCGCTCAGCCTCCGAAGTTCCGAACGCGACACTATCCTCTAGCTGCAGCTTGGCTGCTGGCGCGGGCTCCGATTCGAAATGGAAGCCAGAGCAACCAGAAGATGACCAGAGCGACCACCTCGCCACCTACGATATAGAGCAGCCAGGGACCGAGATAATCGAGCAACGACGTGCCGGCGGGTTTGCTGCATAAATACATATAGTTGGTTCCGAAGATGGCATTGAAAATTCCGATCACGACGGCGTACACGTTGAGAAGAACAAGCGCTCGTCGCAGACAGCCGGGCTTCGGCTCTGCGATCTTGCTCCACACCAGCATCAATATGGCGGCCACGACCACGCCGTGCGCGAGGAAAAAGTACACCGTTGGATAGGAAGGAAAAGGCGCCCACAGATCAGGAGTAATCAGAGCCATGCCGCTTCCGCCGAGGCCCGCGAAGTAAGCCAACTCGAAAGCCCACTGATTCAAGCTCAAAATGGCACCAACGGTCAGCCACAGCGTAAGGTCGCAGAGGTTCAACGGCAAAGCGCGGGGAAAGCGGAAGCCCTCGTAATGCAATCGGTACGCGTACCAGACGAGCTCGTTCACTGAAAGGAAGAGCGCGATTAAGCAGCGGATCCACCGCTCGGCAGTGCGGCTTTTTCGGCACCACTTAGCCAGCACCAGTCCCAAGATCGGAGCCGACGTCAAAATCAGCAGGTGCGCCGGCCCGAAGAGGCGGAAGTTGGATCTCATTGGCAGAATCAGAGCGGGCGGCTTCCCGACGCCACACGTCCCGCGCTGCAGCCAAGCAAACTTGGTGGAGCTGCGGCGCGTTATTCGGGACGGCCGCCCTCGGATGGTCTACAACCGGAACACCATGAAAAACAGATACGGTCCGATTAGGGCTAATATCGTTAGCGCCCACAGGCCTAAATGCTGGAGTCCATGTGGACGTGCCACTCGAGCCTCCATGGCTGACGTCCTGTCTCAGGCCGCCTCCTCGTCCGCGGAAAGCGCAGTCCTCTTCTCTTGTCTTCGAACCTCAGTCTGCTTCAGAGCACCTTCAAGCGGCTGCTTTGAATTCTGGTGTCGATTGGTCCGCCACGGGCCTTGGCGTGAATACTTTCATCAACGCCTTCCAAGCAACGACGTTCAGTAATACCGCGGTGATCGAACCGAGGATCGCGGGCACAATGTACACATTCTCGAACTTGTACCACCAATAGCCCAACACGGGCGAGCCCAGCCAGGCGCCGAGCCACCCCAAGGCGATCTTGGCAAAGAACGAGTCAAATCCATCCAGGAATCGGTAGCGAAGGACGAAGTGGTATACCGCCGCCACGATCACTCCGATTCCCAAGAGAATCAGAAAGGACAGGAAACTCATCCCAATCATGGTATTGCCCTCCATGAGCCACACCCTATCGCGGTGTCCAGAGCCAATATAAGGCACGCGCATCCGAAATGCAATCCCCACTTAACGTCCTC
>DASQHA010000158.1:0-15884 GCA_035632335.1 Terriglobales bacterium
TCGCTTGCTAATGGGCCTACGGAGTCGAAGGACCCCTAGCAGCGTCGCGACACTGCGAACGCGGCGCGGACGGTTCCGATGGCGATGGCAGTTAGCGAAAACGGGTGAAGTAGGGGTCCTTCGACTCCAAGTTTGCTTCGCCAAACGAAGCAAACTCTTCGCTCAGGATGACACTATGCTTACTCCACGATGACGCTGTAGTTAAAGCCTTCCCAGCGTTGCTTCTGCGGCCAGTAAAAGGTAAACACCATCTCCTGTCCGGTGGCCAGCTGGTCGCTGGGCAGATCGGCAATAAAAGCGCCTAACGGGTCGAGCGTGGTTGTGTCCTGCGTGGTCTGCCATCCGTCGAAGCTCCAGTGCACCGAGGCCGGCGCAGGCAGCAGCAGGCGCAGTTTCTTGCCCCGGGGCATGCTGCGGCACTTGTTGTTGAAGCGCCATTCGAAGTGAATGGCGCTCTGCTTCTGCACCTGGTAGCGCTCGACGGTTTGTGGCGGCTGGTCAAATATCTTGCCGTCACGCAGGGAGCGCCGCAGCTTCACATATTCGGAGTGCGCCCAGACCAGCGGGCTTGCCGATCCGGTGGGTTTTCCGCGGAACAATTCGAGCCCGGGAATATCTTCCTGGTCCCACACCTGCTCGGGGATCAATCGGCCGCCTTCGGTAGAAAGTTCCATCACTCGAAGGAGGCTTTCAGCGATCTGGGGACGTCCCGCCGCCAGTTCGTAGTGAGCGCGCTCGCCGGCCAGCAAGGGCCAGGGCCGTCCAATTCCGGTTCCGTCGAAAGGCGACCCGTCTTCGTGCTCGCCATAGCCGTCGCCGGTGTAGCGATACCAGCAGGGACCCTGAGGCAGGTTGGTTTTGAGCTGCGCGTCAATGATTTTTACGGTATTGAGGATTCGAGGATCATCAGGCGCCCGCAAACCGAAGCGTACCAGCGCGAGCGAGTCGGGACTGATCAAGTGCAAGGCCGGCAATTCGCTCTGTCCCGGCGGCCGGTTTTTAATCGGGACAAATCCTTCCAGCGGCGAGGCGGCGCAATCCGAATCCGGCGGCGCGATCCGCACATAATAGCCTTCAATGCCCAGTTGCTGCGCCAGGTCGCTGTCCTTTGCGTAGACCCAGCGTTCTATGTTTTCGTTCCAGCAATCGGCGGTTTCCCGCAGATGGAGCGCAATGTCTGTTTGTCCGACCGCGTCAGCCAGATCCGCGGCCGCCAGCAGTCCCGATACTTCCACCGCCAAAGTAAACGGCGAATAACCGGCGTCTTCTTCCCAGCGGTCCTGTTGGGTCACCGGCCCGTTGCGCAGGATGAAGCCCGCGGCCCGGCTGACCAGCACCCACCAGCGCGCCAGGTCGCCGAGAACAAACGGAGAGTGCCGGCGCAGCATGTCGAACAGCAGGATGGGGAAGGCGGCTTCGTCCATCTGCATGCCGAGCCAGTACGGACGCCCATCCAGCCACATGTTCTGGGCCCAATGTCCGTCCGGCTCCTGAGTGACTTCGAGGTAGCGCAGGATGCGCAGGGCGTCGGGTTCGGCGCCGGCCGCCAGCAGCCCAAGGCCGGTTTCCACGAGGTCCCGAGGCCAGACCAGATGGTATCCGCCCAGGTCTTCATCTCCCTTATTGAATCCCCAGGGGATGGAAAGGCTGGCGATCACGCCTCCCAGGAACTCCTTGGACTCGTGCGAACGCATCACCGCCACGCTGGGACGATATAAATCGACTTCGCGGCGAGGCTCGTCCAGTTTCAGCAAGCTGTCCTGCCAGTGTTTCCAGTGCCAGACGTAATGCTGGCGCAACTCGTCGCAGGATTCCAGCAGGCTGGAGCGCACTTCCTGTCCGGCCTCGGCCCAAAGGCTGCCGAACCCCAACGCCAGGGTGAACTCTCCGTTACACGCCGCCAGGTCGATCTCGCCGGTGAGCGCTATGTTTCCGTTTTCCGCGTGGGTGTAGTCCCAGGTCAGCCGGTAATGCTGCGACAGGTCCTGCCACCCGTCGGAGAATCCGGCGAAACCGACCGACATTTTCCGCCAGGGCACCGAGCAGGCAAAAGCCAGGGCGGTCGATTCACGGTGAGCGAACAGGGCCGGCAGGCCTTTGTAATCGCCGATCCAACCAGTATTTTGGAAGCCGCAATTTGCCAGATGAGGCGCCAGCAGCGCGTACAAGCGATAGTCGGTCAGCGTGCCCTGTAAAGGCACGAAGCGGACCCGTTGCAATACCACGTTCCGATAAGGGTCGGAGAAAACCTCTTTCTCGATCCGGTAGCGCCCCTGCAGTTCTGTGTTGGTCAGTTTGTAGACGGGAACGCCATCTTCAATGGCATGGTTCTCAAACTTGCAGTGGCGCTTTTCCTCGGAGAAATAACTGGAACCGTCGGTGACAATCAGTCCCTGGTCGCGGGTGCAGGCCTGGTCCACGCGAGGGAAATAGACTTCGTTCAGGATGCCGTGGCTGAGCGTGAACCATACCCGGCTGTGCAGGTTGAGCGCGGTCCCCACGCCGCTCTTGGCGCTCGAAGTCCAACGTGGTGAAATTCCCGGCCAGCCGGGGGCAAAGCGTTCCGTTCCGTTTTCACTCACTGCACGGTCCTCGTTCGACAAACTTGTGCCGATTCTATCAAGTCCGTGCGGGGCGGACACTGTTGTCCGCCGCCGTGGCGGTTGATTTTGCTTTCGCGCCATGCGGCCGGAGTGCAAAATGGGTGGCGGCAAGGGAAATCAAAAGCGGCGGACAAGAGTGTCCGCCCCACACAGGCGGAACTCATGAAGGCCTTTGCGATAGGGGCAGCACTGTTGCCGGCCGTGCTGTGGACCGCGGCCGTCGCCGGCGAGATCGACGTCCAGAAATCGGTGATGACGGTGCGCGTGTTCAAGACTGGGATCTTTTCTGTCCTGGGCCATGAGCACGAAATAAGCGCGCACATCAAAGATGGAACGCTCAGCAAAGCCGACCACTCCGTTGAGTTCACTGTGGATGCGCGCCAGATGCGAGTCATGGACAAGGACGTTTCGGAAAAGGACCGGGCCGAGATCCAGGAGAATATGCTGGGCCCCAAGGTGCTCGATTCTGAGAAGTATCCCGAGATACGTTTCCGTTCAACCGCCGTCGAACCCGCCGGTGAGGGACGCTGGTCGGTCAGCGGCGATCTGACCCTGCGCGGGCAGGCCCGCCCCCTGAAGCTGGCGGTCAGGGCGCAAGGCGGCCACTATCAAGGCACGGTGGAGTTGAAACAAAGGGACTTCGGCATCGAGCCCATCAGCATTGGCGGCGGGGCGGTAAAGGTGAAGAACGAGCTGCGGGTGGAGTTTGATATCGCGGCGAAACCATAGGCGAAACCTGGCGTAGCGCCGCCGTCCCGGCGGCTGTCCGGTGGGCGTCCCGCCCGCCGTGCAGGGGCAGGAAGACAGTGGGTGACAACGCGTTTTTCGCCCCTTCGGGGCTGGCTGGCCGTCCACAACGTACCCACGGCTTGCGCCGTGGGCTTCAATTCTTGCGCCGCCTCGCGGCTTTTTGTGGAACCCGATTTCCACTTTCGTCTCGCCTCCAGGGTTGCGGAAGCTCTCAAGATGCCCCCGCGAACAGCCGACGAGACACCGGCGCTGCCCAGTACTTGTGCGGTAACTGGCAGCTGCGGGTAACCCCGCTGAGGAATCCTGCGTCCAACTCTATACAGGTAAACCCCGGGCACTGGTGTTTCCTGGCGGGCGTATAATTCAAGCCAGAGTCCTCCTGGGGCAGGAAGGAATAAAAGGGAGTCCATTATGAGGTTACGGCTCTTAGCACTCTTGGCTGTGTTTTTTACGTTGAGCTACGCGGCGCCTTGGAGCCTGGCCAGCGATCAGGGCAGTACCCCTCCCAAGGACCAGCCTGCCTCGGCTAGCGCAGCCCAAAGCACGGCTCCCACCCCGGCGGAACCTGCCGACCCGGAGAAGGTCAAGCACGATGGCGGCAAGGATGACGTCGACGCCGTCGGGAACCGCAACGTGGGTTGCAAGACCGGAATGGGCAACTGGTATGGGGTCGAGAAGCAGATTGCCATGGGCAAGTCTTACGCCCAGCAGGTAGAGTCGAGCGTCAAGTTGATTCAGGATCCTGTGGTCACGGAATACGTGAACCGGATCGGGCAGAACCTGGTGCGCAACTCCGATGCCCAGGTGCCCTTCACCATCAAAGTGATTGACTCCGATGACATCAATGCGTTCGCCCTGCCCGGCGGATTTTTCTACGTCAATTCCGGCTTGATCCTGGCGGCGGACGAGGAAGCGGAGCTGGCCGGCGTGATGGCGCACGAAATTGCCCACGTGGCGGCTTGCCACGCGGCGCGTGAAAATACCCGCGGCAACCTGATGCAGATGGCTTCGATTCCGCTGATCTTCGTTGGCGGAGCGATCGGCTACGCCGGCTACGAGGCTGCCGGCCTGGCACTGCCCATGACCTTCCTGCACTTCTCGCGAGGCTTCGAGGCGGAAGCCGATTATCTGGGACTGCAGTACATGTACAAGTCGGGATACGATCCCCAGGCGTTCATCGCTTTCTTCGAAAAGGTGCAGGCCCAGGAGAAAAAGAAGCCGGGGACATTGGCCAAGGCCTTCTCCACTCATCCCCAGACGCCCGACCGGATAGCCAAATCTCAAGAGGAGATTGCCACTATCCTGCCGGCGCGGGCGCAATACGTGGTTTCGACATCGGAGTTTGACGACGTCAAGGCGCGGCTGGCGGTGATCGAGAATCGGCACAAGATCCTAGACAAGAAGGAAGACAAGAACAAGCCGACTCTGCGGCGGACCTCCACGCCCGACAAGAATGGCAGCGACGACAAGGGAAGCGGCGATGATGATCGGCCGACGCTGAAGCGCCGGGATGACAGCAGCAGCAACTGATGTAGGCGCGGGCGTCCCGCTCGTGCGGAATCGTTCGCAACGCTGCTGCACGAGCGGGGCGCTCGCGCCCACATTTCAATAGATCAATAAAAAAGCCGCGAGGAACTCGCGGCTTTACTTTTGGAGCCGAAACCTTTTAGGCAGCTGCCTTGTGGGCCAGTGAAGCCACGTAATGGCGCTGCTCCGAGGGCGAGGAAATGACTTTCATCTCCTGCCAGTCATAAGGAAATTCTCTGCCACAGTCCAGACAAGCCACATAAGTGCCGGTCAGCCTGGCCGCCGAAGTGCGCCGCGAAGCGGGCCGGACCGAGATAGGAAAACTAAAATGAGAATGCTTGCAACCGAAGAAAGTATCGAATAATTCCGAGATCATAAGTCCTCCCCAAAACGGCCCTTTCGTGCGGGCCGGCCAACCTTTAACAGATAGTTAGATTCAGTTTCGCGAAAAAGGGTTCCACTCGCAGATCGAGGAAGGGACGCGACCCTGCAAAAGGTTGCAGACAATGAGGAACCGCGTGGGGACAGCCGTGGGCGGCTGTCCCACGTGGTGTGTTGTGATTACGGCAGGCTGATCAGGCTTCCTGCGGACCGGTCTTTTTGTGGGCCTCGCACTTGGCTACGATGGCGGAGCGCAAACGGTTACGCAGATCGTCGGGGAGTTCGTAAAGCTGGGAGTCGCGGTAAATCTCGATGGTCTTCTTGGTGGTATCGCAAACCACGTAGCAGTTGTGGCACCAAGCCAGATGGTCTTCCAGCTCGGCCTTGGTCCGGTCGTCCAGGACGCCGTCCAGGTAATTCGTCAGTTCCTGCAGGAATTCAGCGCACTTCACTGTTTGCCATCTCCGCTCTCACGCTTCTGAAAGTAACGGCTAAGCCGTTCCCGCAACTGCAACCGGGCCCGCAGGAGCCGCGATTTGACCGCCGGAATGCTGAGCTCTAAAGCCTCAGCCGTCTCCTCGGTCGAAAGCCCTTCAACGTCCCGCAGCACAAACACCGTGCGGAAACTCGGAGGAAGTCCCTGAATGGTTTTGCTCAGGATTTCCTTCAGCTCCGCCTGGTTGTACTGCTGTTCCGGATTCGGACTCCAGTCGGCGACTTCACGCGGGACCGAGTCCTCTTCCGTCTTTACGTCTTCGTCCAGCGAAACCATGCGCTCCGGCCGCCGGCGCCTTAACTTCATCAGCGCTTCGTTGACCGCAATGCGCACCAGCCAGGTATAAAACTTCGACTGGCCCTGGAACTGTCCCAGGTTGGTGTAAGCCTTGAGGAACGCATCCTGCACCACGTCTTCCGCGTCTTCGCGGTTTTGCGTGATGTGCTGGGCGATGCGGAACACGTTCCGGTCATAGCGCCGGACCAGTTCCTCGAACGCGCTTACATCGCCGCCCTTGGCGGCCTGAACCAGTGCCAGCTCATCGCTGACCGGCTCGCTTACCTTTGGTTGGATGGCTGTCATCTTCCTTCCGATGCAACAATTTTCACGCCCTGCGACTGGCGACAGAAATGTTATTTTACTTGGTAACCCAAGTTACCGCTTATTTGTTTTGACGTATCTATAACTGGGCGGTTTGCGATAAATTCCAAGTGCGGTCTTTCCGCATTAGAACACGTCCTTAGGTGACCGGAAAACACCGGTCAAGTGACCCTATAATCAAGGCTTAACCGAGATGAAGGGCAAAAAAGCCGGATCCAGCGGCCGAAGTGCTGACCTGACCATGGCAGAGAGCACGGGAGTCGAACAAATCGTCGAGAAGGTGGTGTCGCAAGTCCTGGATAACCACGTCCCGGAATTGCGCAGCGAGTTGGTGCGCCGGGTGCTGGAAGAACTTCCACAGGCCAGCGCTTCGTCCGCCGCGAGCGCTTCGGGTGAGAGCGGGGCGGCCAATCTTCTCAAGGCGATCGCAGCCATCCAGTCGGGCACGACGCAACGCGAGATCCTGCGCGCGCTGCTCGATAACACCGTGCGCTACAGCGGGCGCGCCGCCCTGTTCGTGATCAAAGCGGGCGCGGCCACGGGCTGGCAGGGCCGCGGCTTCACCAGGGAGGGCGAAGATACCATAAAAGATTTTGCCCTCAACGTGACCGTGGGAGTGCCCGAGCAAGCCTTGCGGTCGCGCATGCCGTTCAGCGGGAAGACCCAGGATATCGATCCGGAATTTGTGGCAAAATTCGGCGCCCCGGCCGATGAGCAGCTACTGCTGTTGCCCCTGCTGCTGAAGGAAAAAGTTGCGGCGCTGGTTTATGCCGACGCGGGAGTTGAGGGCGGAGGAAAGCTGGATTCCCCTGCCGTCGAATTGCTGGTGCTGGTGACCAGCGCGTGGCTCGAAGTAGCCTCGCTGCGCAAACAGGCGCAGAAAGAAGAATCAGCCGAGGCCCCGGGCGAGAAGGCCGAAAGTGCAGCGCCGGCAGCGGCGGCCCCTTCTCATTCGGATCCTTTCGCCGCCCATGCGCCGAAGCATGTTGCCCCGGTCGCAGAAACCATGCCGCCTCCACAGGTCGAGGTCGAACCGCCGGTGGCGGTGGCGCAAGCCGAGCCCGTGATCACGGCCGCGGCGGCGGCGCCCGCGCCCGCAGCCGATCCCTTTGCCAACCTCTCGCCCGAGGACGCGGACGTCCATCGCAAGGCGCAACGCTTCGCCCGCCTGCTGGTGGATGAGATCAAGCTGTACAACCAGGTCAAGGTCAGCGAGGGACGCAAGAACAAGGACTTGTACGACCGGCTCAAAGAAGACATCGAAAAGAGCCGGATCACTTACCAGAAACGATACGGCAACACCGCCGCCGGCGGAGCCGATTACTTCAGCCAGGAACTGGTGCGCAGCCTGGCCGAAGACGATACTTCCATCATGGGCGCCAATTTTCGGCGAAATTAATCAGAGTGGTCTTTCATCGTTGGCTGTCGGTCCTGATTAGAATTTTTTTGATGGTGGCAATCCTGTGCGCCGGTTTGCCGCCTTTTGCCTCGCCCGCGGCGGCGCAGTCCTCCAGCCAGAAATCACCGCCTCTCCGCAGGAAAAGCAGGAAAGCCGTCGTTCGGCGCCGCAGCCATCCCACCCTCCGGTCGCGCCGCATGCACGCCGCCTTCGTTGCCTCCACCAGCCTGAAGCCCATGGCGCAGCAACTGCTGCAGGACCGCACTCCCGCCGCTTACGCGGGCGTCGAGGCCTACGCCCGCCGCCATAACCAGGAAGATGCCGGAGCCCTCGCCTGGCTGGTGTTAGGCTACGCGCACGTTCTCGACAAGGACTACCCCAATGCCGTCGAGGCCCTTAACCGCGCCAAAACCCGGGCCGGAGATCTGGGAGACTACGTCAGCTTCTATCTGGGAACGGCGTACCTGCAAAGCGGAAAATCACCGGAGGCGGTCGCCGCGCTGGGCGGTTTCGAGAAGGAATTTCCCGACTCGCTGCTGTTGCGCGATGCGCGCGTTTTGTACGGCAGCGCGCTTATGGCGGCAAACCGGCCGCAGGATGCGATTGCCGCGCTGGAAAAAAGCCGCCAGCCGGTACGTGCCGATCTCGAGCTGGCGCTGGGACGGGCCTATGCCGCGGCCGGGCAGCCGATGAAAGCAGCGGAAATCCTGCGCAATCTGTACATCACCATGCCGCTCAGCGCGGAAGCCGGCCAGGCGGATGACGAACTGAAGAAACTGGCATCGGCGACGCAGTTGCCGCCGCTGGGACTGAATGGACGCAGAACCCGGGCCGACCTGCTGGCCAAAGGCAAGCGCTTCAGCGATGCTGCGGATGAGTATCGCGCGCTGGTTCCGCTGGCCAGTCCGAGCGACCGTGCCGAGATTCAATTGTCGCTGGCGGTGGCGTTGCGGCGGTCCGGACAAGACAAGGAAGCGAAAAAGGTCCTGGAAACTCTGGACAGCTCGTCGCCTGACATAAACACCCAACGGCTGTACAACCTGGGAGAGATCGCGCGCGGCAGCGGTGACGAGGAAGGCTTCCTGCGCTACCTGGGCGAGCTGCGTCAGTCCGCTCCCAGCAGCTTGTGGCTGCAGCAGGCGTTGCTTTCCGCGGGCAATTTCTACCTGCTTAAGCCCGACTACGACAAGGCCATTGACGCGTATCGCGAGTTGCAGCAGCGCTTTCCCAATGCCGGCCGGGCGTCGTACGCGCACTGGAAGGTGGCATGGCTGAGCCTGCGCCAGGGCAGGGCCGCCGAGGCGAAAGCCGGATTCGAACAGCAGATCGCTTTGTATCCGGCCTCGGCGGAGATCCCGGCCGCTCTTTACTGGCGCGCTCGTCTGGCCGAAGAAGACAAAGATACCGCCATGGCGCGGGCCTATTACCAGAAGCTTTCCGAGCGCTTCCGCAATTTCTATTATGGCGAACTGGCGCGCCAGCGGCTGCGGGAGATCAAGGCGGACGCCGACCCCGACCCCGCGGGCGAGCTTCCCCACTATGCGCTGCTGGACCGGGTTCCCGCCATCAACGCTGGGACCAACATCACCACCGCGGATCCGCCCACCGACAACTTGCGCTACCAGAAAGCGCAAGTGCTGAAAAATGGCGGCCTGCTGGACTTTGCGGTGCAAGAGCTGCAAGCCGCGGCCAGCGAAGAACAGGGCAGCGACCAGGGAAACTGGCTGCCGGCCGAAACCGCCAAACTCTACGAGGATGCCGGACGCTACGACGGAGCGATCCAGGTATTCAAGCGCGCCGTGCCCAATTATTTTGCCGTGGATCTTCCCACCCTGCCTCGCCCCTACTGGGAGGCCCTGTTTCCCAAGCCCTACTGGCCTGATCTGAAAAAGTTTTCATCGCAGAATGCGCTGGATCCCTACCTGGTGGCGTCCCTGATACGGCAGGAGTCGGAATTCAATCCCAGCGCGGTATCGCGGGCCAATGCCCTGGGTCTGATGCAACTGCTGCCCAAGGTGGGCAGCGCGGTCGCGAAACAGGAAAAGCTCAGACATTTTTCTTCCGCCGAACTGTTCACTCCCGAGGTGAACCTGCAGCTGGGCACGCGCTATTTCCGCGAGATGGTGGACAAATTCGGCGCCTTTGAATACGCCCTGGCGGCTTACAACGCGGGCACCAACCGGGTGGATGACTGGCTGGGACAGGGGAAATATCGCGATCCGCAGGAGTTTGTGGAGTCGATCCCGTTTACCGAAACTCGGGAATACGTGCAGGCCATTCTGCGGAACGCCAATGTCTACCGGCAGTTGTATGGAGCACCTTAAAGCATTGTCATCCTGAGCGAAGAGGTTGGTTCGCTGCGCGAAGCAACCTCGCAGTCGGAGGACCCCTACCGCTCTTCCCACACTGCTACAGGACGCCGTCGCTGGAACCGGTCTTCCTGCAATGTTCGATAAGCTGCCAGGGTTCCTTCGACTCCGCGGGCCGATTCGGGAGCGAATCGGCCCCCTCCGCTCAGGATGACGTGGGGTGGCGGCAGTTCTGTTACGTCTTTTTACAATCTTTTCTCATTCCTCACAGCCGGGAGTGGACTAAGATGTCGGGCTGTAGCACAAATATTCCGCTGAAGCTTGGATTTCTATTCCAGCCAACCATCAAAAATAGGAAGGAGATACTTCATGACAGCCTCTGTAAAACCGGTTCCCGAGGGCTTCCACACCGCAACCCCGTCCCTGGTGGTTAACGACGCCGCCAAGGCCATCGAGTTCTACAAGAAGGCATTTGGCGCCGAGGAACGCATGCAGATGCCGGGTCCGGGCGGAAAAATCATCCATGCCGAAATAAAAATCGGCGATTCGATCATCTTCTTGTCGGATGAAATTCCCGGCATGGGAGGCAAATCGCCGCAATCCGCAGGCGCGTATACCGGGGGCATGTATCTTTACGTGCCCAACGTCGACGAGGTGTTTGCGCGGGCGGTCGCGGCCGGCGGCAAGCCCAACGGGGGTGTAAACGACATGTTCTGGGGCGACCGCCTGGGTCACTTTGTGGATCCCTTCGGCCATGCCTGGACCGTGGCCACGCACGTGGCCGACCTGACCGAGCAGGAAATGGAAAAGGGAGCGGCGGACTTCTACGCTTCGATGGCGGAGAGGAAATCAGCGTAGCTTACGGGAAACACTTAAACCGCAAAGGCCGCAAGGATTTTCCTGGCGACCTTTGCGGCTTTTCTTTGCGCTCTTTGTGATTAATCCTTTCAGGCCGACTTCTCGGGCGCGGGCGATTTCCCGAAGAGAATTTCAATGATCAGCAGGCCGGCGCCGATCACAATCGCGCTATCCGCCACATTGAACGCGGGCCATTGATACTGGCCGACGTAGAACAACAGAAAATCGACCACCCGCCCGCTGAGCAGCCGGTCCCATAGATTGCCCACCGCGCCCCCGAGAATCAGAGCCAGTCCAATTCCCGTGCTGTTCATGGAATGATTGTTCCGCCACAGCAGGACCGAGACGATGGCCAGGGCCACAATCGAGAACAGGACCAGCGCGGCAATCTTCCATTCCGAAGGCGAGTCCGCGAACAGACCGAAGGCGGCGCCTCGGTTCTCCACATGCGTGAGACGGAAAACTCCGGGGATGATCTGAATGTTGTCATGCAGGGAAATGTTGCTGGCGACCGCCCACTTCGCGGTCCGGTCTAGAACCACGACCAGCGCGGCAATCAAAAAGTGAAGGGTGCGTGTGGATTGGGTCGTCATTAAGTTCGAATCTTCACCGATGCGATCATCGAGGCCGGCGCTTACCCGCCGATCTCCTTCAGCACGGCGCTGCAGCGTTCGCACACGGTCGGGTAGACGGCGTCTTCGCCCACGTGGACGGAGTAGTTCCAGCAGCGTTCGCACTTCTTGCCCTCGGCCGGGCTTACCTGGACGCTGACCCCGCTGGTCCCGTTTCCCGATTTGCCTGGCTGCAACGTGACCGCGGACACAATGAACAGGTAGCGCAACCGTTCCTGATAGCGTTTCAGGACCGAGAACACCGGCTCGGCCGCCGTCACCGCGACTTGCGCTTCCAGGTTGGCGCCGCCGATCAGTTTGCTCTGCCGGGCCTCTTCCAGGGCCTTCAACACCTCGGTGCGTACCGCCAGCAGGGTCGTCCAATCCTCGCGCTGCCGGGGATCGTCTTCGGGAAACGCGCCGCCAAGTATGTCTGATGCGGCCGGGAAGTTGGCGAGATGCACACTGGCCGGGCGGCCGGGCAGCGCGGGCAAATACTGCCACACTTCATCGCAGGTAAAGCTGGTGATGGGCGCCAGCAGCCGGACCAGGGCCTCGCCGATCCGCCAGATTGCCGTCTGCGCGGCCCGCCGGGCGCGTGAGTTCGGCGCCGAGGTGTACAGCCGGTCTTTCAAAACATCGAAATAGAAGGCGCTCAACTCAACGACGCAGAAATCGTTTATCCGGTGGTAGATTTTGTGAAAGGCAAACTCGTCATACCAGCGCAGGACGTCCGCGGACATGGCTACCGTCTGGCGCAGCATGTACTGGTCGAGAATGTCCATCTCATCGAACGGGACTGCGTTCTTTTGCGGATCAAAATCGCTGAGGTTGCTGAGAACATAGCGAAACAGGCTGTTGCGGATCTTGCGATAGCTTTCCGCCACGCGCTGCATCAGCTGTTCAGAACCGACAACGTCTTCGCGGAAATCAACTGACGCTACCCAGAGACGAACGATCTCGCCACCCAGACGGCCGGCAATATCCACGGGATCGACGTCGTTGCCGCGGGACTTGGACATGGCCTGGCCCTTCTCATCGAGCGTCCAGCCCGGGGTCACGACGCCGTGATAAGGCGGAGTGCCGCGCGTGCCCATGGCGCAGAGCAGGGAAGACTGAAACCAGCCGCGGTACTGGTCGCCGCCTTCGAGATAAAGATCGGAAGGCCAGGGATAGCCGGGTTCATCGTCGATCAGGGCCAGGTAACTGGTGCCGGACTCGAGCCACACGTCGAAAATATCAGTCTCGCGCTCGAAGCTGGTTCCGCCGCAGTGGGGACACTTGGTGCCCGCGGGAAGAATAGTGTCGGCCTCGGGCGTGTACCAGGCGTCGGCTCCGGAGCGCGCGAATAGATCCGCAACTTTGGCATTGATGGCCGGGTCGTTCAGCGGCTTGCCGCAACTCTTGCACAGGAAGACAGCAATGGGCACGCCCCAGACACGCTGCCGCGAGATACACCAGTCGGGGCGCGTCGCAATCATGTTGTGCATGCGTTCTTTGCCCCACGCAGGGTCCCATTTCACTTTCTCGACGTCTTCGAGCGTACGGCTGCGCAGGGTGCCGCCGCCCGGCATGGCCGCTTCCATCGAAATGAACCACTGTTCCGTGGCGCGGAAGATGATGGGGTTGTGGCAGCGCCAGCAATGGGGATAAGAATGCACCAGCTTTTCCGTGTGCAGCAGGGCGCCGCGCTTCTTTAGCAGCTCCATAATCGGCGCATTGGCATCCCAGACCTTCAGCCCGTCGTACTCGGGAAGGCCATTGCGCAGGATGCCTTTTTCGTCCACGTTGCTGGTGGCGTCGAGACCATATTTCACGCCGGTGGCAAAGTCTTCCGCACCATGCGAGGGCGCGGTGTGGACCACGCCGGTGCCGGTGTCCATGGTCACGTAGTCCGCCAGCACGCCGAGAATCTTGCGATCGAGAAAGGGATGCTGAAAGTTCAGCCGCTCCAGCTTGCTGCCCGAGAAGCGCGCCAGTTCCTTCGGGTCCTGAAGATCGCATTTCGCGGCTGCCTCGGCAGCCAGCCGGGCCGCGACAATGTAGACGTCGCCGGAAGACTCGAGCGCGACGTATTCTTCGTGGGGATGGAAAGCCACCGCCATCGAAGCCGGCAGCGTCCACGGCGTGGTGGTCCAGATAATGGTCGATACCTTCTTGCCCGCCAGCGCAGGATCAATCTTTGCCGGATCATCGAGCAGAGCGTACTTTACCCAGATGCTCGGCGTAGTGTCGTTCTCGTATTCCACTTCGGCTTCGGCCAGCGCAGTCTCATCGTGCATGCACCAATAGACGGCACGCAGGCCCTTGTACACGAAATTGTTTTCGTAAAAGCTGTAGAAAGTTTTGAGCACCACTGACTCGTACTGCGGATTCATGGTGGCGTAGGGACGGTCGAAACGTCCGAAGACGCCGATCCGTTTGAACTGCTCGCGCTGCAGGTCGAGAAACTTTTCGGCAAACTTGCGGCACTCCCGGCGCACGTCGAGCGGGCGCATCTGCAGCTTCTTGCCGCCGAGCATCTGGTCGACCTTGATCTCGATGGGCAGGCCGTGACAATCCCATCCCGGGACATAAGGGGCGTCGAATCCCGCCATGGTCTTGGACTTGACCACGAAATCCTTCAGACACTTGTTGAGCGCGGTGCCCAGGTGGATCGGTCCGCTGGTGTAAGGCGGCCCATCGTGCAGGACATAAAGCTTGGCGCCGCGCCGGGCCTCGCGAATAAGGTCGTAAATCCGCATCTGCTCCCAACGGGCCAGCGCCTTGGGCTCGTTCTGGGGCAGGTTGGCCTTCATGGGAAAGCCGGTCTTAGGCAGATTGATGGTGGATTTCAGGTCCAGCGGCACTCGGTTGGTTTCTCCCCAAATGATTGATTTTTTTCATTATAGGGAGCGGAGCAGCGAACGTCCATTGACCCCGAAAATCACTGCCCCAGAAAAGCCGGCGTCGGGAAAGCCGGCCGGAAATGACGGTTTGCGGACATGAATTGAGCCTTCGGCCGGACTCGCAAAAGCACTGTCAGAAAGACTGCCGAAACGTGTACAATTTTGACAAGTGACGTTTGCCGGAACGCAGCATCTAACTGGCTTAGGATCTCTCGTCGAGCAGCGGCCGTGGGGCGCAAAACAGGGTAACTAAAGTATTCGGCGGCTGGAAGCAACTTGGCCGCTAATGTGCTCATCAAGTTTAAGATAGGCTGACGCAGTAGAGAAAGCCGAATTCGGGTTAACTATGCCAACACTCGACGTTAAACCCCACGCCGACGCTGAACCCGAACTGAATTTGCTGTTGTCCAAAACCACTTTGGAGCAGCCGCTGTGGAAGTCTCTGTTCCAGAACCTGGACGAATTTTTCTTTCCTAAGAAATTGCCCCCGCTGGTGCTGACTTCGAAACCGGTACCGGTCAAGGATATCTGGGGCTTCTACGACTACAAGAAAAACGGTGTACTGGGCTCAACTGTCCTGCATATGCTGGCGATCGTTGCCATCGTCGGCATCACCATCCTGGGCCGGCGAATGGTGGACCAGATTGTGAAGCCGCACGAGGCCATTACGCTGGTCTCTCCCGACGATATTCCCCCGTTAGAGCCCTCCAAGACGGTCTCGGGTGGCGGCGGTGGTGGCGGCGATCGCGACAAGTTCCAGGCGCCCAAGGGCAAGCTGCCGAAGCAGTCGATGGAGCAGATCACCCCGCCCATGGTGGTGGTGCGAAACGACAATCCCAAGCTGACGGCCGAGCCCACAGTTGTGATTCCTCCGCAGGTCAAGCTGGCCTCGAATAACCTGCCGAACCTGGGCGATCCAATGTCGCATCTGCCCTCCGGACCTCCGTCGAACGGGACCGGTTCGGGCGGCGGTATCGGTTCAGGCTCCGGCGGCGGTGTGGGCGTTGGCACAGGTCCCGGAGTGGGTGAGGGCCGCGGCGGCGGCGTGGGCGGCGGCGTGTTCCGCGTAGGCGGCGGGGTGAGCGCGCCGCGAGTCATTTACCAGCCCGATCCGGAGTACTCGGAAGAAGCCCGCAAGGCGAAATATCAAGGCACGTGCGTGCTATGGCTGGTGGTCGGGCCCGATGGCCGGCCGCGAGACATTCGCGTGGCCCGCAGTCTCGGCCTGGGACTAGATGAGAAGGCCATCGAAGCGGTCAAGACCTGGAAGTTTGAGCCGGCCATGAAAGACGGCAAGCCGGTCGCGGTGCAGATTAACGTGGAAGTCAGCTTTCGCCTCTACTGATTTACCTTTTTTCAGGAGCGGCCCGCGAGAACTTGCGGGCCGCTTCTGTTTGTGCGTCCGCAGGTGCTGCGAAAAACCCTCGCGAGAAATTGATCTGTCACCCTGAGCGAGTCGGGG
>DASQHA010000159.1:0-6452 GCA_035632335.1 Terriglobales bacterium
AGGCGGACGCAGTGCACAGCGCTGAATTCCGCGCGCAGCCCAGCGGCTTCATGGCCATCCATGGTCATGCCACTGTGAGTTAACTGGATCAAATATGCCTCCCGAAGTCCCGAGGTTTTGCCCCAAGTGACGTTCGAGCACTTTCAGGCAGAGGAGCCATGGGCTTTGCCCAGCACCTGACCGGCCCACTTGTACGCCAGGCGCACCGGACGGATCAGATAATAAAGGAAGCTCAGGGACCGCGGAAGTCGCACCCACTCCAGGTCCGTGAGCTTGGGCGCAAAAACGATCGTGGCAAAGTAATTCAGCTTGTCCAGGGACCCCGTCAGTACGCGCAAATGGCGGAAGGCCAGGGTCGCTTCCGTGGAATCTTCACGCATAGGATCCCGGGGAAAAATCCGCAAGTGCTCCGGAAGGGTGGCCGGAGAACAGGGCGCGGGGATCGGCGTTCCCAGCAGAAGCGAGGTCACGGCCAGGGTTTGCCGCAGCACTCGATCGAGTTCCATGCGCCCAGCTTTTTCCATCACCCGGTGCCAGTTCACTGCCCCGGACAACGCGGTCTGATGAATGTCCGCCAGCCATTTCAGGAACTGCCAGTCATGGTCCGCCGCATGTATGGCGAGGTAAAGAAATTCCCACTCCGGGCTGAGAGAAAATGCCGGCCTTCCGAAGCAGGTTTGCGGGCGCGCTTCGGCCCAAAGATCTTTCACCGCCTCATCGTTTTTGGAAGAATGCTGCACCAGTTCCCAGTGGACTTCGATGACGAACGAAATGCCCCGGCCTTCGCGCACCGCATGGAAATGCCTGCCATGGCGCAGCGTGAGTTTCGAAAAGTACGGATCGCTCGAGTCGGCACTGTAGCCGGACGCCAGTATCAACTCGATCGCCGGGGCGACGTCCAGGGGTGGCACCAGAATGTCGATATCGACGCAAACCCGGGCTGCGGTATCGCCATAGAGCGCCTGCGCCAGGGCGACGCCCTTCAGCGGGACCACCCGTATGCCGGCGTCACCGAGCAGGTCAAGCAGCCGCGCCAGTTCTTCCGCCAGCAGCTGGTTGCGGAACCCGTTAGCCAGGAAAAGGCTTTTCAGTTCGGCCTGGACCGCCTCCGGAACCCCGGGGAATCCCAGGTCCCGCAGGTTGCGATAGAGCAGCGGGTAAACCTGGTGGCTGTCGGCGCGTTGCAGAATCACGGGCCACTGCAGCGGGGTCGCGAGCAGGGCCTCGGCGCGCGCCCGTTCTTCGGGCGTGAGCTGTCCGCGCGCCAGCATCAGGCAGAGTTGGTCCTCCGGAGGCAGGTGGTCACGCATCATGAGTCTCAAATCTCGAGCGGGTCATCCCATCGCGGGGAAACATCCTCAGGGATGAGAGTATGCCAGCCAGGTATTCCTGCGCGCATGGCTGAACCGCTGCGGTCTTAGAGTCGATGAGAAGCGCGGTCACACACTCGGATGGGCGGCCTGCCGCCGCTTGATGCTCTGGGCCACCGCCCATGCGGCGGACGCGATTGCCCACGAGATGAAGAACGCCGTCCACGGCAGCCGGGTTTTCGGGGCGGCCAGAATCGCAGGCAGCCAAACCAGCAGCGTAAACAGGCTGATCATGCCCGCTTCCGCTCCCGCGGCCACGCGGGGAAAGGCCGAGAACAGCACGCCCAGGCCGCAGGCCATCTGGCCCACGCCCGTCAGGTAGGCCCATCCCACCCGATAGGGAAGCCAGGCCGGCACCAGTTCAGCCGTTTCCTTCACATAAACCAGATGGGAAAGCCCGATCGGTAAGAGAGAAACTGCAAACAGAATCCGTGCCCGGCGGATGCCTTTTTCGCCCGTGAGGAATGCCAGTGCCGACCCTTCTCGCAGCCCCGCCATCTCGGCGAACAAAACCCATCCTCCGGCCAGAAGCACCGTAAGTTCGCCCAGGCCGAGCCAGACCGCTTCCCTCTGCGGCGCCACAAATAGAGCCGGCACCTTCAGGAGCGCCCAGACGATGAGGTATGGGAACAGGATGCGAATCGACCAGGTCGCCGTGGCCCTGAGAAGCAGTCCAACCCCGCCCAATAGCATGATGAGACCCGAACCATAGGCGAGCATCGTCCGGCCCGGCACCCACCGAGCGACCGGCTGCCACACCAGCGCGAAGTCGCCATAAATCAGGGCCAGGATCCCCAGGCCGATCATTCCAACCGCAAACAGTGTCAACGCAGGCTGCTGGCTTCGGCTCATCGGATTCCCACCCTAGTCAAACCCCGGAGTCATGTCAATCAGAGAAGCCATCTTCGTTCGTGACCGTGTCAGTCGGCAGTCGTCAGTTTTCAGTCGTCAGAAACCTCATCTGATCAAGAATGACTGTGCGGCCCCGCATCGCTGACGACTGAAGACCGACGACTCTCCGCGCATCGAATCGGCGATAATGGAAATCCCATGAAAATTGCGTCCGGCATGCGGGTCGCGGGCTTTTGTTTGTTACTCACCAGCCGCGTGCTGGTCTGGTGCGTGGCCGCGCCGGTCGACGTGACCCAATTGGGCGCCGAAGCTGACGGTACAAACGCGGCCGCCACCACTGCCGCCTTCCGCCAGGCATTCCAGCTTGCCGCGTCAGGAACGTTGCTGGTTCCACCCGGGACTTACCTTCTGGATAATTCAGCCGGCCCCGTCATGGTCAGGGACTTCAGCGGCGAGTTGCGCTTTTCCAGTGGGGCCAGGCTGCAGTTCACCGCCAACACCCACGGCGGCCTTTGGTTTCTCGGAGGCACTAGGGCTCGCATCTACGGCCTGCGCGCGGGCTACCTGTCTCCGCCCCCGGTTCGCGTGGGCTCCGAGGAAGCCATCAAGTTCGATGGCGCCACGGACACGCTGCTCACCGACGTCAATATCGAGAACAGCCCCGCGGCGGGAGTGCTGTTCTTCAATTCCATCCGCCCCAGAGTGCGGAATGCGCTGATTCAAAATACTCGCGCCGACGGGCTGCACTTTGCCAATTGCCAGGACGCGGAGGTCCTCAACCTCACCACCTCCGGCACGGGCGACGACGGCCTCGCTTTCGTGAACTACCTTTCTTCTCCCGACCGGACGGGCGGGCTGGCGAAAAACATTACCGTCAGAAACTCGGCTGCGCGCGGCATCACCGTGGTGGGCCAGTCGCTGGTCTCTATTTCCGGCTTTCTCGTCGAGAACACTTCTTCCAGCGGAGTGCTTTGCGGCCAGGATCCGTTTTGGCAGACCAGGATCCCGACCGGCGTACGCTTTTCCGACGGTCAGATCAAGGCCGCCGGCCGCCTCCAGCCGGCCGTCGGCAATACCTTCGGAATCGAAGTTCATAACGGCAGCTGCGCATTTTCCGAAATTGAAGTCAGCGGCTCCGCCGATCGCGGCGTCAGTGCCTTTGGGCCCGACCGCACTCTCACGTTGCAGGGTGTGCGTGTGAAATCAAACCAGAGTGGAGATGGCTTCAATATTCAGGTGAACCAGGCCGACCTTTCCAATGCCAGGGCCGAAGATTCTCCCGGATACGGCTTCTTCTTTGGAAATTGTTCGTCCGTGTCCGCCTCGCGTCTGACAACTCTTAATGTCTCCCGGAATAATCCCTTGCACCGCGCCATCTGGTTTGAAAATGTGCGGGAAATAAAAGCCACCGACCTGGACATCGAAGACAGCCAGTCCCCTCCCACCGGCTACGTCCTGGGCGCCTATTCATCGACCCTTGACCCGGTGGGATACATCCGTGGGATCTCCACCGCAATCCCCGGTGGACGGCTGCGCCTCGAGAACGGTTCCCCCAATCTTTTAATTTCAGGGATTCATCCCTGATCCCTGCGTCGTTTTGCTGGCACGCGCGGGCAAGAGACGGCGGGAGGGTGGCGCGTGGCGGCTGCCTTGGCGGCCGAAGGTTGGATTGCTAAAGCTGGCGCGCGCGCCCGCTCCGGCCTTCTTCTCCTGCGACGGTAAGTGACCCGGCCATCGTACACTCAGGGTAGACGGGAAAATATGGCAGCAGCCAGCGCGCTTGTGCTCGACGATGTGGTGAAGTTTTTCCCCGTGCCGCAAACCGGGGTGCGCGCATTTCTCAATCCCTTTTCGCCGCTCACCCATCCCGCTCTGCTCGGAGTCTCTTTCCAGGTCGAGCCCGGCGAAGTCGCCGCCCTCATCGGCGCCAACGGCTCCGGCAAGTCCACCTTGTTGCGCATCCTGGCCACCCTGCTGGTGCCGACCCGCGGCCACGCCCGGGTCTTCGGACACGACGTGGAACGCCAGGGGCCGCAGGTCCGCGCCCGGCTTGGATTTCACTCCGCCACCGACGGCGGCTTCTACGAACGCCTCACCGCCCGCCAGAACCTTCAATTCTTCGCCGCCATGAACAACCTGTTTGGCGCGCAAGCCGACGCGCGTCTTGAAGAATTGACCGGGCTGATGGGCATGGCCGCCTTCATCGACAGCCAGGTGCGCACCCTTTCCACCGGCCAGGTGCATCGCCTGGGCCTGGCCCGGGCCATGATTCACGGTCCCAGCGTGCTGCTGCTCGATGAACCGACGCGTAGTCTGGATCCCATGGCCGCCGCCGACTTCCGCAGGTTTCTCAAAACTCAACTGGTCGAACGCCAGGGCACCACCATCCTGTTCGCATCGCACACCCTGGCGGAAGTCGAACAACTGGCCGACCGGGTCATCCTGCTGGACAAGGGAAAAATGCTGGCGTGCGACTCACCGCGGGGCTTGCGCGCCGCGACCGGCGCGGCCACGCTCGAAGCGGCGCTGGAGCGGCTCACTCCTCCTGGTTTCCTGGCCGAGGTGTCCTCGTGAATTCCCAGCGCATGTTGCGCAAGGTCCTCGCCTTTTTCCGTCGCGACGTCGCCGTCGCCCGCAGTTACCGCATGGCTTTTGGACTCGAAATTCTGGAAGCGTTCTTCGGAGTCGCCACCTTTTACTACCTCTCCCGATTCGTTTCCAGCCAGGAACTCAACCAGGCCCTTCCCCCGGGCACCGACTACTTCGGCTTTGCGCTGGTGGGCTTCGCGTTTTTCGACTATCTCACCGTCTCGATGAGCGCCTTCGACAGCAGCATCACGGAAGCGCAGCATAATGGCACGCTCGAAGCCATGCTGGTGACGGAAACCCCGCTCACCATGATCCTCATCGCCTCCGCCGCTTATCCATTCGTGCTGTTGGCCATGCGGACGGTCATCTACCTGGCCTGGGGCGTGATGCTTTTTCACTTCCCGGTTCACCAGGCCAACTGGCTGGGAGCGGCGGCCATTCTGGCCGTCTCCGTCCTGGCGTTTGCCGGCCTGGGAGTGATTTCGACCAGCTATCTGCTGTTGTTCAAGCGCGGCAATCCCGCCCGCTGGCTGATCGTGGGAGCATCCAGTTTGCTGGGCGGCATGATGTATCCCGTGTCGGTGCTGCCCGCGTCCTTGCAATGGATGGCGCGGCTGCTGCCGGTCACCTACTCGCTCGAAGCCATGCGGCAGGCGCTGCTGGCGGGCGCCAGTTTCGCGCAGCTCTGGCCGGCGGTGCGCGTGCTACTGCTGTTCGCCGTAATCCTGCTGCCGCTTTCGAGCGTGGTCTTTGCCTGGGCTCTGCGCCGCACCAAGATCACCGGCACGCTGACCCACCTGTGATTTTTCGACGCTCACAAAACGCCGCGCCTCTGACCGGCAGCCTCGCGCAATGCTCTATGTCCCGGCGCGAAACGCCGAGTACACCCCATTGCCTCCAATCTTGCTGAACGCCGGATACTTCACCAGCACGTGTTCCAGCAACGGGTTGTGATAGAGCACATATACGACGCGCGGAAATTGCCTCAATGAACGATCAAGGTTGGTCATTACATCGATCAATGCGCGCTCCGGCAGGGGGTTGAAAAGGTAGAGCAGCATCGGCTCCGGCGGGAAGACAAATTCTCGCGCATCGCTGCACACCGTCTCGAGCGTAAAGCATCGCTGCGAGTCGCTCCTGTAGGCATTCAGGTTTTCCTGCGCCACGCGATGCAAAGCGGGAAGCAGTTCGATGCCCAGAATGCGGCGGAAAGGGTACTGCGCCGCCATCAGCAGTACTCGGCCTTTGCCCGAACCCAGGTCAACGAAAGTAAACCCCTCGAAATCAATTCTCAGGTCCGCCATCATTTCCTTGAACAGCGCGGGATCGGTGGGTTGGTAGGCGGAATGAAACTGTCCCAGCAGGCGCTCGCGCCAGCCTACGGTCGCGCTGGTGGTGTCGACGCGGTAATCCCAGTCGTATTCCGCGTCCCCATAGCGCTGCCGCCGCCGCGACGGCGTGGACTCGCGTGTGAATTCGAAGATGTGGCCGGCAAAACTCCGCGCAGTCGGCAAAAATCCGCAGCATGCCAGGTTCTCCCTCCACCATTGCCCTATGGTCGAGAGGAGGCCAGAAGTTTGCCGTTCGGTCATGGCTCGGGGCTGCGTCACCGGGAGTGCGGCGGCACCGGGAGACCCATCC
>DASQHA010000160.1:0-4898 GCA_035632335.1 Terriglobales bacterium
AAGTGGTGCAGGAGCATCCCGAGTGGCTGATCCTCGACAAAGACGGGAAGCACGCGCGGATGACGCGTGATCTGGCGACGCTGTGTCCGGCGGTGCCCGAGGTGCAGGCCTACTACAAGAAGCTGACTGAGAAATTCATCGGCGAGTGGGGCTTCGATGGCTCGAAGCTCGACAACATTTACAGCGTGCCCATGTGCTACAACCCGGCGCACCATCACAAGTCCCCGCAGGATTCGGTCAACGCCATGGCCGACGTCTACAAGACGATCTTTCAAACCAGCCGCGCCCTGAAGCCCGAGAGCGTGACCCAGAGCTGTCCCTGCGGCACGCCCCCGTCGCTGGCCTGGCTGCCGTTTATCGATCAGGCGGTAACCGCCGATCCGGTGGGAGCGGTGCAGGTTCGGCGCCGCATCAAGATGTATAAAGCGCTGCTGGGGCCGGAGTCGGCGGTCTATGGCGATCACGTCGAGCTTTCTTCCATGGATCGTATCGGCAATACCTGGCGCGAGCACGGAGAAGATTTCGCTTCGACGATCGGCGCGGGCGGCGTGGTGGGCACCAAATTTGTATGGCCCGACCCCGGCCCAAAAATCAAGGCCGTGGCGCTGACTCCAGAGAAAGAAGAGCACTGGAAGAAGTGGATCGATATCTACAACCAGAAAATGCTGTCGAAGGGAACGTTCCGCAATCTCTATGTCTACGGGTATGACTTCCCCGAAGGTTATGCCATCGAAAAAGACGGCAAGATGTACTACGCCTTCTTCGCGCCTTCGGCGGCTCCGTGGAAAGGCGAGATCGAGTTGCGCGGGCTTATGCCCGGCAGCTATCACGTGCGCGACTACGCCGAAGGCAAAGACCTGGGATCGGTAGAAGCCACGTCAGCCGCAACTCCCAGGCTCAAAACAGAATTCAAAGATCATCTGCTGCTCGAAGTGTCACGATAGGTTTTTGTGTGTGGGGCGGGCGCCCTCGCCCGCCGCTTTTGACTCTTGCCCGGAAAGATCCCTCACTCCGATTCCCAAGGCGACTGTTTAAGAGCTGGAGGCCTAAGTCAAAGGCGGCGGACAGGAGTGTCCGCCCCACACATACGCCCTCAGTGCTCCCGCAAGAACCTCTCGCGATAATCCTTGTCGCGGAAAGCTTCCGTTCCTCCCGGCCGGGTAACGGAAAGCGCGCCCGCGCGGTTGCCGCTGGCCAGGCAGGTCGGGAGATCGGACCCGCGGAGATATTCGTGGAGGAATCCGGCGTCGAAACTGTCCCCGGCCCCGACCGCATCGACGGCCGTGACCTGCAGTGAAGGGCTGGTGAAGCGTTCTTTCCCGCGCTGCGCCAGGGCGCCTTCGTGACCGAGTTTCACCACCACCAGCGGGACCATTCCGGCCAGCTGCTGGATGGCAATCTCGGGGTCGTCGGTCCCAGTAATCCGCGTGGCCTCGCGCGCATTGGGCAGCAGCACATCCACGTACTTCAAAATATCCTTCAAGCCCTCTCGCCACAGGTCCTGCGGATCGTCATTGGTATCGAGCGAAATGGTCAGCCCGGCCGCTTTCAGGCGGTGAAACAGCTCGCCGACGTCGGGCCGCAACCCCTGCTGCAGGTAGAGCGACGAAAGATGGAAATGGCGCGAATCCGCAAGGTAGTCGAAGTCGAGGTCCTGCAATGAAAGTTCAGCGATCGTCCCCGAGTAGGTCAGCATGTTTCGCCAGCCGGAGCGCTGCAAAACGACGGTGAGCCCGGTCGTGGTCGGGCCTTGCACTCGCCGCACCCGCGAGATATCGACTCCGCCCTCCGCCAGGCGATCCAGCGCAATCTTGCCGAGCGGGTCTTCGCCGATCAGCGACTGAAAGCCCACGCGGCTTCCCAGCGCCGCCATATTATGGGCCACGATGGCGGAAGAGCTGCCCAGGGTAAGCAGCATGCGGTCGGCCAGCAGCTCCCGCTCCGGCGGAAGTTCCTCCGGCAGTCCGTAGAGAATCAAGTCGAGGTTCAGTTCTCCCGCGATGGTAACGTCAAAGCGTGGCATGTGTGGGTTTTCTGGATCCGATTATTTTCGAAGATGAAAATCTTTCCCGGGATGATAAGGCGGCCTCGGTCTCTGATTACGATCGAATGGTGGACCCGGAGAGACTTTAACTCCCAACCCCTGCGTTCGAAGCGCAGTGCTCTATCCAGTTGAGCTACGGGTCCGTCTGCGACTGCTGCCGCCAACATTGTAATGTAGGCGCGAGCGCCCGCGCTCGTGCGGGAAGCTTGACCAGCCGCGTGGGGACAGCCGCCCCCGCTGTCCGTTCGAGCGAAGCTCGACTGCGTTCCGGATGTGCACCACACCCGGCGGAGCGTTGCTCCGCTTGGACAGCCGAGGGCGGCTGTCCCCACGCGGCTGGTGGGAATGCCGAGCACCGGATAAACTGATCGTTCACCAAGGTAAAAGAATGTCCGAGATTAGACCCGAACCCTGGCTGCGTGGCACCTTGACGGAAATCCCAGCCATGCAGCGGGCAGTGGTGCACGCTCTGCAGCTGGCAGAAGAGGATTTGCGGCGCTGGTGCGGCAGTCTGAGCGATGAGCAACTCAATGCCCGCCCCGGCGGATTGCCCGCTGTAGCTTTTCATTTGCGCCACATCGCAAGAAGCCTGGACCGCCTGCTGACCTACGCGGAGGGGCGTGACCTGAATGCGGAGCAAATGGAGGCAATGAAAGCCGAGCAGGATCCGGGAGCGGCCCGGGAAGCACTTTTTTCCGAACTGAATTCAGCTCTCGCCCAAAGCGCAGTTCGGATTCAGGCATTCGATGCGGGCACGCTCGAACAGAAACGGATCGTGGGCCGCAAACAACTGCCTACCACCGTTGCCGGATTGCTGGTACACGTCGCCGACCATACGCAGCGTCATGTGGGACAGGCGATCACCACCGCGAAAATCGTCGTTGCCGGACTTACCTAAGGGATCACGGCAAGCTGCGAGGCTGAATCTCTGACGGCCTCAGCGACTGAACTCGCGGCTGGGCGGTAATTCCCGGTAAATGATATCCTTCCCGACCATGGCCGTTACCATGCAGGACATCGCCCGTGACGTGGGCGTTTCGGTCGTCACCGTTTCCAAAGTTTTACGTAATAAGGGCGAGATAAGCGCCGCGACCCGCCAGCGGGTATTGCGGCGGGCCAAGGCGTTGAATTACCAGACCAACTGGATTGCCCGCAGTCTGGTGACGCGCCGCACCTTCACCATCGGACTTTTGCTGCCCGATTTTACCCATCCCTTTTTCGCGGAGATTGCCAAAGCCGTGGCTGAAACCGTGCGCCCCCACGGTTATCACGTCATCATTTCGTATTTCGATGAAAATCCCGAACTGGAGATGAACGAAGCCGAATCCCTTCTGGCCCGGCAGGTTGACGGCCTCATCGTGGCATCGGTCCAGCCCCTGGCCAAGCCGTTCGTCTGTCTGCAAAAACGAAAAGTGCCGTTTGTCCTGATTGACCGGCCGGTCGCCGGAGTGCAGGCCAGCTTCGTGGGCGCCGACAATCAGGCCATCGGCCAGTTGGCAACCACCCACCTCATCGAGCGGGGCTGCAGTCGCATTGCTCACTTGCGCGGCCCGGGAATCAGTATCGCGACCCGGCGCATGCAGGGCTACCGCAACGCGTTGGCCAAGCGTGGGCTGCGGTTCTTTCCCGGATACGTGGTCGATGCCGGCTATCAGGACGAAACCGGCCACGAAGCCATGCGCAAGCTGCTGCGCAAAAAACCCGCGCCCGATGGCGTTTTTTGCTACAACGATCCCGTGGCGATTGGCGCCATGCGCGCCATTTCCGAGGCCGGGCTCAGAGTGCCCGAGGATGTTGCCGTGGTGGGAGCGGGCAACGTCCACTATTCGGATTTTCTGGCCGTTCCCCTGACCACCGTCGACCAGGGAACTTCCGAGATGGGCAAACGTGCCGCCAATCTCCTACTCGAGAGCATCGCTTCCAAGCGGGCTCTGCGACCCCGCAAAGTGCTGATTGTCCCCAGGCTGGTGATGCGGCAATCGACCAGGCGTTCGAAATCAGGCCGCGGGGCGGGTCCCGCTACGTCGAATGGGCGAAAAAGTTAAGGAGGACATGTCCCAATGTCAGCCAAAACCAGGCTTCTGATCTCGCTGTTGGGCGTACTGATCGCGCCCGCGCTGCTGGCGGCGCAGGAAAAGCCACTGGCCGCCACTCCGCCGATGGGCTGGAACAGCTGGAATAAGTTCGGCTGCAACGTAAGCGAAGACATGATCCGGCAGATGGCCGACGCCATGGTCAAGTCCGGCATGAAGGACGCCGGTTACCAATACATTGTGATCGACGACTGCTGGCAAGTGGGGCGCGACGCCAGCGCCAACATCGTGCCCGATGCCAAAAACTTTCCCTCGGGAATCAAGGCTCTCGCGGATTATGTTCACTCCCGCGGCCTCAAGTTCGGAATTTATTCCGATGCCGGAAGCATGACTTGCGCCAAGCGTCCCGGCAGCCTGGGCCATGAGTATCAGGACGCCCTCCAGTACGCCGCCTGGGGTGTCGACTACCTGAAATACGACTGGTGCAACACCACCACCCAAGATGCCCAGGCCGCGTATGCGCTTATCCGCAACGCCTTGAATGCCACCGGCCGGCCCATTGTGCTCAGCATCTGCGAATGGGGCAAGGCCAAGCCCTGGCTCTGGGGTGAAAGCGTCGGCGGGAATCTTTGGCGCACCACCGGCGACATACGCGACCAGTGGGAGAGCAAGGACAAGCACCACCTCGGCATGCTCGACATTCTCGATCTCCAGAATGGCATCGAGAGTTACGCCGGCCCCGGCCACTGGAACGATCCTGACATGCTCGAAGTGGGCAACGGCGGCATGACCACGGAGGAGTACCGCGCCCACTTCAGCCT
>DASQHA010000161.1:0-6935 GCA_035632335.1 Terriglobales bacterium
AGTTCGCTCGATGAACTCAAGGCCGCCGTGGATCCGGCGGTGGTGGCGGTTTTGCCGGACGGGTTCTATCTGTCGGATTTTGGTGTCTATCAGGTTGAAATCGTAGGCCCGCAAGTGGGAAAACAATTGCAGAGCCAGGCCAGGTGGGCGGTGCTTTATTCGCTGGCCGGCATGCTGGTTTACCTGGGCTTTCGCTTTGAGTGGATTTACGGCGTGGCCGCGGTCGTCACCGTATTTCACGACACCTTGATCACGGTGGGCGCGTTCTCCCTCACCAACAAGGAAATTTCGTTGACCGTGATCGCGGCCATCCTGACCCTGATCGGCTATTCGAATAACGATACCATCGTGATTTTTGACCGCATTCGGGAAAACTTGAAGTTGATGCGGCGAGAAAAGTTGTCAGAAATCGTAAACCGGAGTATTAATCAAACGCTGAGCCGGACGATCCTGACCGCAGGGTTAACGTTTTTGACGGTGGTTGCGCTGTACCTGTTCGGCGGCGAAGTGCTGCATGGCTTCTCTTTCGCCCTGGTCATTGGAATCCTGATCGGGACTTATTCTTCGATTGCGATTGCCGCGCCTATCCTGGTGGCTTACCAGGATTGGCGGTCGAACCAGGGAAAGCCGGTGGCGCTGGTGGCCGGCAAGGCCAAGCCGGCCCCGGGCAAGGCGGGCAAGGGGAAGGTTGCAAGCGGCCAGTAGCCGTGGTTTCAACGGTTTGAGCCAGGCCGCAGCTGGCGTGGAACAGGCTGGGAGTTCGGGAGCAAAGCATGGGCGGGCGGTGTCTAAACATACGTAGGGTCTAGCAGGAGAATCCTCATGTTTGAAGATAGCCTCATTGAATCGGGTGGCAGGCTTAAGACAAAGCGCGGCCTGACTACTTTTCTGTCTTTTGGTTTACAGATAGCCCTGGTCGGAGTGCTGGTGCTGATCCCGCTGCTGTTTACCGAAGCTCTGCCCAAAACCCAGTTGATGACGTTCCTGGTGGCTCCGCCACCACCACCGCCACCGCCACCGCCTCCGGCTGCGACCCCCATCAAGGTGGTAAAGCAGATTCAGACCGACATCATCAACGGCCAACTGCGGACTCCCACCAAGATCCCGGAAAAAGTCCAGATGATCAAAGAGGAAGAAGCTCCGCCTCCGGTGTCGACCATGGCCGGAGTTGTCGGTGGTGTCCCGGGCGCGGCGGGCGGTCAAATGGGCGGCGTGATCGGCGGCATTATCAACTCAACCCCGATCGCGGTGCCGAAAGTCGCTACCCCACAGCGGGTGCGGGTATCGCAAGGCGTGACCCAGGGCCTGCTGCTGCGCAAAATTCAGCCCGCCTATCCGCCCCTGGCGCGGCAGGCGCGCATCCAAGGTTCCGTGCTGCTGCAGGCTGAAATCAGCAAGGATGGTTCGATCCAGAACCTGCGCCTGATCAGCGGCCACCCCATGCTGGCTCCGGCCGCCATCGAAGCGGTCAAGCAGTGGAAGTACAAGCCTTACATTCTGAACGGCGAGCCGGTGGAAGTGGAAACTCAGATTACGGTCAACTTTACCCTGGCCGGAGGTTAAACTCCGGCGGGCCAGCATGGATTTGGCAGGATTCGAAGCGGCAACTAGTTTTGCAATCTGACAAGCTCTGAGGAGGAAGGCAACTCATGTTCGTAGCCAATCTAGCAGCACTCGCATTTACTCATATGTCCACCATGGCGGCCTGGTTTTTTCAGGAGCAGGCAGCCGTGGGTTGGGACCCGATTTCGCTGTGGCACCAGATGGGTATTCCAGCGAAGGCAGTGGTCATCATTCTGTTCGTCATGTCGGGCTGGTCAATCGGAGTCATGATTGATCGCGCCATGGCTTTCAGCGCCGCCCGCAAACAATCGCGCGCGTTCGCTCCGGCCGTGGCCGGCGCCCTGCGCGATGGCAAGATCGAAGAGGCCATCAAGGTCGCCGAGCGCAACAAGAAGAGCCACCTGGCCAAGGTCGTCACTTCTGGCCTGATGGAATTCCGCGCTCACCAGGAAAGCGGTGAGATTCCGGGCGAAACCATCGAAGCCTCCAAGCGCGCTCTCGAGCGCACCGAAGCCATCGTTCACGCCGAGCTGAAGCGCGGCCTGGGCGGACTGGCAACCATCGGCTCGACCGCCCCGTTCGTGGGACTGCTGGGCACGGTGGTCGGCATCATCAACGCGTTTAAAGGCATTCAGTCCGAAAAGGCTACCGGTCTCGCAGCCGTGGCCGGCGGTATTTCGGAAGCGCTGGTGACCACCGCAATTGGTTTGTTCGTCGCTATCCCGGCCGTCATGATGTTCAACTATCTGACCGGTCGCGTGGAAGCCTTCGACGTGGAGATGGACAACTCGTCGAGCGAACTGATCGATTACTTCCTGAAGCGGCGGGGAATGCGCCGCAGCTAGGCCTCGACCACCGGGCTACAACCTCAGAGTTGCCGAACTGGCGCCGGGTAAGCTCCCGGCGCCGGGCTTTAAATCCTGGGGTCGAAGGCGCGGGTTCGAGAAGCTGGAGCCGCTGAGAATCATCCTCAGCCCGGGCGGACGACAAGCGGCCGCCGAGGAGAAGTGAGTTTATGGCGTTAAACAAGCGGAACGAAGGAGTCAAGGTCAACTCCAACATCAACGTGACCCCCATGGTGGACGTGATGCTGGTGTTGCTGATCATCTTCATGGTGATCACGCCCATGTTGCAGCACGGTGTCAGCGTGGACATGGCGAAGGTCAATAACCCGGAGTCGATGCCTGACGCCGACAAGGAAGACGCCCTGCTGGTGTCCGTCATGCGCGACGGGACCGTCTACTTCGGGACCGACAAGCTTCCGCCTGACCAGTTGACTGGCAAAGTCAAGGACCGCCTGGCGAACCGGGTGGACAAGCGGGTCTTCGTAAAGGCCGACGCGCGCGCCCGGTTCGGGTCCGTGGTTGAGGTGGTGGACAACGTGCGGGCGGCGGGAGTCGACCAGCTAGGCCTGCTGACCGAGCAGCGCAAGACCACAACACCGGCCCCGGCGGCGCCCGCAACTCCGCCAAGCGGCGGGCAATAGCCCAGGCTTTGTAGCCTGGACCTGTGCCGGGCAAGAAATTCGAGGAGAACTGTTATGGGAATGGCAATGGGATCGGGCGGCGGTCAGAGCGCGGACATGAACGTCACGCCGCTGATTGACGTGCTGCTGGTGCTGATCATCATCTTCATGGTGATCACGCCGTTAACCCCCAAGGGACTGGACGCGCTGGTGCCCCAACCGCCACCGCCGAATGCGCCCAAGAACACCACTCCGGACCGCACCATCGTGGTGCAGCTGATTGACCGCGGAGCGGGCCAGCCGCCGGCGCTTAAGATCAATCAGGAAGAAACCACCTGGGACAACCTGCAGGGCCGGTTGACCGACATCTTCAAGACGCGCGCGGAAAAGGTGATGTTCGTCAAGGGCGACGACGCGGTCCCGTTTGCCGATGTGGCCAACGTGATTGACATCGCGCACGCCGCGGGCGTCGACAAAGTGGGCCTGATCACGGCCAAGATTGAAGCCGGCGGCTAGTCCCATAGAGGTTTGTAGTACCATCCCATACGCGCACGCGCGGGGCAGGGCTGCGTGCCGGTCGTCCGTTGGCACAAGCCTGACGATTTCTGGCAAGGGAGCTTACAGCGCAATGAAAACAAGCGTACGAATGCTGGCAATGACGGCGCTCGGGCTGGCGATGCTGGCCACCACGGGCTGCAGCAAGCTGCGGGC
Source organism: Terriglobales bacterium (assembly GCA_035632335.1). Classification (GTDB taxonomy): domain Bacteria; phylum Acidobacteriota; class Terriglobia; order Terriglobales; family Acidobacteriaceae; genus JAIQFF01. The sequence goes on from DASQHA010000161.1 coordinate 3,740, forward strand.
AAGAGACCAGCTCAACAAGGGCGTGCAGTCCTACAAGAACGCCAAGTACGAAGAGGCGATCAACCACTTCCAGCAGGCGGTGTCGCTCGATCCCGGCTTGCTGAATGCGCGCCTCTACCTGGCCACGGCGTTTGCCCAGCAATATATCCCCGGCGTCGATGCCGAAGACAACAATCGCATGGGGCAGAACGCGATTGACCAGTACAGCGCGGTGCTGGAGCGCGATCCCAAGAACATCAACAGCGTGAAGGGCATCGCTTACCTGTACCTGCAGATGAAGAAATTCGAGGAAGCCAAGACTTACTACCACAAGGCGATTGAACTCGATCCTAACGATCCTGAGCCCTACTACTCGGTGGCCGTCATCGACTGGACCCAGAGTTACCAGCCCCGCATGGAAGAGCGCGCCAAGGCCGGACTGAAGCCCGACGAGTGGATCATGAAGGACAAGTCGAACAAGAAAGTCTGCGAGATGCTGCGGGACAAGAACTCGAGCGTCATCGAAGATGGAATTGCCGAGTTGCAGAAGGCGCTGCAGTTACGGCCCGACTACGACGATGCCATGGCTTATCTGAATCTGCTGTACCGGGAGCGGGCAGACTTGCAATGCGATGACCCGGCCGCGCACGCAGCAGACCTGAAGACTGCCGATGAGTGGGTAGATAAGACCATGGCGGTCAAGAAAGCCAAGGCCGAGAAACAGCCGGGCAATCAGGGCATCACCATGCCCAGCCAGTAGAAATGGGCACAACTCTTAACCGCAAAAGCCTCTTCGTGATGAAGAGGCTTTTGTTTTGCTTTGCGTAGCGCCGGCCTCCGGCCGGCTGTCGCGAGGGCGTCCCGCCCTCGCTCCGTGGAGGGCAACATGCCGCCGGCCAGCCGGAGGGACGCCGGCGCTACCGTTAAGGCCGAGTCCGTGCCGCGGGGAGCACGAGCGGGGCGCTCGCGCCTACATAAGACTCGCGCCTGCATAATCATGTTCAAGAAGATTCTGGTGGCTAATCGGGGAGAGATCGCGGTGCGGGTGATGCGCGCCTGCCGCGAGTTGGGCATTCCTTCGGTCGCCGCCTTCTCCGAGGTGGATCGGGCCGCTCTCCATGTTTTGATGGCGGACGAAGCCTATCCCATCGGCGCCGCGGCTGCGGCGGAGTCTTATCTCAACATCGGCAAGATTCTTGCGGTGGCGAAACGTTCGGGCGCGGATGCGATTCATCCCGGCTACGGCTTTCTTTCGGAGAATGCGAAGTTTGCCCAGGCCTGCTCTGATGCCGGCATAAAGTTCATCGGGCCGACCGCGGCTTCCATGGAAATGATGGGATCGAAGACCCGGGCGCGCCAGGAAATGGAGAAGGCCGGAGTGCCGTTCGTGCCGGGCACATCCCGAGCGCTGGACTCGGCGCAGCAGGCCCGGGAGGCGGCGGCGAAAATCGGCTATCCCGTCATGCTGAAAGCGGCGGCGGGCGGAGGCGGCAAAGGCATGCGCCTGGTGCACGCCGCCCCGGAGCTGCAGGCTGCGCTGGAAGCGGCCCAGAGCGAGGCCCAGCGCGCGTTCGGAGATGGCGAAGTTTACCTGGAGAAAGCCATCCTGAACCCGCGGCACATCGAGATGCAGGTGCTGGCGGACGAACACGGTAACACCGTCTATCTCGGCGAACGCGAGTGTTCCATTCAGCGGCGTCATCAGAAAGTGCTGGAGGAGGCGCCTTCGCCGCTGGTCGACCCCGACATGCGGCGGCGAATGGGCGAGGTCGCGGTGCGGGTGGCCCGGGCGGCGCATTATGGCAACGCGGGCACGGTCGAGTTCCTCGTGGATGCCGACAAGAATTTCTATTTTCTGGAAATGAACACGCGCCTGCAGGTGGAACATCCGGTAACGGAATTGATCACCGGACTCGACCTGGTGCATCTGCAAATCGCGATCGCCGCGGGAGAGGAGCTTCCCTTCGCTCAGGAAGATGTTGTCCTCCGCGGGCACGCCATGGAGTGCCGCATCTACGCCGAGGATGCGGACGACCACTTCTTCCCCAGTCCGGGGAAGATCGAAGCGTTGCAGACCCCGGCGGGGCCGGGAATCCGGCTGGACAGCGGCGTGTACGCCGGCTGGAGCGTTCCGCTCGACTACGATCCGCTGCTGGCCAAGCTGATCGGCTACGGAGAGGACCGGCAGCAGGCGATTGCCCGGCTGGCGCGGGCTTTGCCGGAATATTTCGTGGCCGGGATCAAAACCAACCTGGGGCTGTTCCGGCGGATTCTGGCTGACCAAGATTTTCGGTCCGGCAAAATCGATACCGGATATCTGGAGCGCCTGCTCAAAAGCGACTCCAGTGGTGACGATGCCAGAAAAAACAAGGCAAATATCGCCGCCATTGCCGCCGCCGTTTTCACCTGGCTGGACTCGGCATCGAAAACTGGAAGCAACGGAACCGCGTCAAACGGAGTCACGAACGGTCCCGCAGATTCAAACTGGAAAAAAGCGGCAAGGACCGAAGGACTGATGTAGCCGGATTGAATGGAGGACGGGCGGGACGGAAGTCCTCCATCGGAATTTTTATGTTCTACAACGTCACTATCGATGGAACTGTTTTTCGCGTGGATCTCGACCTGGACCGTGAAGCCGGCCACTGGCACTGCCTTGTGGACGGACGCGCGATCCAGATGGATGCGCGGCTGGCGCAGCCCGATTTTCTTTCCATCCTGATCGATGGCGCGGCTTTCCGGGCAAGGCGCGAGCGGATTGCCTCAGGCGTGCGCGTATGGGTGGGCGACCAGTCCTACGCGGCTGAAGTCTCGGACCCGCGATCGTTACGCAGCCGCAGGGCCCGCACCGACTCTGGAAAAGGGCCGCGACCGCTGGTGGCCCCGATGCCGGGAAAGGTGGTCAGGTTTCTGGTCGGAGAGAACTCGCCGGTCGAAGCCGGACAGGGAGTAGTCGTGGTCGAAGCGATGAAGATGCAGAACGAGATCAAGTCGCCGAAAAAAGGCGTGGTACTGAAGCTGGCGGTGGTTGAAGGTGCGGCGGTGAATGCGGGAGATGTGCTGGCGATCGTGGAGTGAAGGCACCACGGTCACGTAGGGGCAGGTGTCCCACCTGCCCGGCCGGACAAAGCCCCGCTGTGTTTTGGTCCGCGGGCGAAGCGTGATCTTGGAGTAGCCTGGTTTGGGACGGGCGGGACGCGCGTCTTCCATGGTCTCGCGG
>DASQHA010000162.1:0-36468 GCA_035632335.1 Terriglobales bacterium
CCGCCAGGATCGGGCTCAGCAGCAATCCGAAGAACGGGTAGAGCACACCAGCGGCGATCGGCACCCCTACCGAGTTGTAGATAAACGCAAAAAACAGATTCTGCCGGATGTTGCGCATGGTCGCCTGGCTGAGTTTGCGCGCCCTCACGATCCCGGCCAGGTCGCCTTTCACCAGCGTGATGCCGCCGCTTTCGATGGCGATGTCGGTGCCCGTGCCCATGGCGATGCCGACATCGGCCTGTGCCAGCGCCGGGGCGTCGTTGATGCCGTCGCCCGCCATGGCAACGGTCCGGCCTTCTTTTTGCAGCCGCTGCACGACTTCGGATTTTTTTCCCGGTAAGACTTCCGCCTCGAATTCCTTGATGCCCAGCTTCCGGGCAACCGCCGCAGCCGTGGCGCGGCTGTCGCCGGTCAGCATCACCAGGCGCAGGCCCTCGCGCTGGAGCTCGCTCACAGCCTGGGCGGCGGAAGCCTTGATCGAATCCGCGATGCCGATCAATCCCGCGGCCTGCCTGTCGACGGCAATCAGGACCACGGTCTCTCCGCCGCGCCGCAGCTCTTCCGCCTTCTGGGCCAGAGCCGTCGCGGAAATTCCGCTCTCCTCCAGCAACCGTTCGTTGCCGATCAGAACCTGGTGTCCGTCCACCTGTCCGCTCACGCCCCGCCCGGTGTGCGATTGGAAATCGCTGCTGTCCGCCAAAGCCAGGTTGCGGCTTCTGGAGGCTTCGACCACCGCGGCGCCGAGCGGATGCTCGCTTCCCTGCTCCACGCTGGCGACGATCCGCAGCAGTTCATTTTCGTCCCGCTCCGGCAGCGTGACCACGGACGCGACTCGCGGCTTGCCGTCGGTCAGTGTGCCCGTCTTGTCGATCACTAGCGTGTCCACTTTCTCCATCCGTTCCAGCGCTTCCGCGTTCTTGATCAGCACGCCCGCCTGAGCGCCGCGGCCCGTCCCGACCATGATCGCGATCGGGGTGGCCAGTCCCAGCGCGCACGGGCAGGCAATGATCAGCACAGCCACCGCATTCACCAGCGCATGCGCCAGCCGCGGTTCCGGACCCAAGAAGCTCCAGGCCGCGAAGGTCAGAACGGCAATCGCAATCACCGCCGGAACGAACCAGCCCGCCACCCGGTCGGCCAGGCGCTGAATGGGAGCGCGGCTGCGCTGGGCCTGACTGACCATGCGCACAATCTGGGCCAGCAGGGTTTCGCTTCCCACCCGCTCGGCGCGCATCACCAGCGAGCCCGTGCCATTTACTGTAGCCCCGATCAGCGCGCTGCCCGGTCCCTTGCTGACCGGGATGGACTCGCCGGTGATCATCGACTCATCCACGCCACTCGAGCCTTCAAGCACCGCGCCATCCACCGGAATCTTCTCCCCCGGACGCACCCGCAGCCGGTCGCCGGGCATCACCTGCTCGAGCGGAATGTCCTCTTCCCGGCCGTCGCGCAGAACCCGCGCCATCTTGGGCGACAAATCAAGCAAGGCTCGAATGGCCGCGCCGGTGCGGCTGCGGGCGCGCAGCTCGAGCACCTGTCCCAGCAGCACCAGGGTCGTGATGGCGGCCGCAGCTTCGAAATACACCGCCGGCTTTCCGCCCATTTCGCGGAAGGAAGGAGGGAATATCTGCGGAAAGAGGGTCGCCACCAGGCTGTACAAATAGGCCACGCCCGTGCCCATCGCGATCAGCGTGAACATGTTGGTCGAGCGATTGACCAGCGACGTCCAGCCGCGCTGAAAAAATGGCGCTCCACCCCAAAGCACGACGGGCGTGGCCAGAATCAGCTCAAGCCAGGGCACCCACCCTGTCGAAGATGTGGGCCGCGTCCCCAGACCCGGCAGCATTTCATACATGGCAATCGCCAGCAGCGGAGCGGTCAGCGCCAGGCTGATCCAGAAGCGGCGCGTCATGTCCCGCAGTTCCGGATTGTCTTCCGGCTGCGCGGTCACAGTGCGGGGCTCGAGCGCCATGCCGCAAATCGGGCAATTTCCCGGCCCCGGCCGAACAATTTCCGGATGCATGGGGCAGGTGTATTCCACCCGCGTCGCGGCCACCGGCATCTCCGGCTCCAGCGCCATCCCACAGCGTGGGCAGGCGTCCGGCTTGGCCGATCGCACTTCCGGACACATCGGGCAAACATAAGAGCCCACGGCGGCAGCCATTGGACCGGTAGAAGCAGGGGCGGCAGGCGGCGCCAGTGGCGGTTTCGCGGCCGCTGGCATGATGTTGACCATCTGCAATCCCGCTTTCGGGCGAGGCGTCAGGTATTCATCCGGACGAGAACGGAATTTCTCCAGGCAAGACGCGCAGCAGAAGTAATAGGTCTTTCCGGCATGACCCAGCTTATGTTTGGCGGTGGACGGCTCCACGTTCATCCCGCAAACTGGATCTTTGACCGTGGTCGTAGACTGGGCAGAATCTGGCATAGTGGCCGACGCGGCAGGTTAAGCTACATCTGAACCATATTAGATTCATTCGCCGGTCGAGTCGATTGTTGTATCTTCAAGAGTAGCCGAGGCAAGAGGCAGAACGGCAAAGCGATCCGGTCCCGGGCTCTCTTCGTTGCGAACCCCTGGCGTCCTGCGCTTATGCTTTTCTCGCTCTACTTTGCTACCAGGAAAGGCCAAATGACACACTTGGAAGTGGCTTACCGCTACCACACCCCTCCGCGCGAGGCCACCATGCGCGCCCTCGATAACCTGCGTGAAGTTTATGGCGTCCGGCAAATCACGTTCAACGAGCCGGAGCGCACCGTTCGCGTCGAGTTTGACGCCTCGCGCTTCAAGGAGCCTGTGATGGCGAACCTGTTGCGGCGCACCGGACTGGACCTGGGCGAACAGCTGGTCCTGGCCTGATCAACACGGGACGTATAGTTCCACGAGAGGCAGCAACGGCAGGAAAATCGCTCTTAAGCCTGTTGAGGATCGGACAGGAAGGACTGCCGGTTGGGGGAGGGGAGGGCTACCGAGTGGAAAATGCAAGGGGCGCTCAAGAAAACCTCTGGCCGAAGTTTTTTCTCTGGAGCGCCCCGTTGCGCGCCACTTCGTCTGTTGAGAGGTAAAGCATCCCCGTTGCCACTCTCAAGTTACTGAAAACGCTAAGCCCGAATCTTCGGTAATCGAGTAGGAATTGCCCCTTAGGGGGAAAGATTTACGTTAAGCCAAAGCCTTGGCACGAAGCCTGCCGAATGCCTGTGGAAATCCTCCAAAACCCGCGATGGTAGCCGGGTTTGGGATTTCGCGTGACCCCGGGTTATAAGACCGCTCGAGCTTCGGAACCTTTCGGCGAAGGCAACACCGCTACGGCTTCGGACCGAGCGGAGCGCCCGGCAGATGCTCCGCCTTCCAGCGCATCGCCGCCGTGATCCGCGTCCGCCCGCTGGGATGATCGAAGAAGATGAACTCCTCGATCGGCCCGGGATCGAGTTTCCGGTATTCCCCGAGCATGACATCGACTTCCGCCTCTCCGTCCGGCTGCTGGCTCGCGTTGATACCGTAGAGGTCAGCTTCGTATTCCATGGTCCGGGTAATGGTGTTGTTCACCGGAGTCAGCACAAAGGAGAAAGTCGACAGCAGGAGCACCGCGAAGGGCAGGACCGCAACATCGGTTATGCCTCGGATTCCCCACTGCTCGCCCCAGCGGACCAACCCGGCGTTGAGCCCCCAGTTCAAGAAAGCGAACATAATGACCAGCACCACCCCGTTAAGCACCAGGCCCTTGAACTGATGATTCAAGACGTAGTGCCCCATTTCGTGCCCCATGGTCGACTCGATTCCGGGCAGCGAGCAGCGCCGCAGCAGATTGTCATTGAGCGAGATCCGCAGGGTCCCGCCAAAACCGCTCACATTCGCGCTTACCCGGTCGGATTGGCGGGACGCGTCAAAGACATAGACATCGCTGGCGGGAATCCCGTTGGCCCGCGCCAGGCTCAGGATCGGCTCCCGGATGCGAGGGTCCTCCAGCTTGGTAAATGTGTTGAACAAGGGAAAAATAAAAACCGGAGCAATCAGCGCCACGAAGGCGATAAAGATCAGGGACACCACGCTGCCCCACACCCACCAGCTTTTGCCCATCCGCCGGACCAGGCCAACCAGAATCGGCAGCAGGATGACCCCCAGCACCAGCGTCACCGCCAGCCCGACCACCTGGTCGCGCGTCCACTGCACAAACGACTGGTTGGAAAGCCCGTACTTGTGTTCTCGAAGGAAACCCTCATAGACTGTCAGCGGAAAACCGATGACCGCGACCACCACGGCGAACTGCACCCAGTAGAGCGCAGTCTGGACCGGCTTGAAGCGGGTAAGACGCTCCGCCCAGTCGCGCATCCGCGCCGACCAGTGAAAGCGCAACAGAATCCACATCACCGTCACAAGGGACAGAAAATCCCACAGCTGAAGCCAGTACCCGCCCTCGAAATAAGCGTCGGAGCGCGCCCGCTGCGCGGCGGGAACGGTGGCAAGATACGCGTCCACCGCGGCCTTGACGTCAAAGGCTTGCGCCGGGGCGGCGCTTGCAGCCGGAACGGCTGGGTTGGGGTTAGGAGTCTGCGCATGGGCCAGTGGAATCTGCGCTGCGGCGAAAAACAACGTCAAAAAAAGCGCGCCCGAAACAAGGGCTCGTGTGGTCCAGTTCATCCAGCCTCCGCTGCGGCGAGAGTGATCCGCGCGGGGCATCTTATCAAGTTCGCGGGCTTTCGTTATAATCGAAGTCTCTGCTGACCGCCACATCGCGCCCTTAGCTCAGCTGGATAGAGCGTCTGGCTACGAACCAGAAGGTCGGGAGTTCGAATCTCTCAGGGCGCACCATTCCAGCTTTAAAAAAGCGCGAAAGATAGGGCATCCGGCTCTACCATGCAATGCACGTCCTCCTACGGGAAACGCTGTATCGCACATCCTGGGGTGGAGTAGCATTCTTTGGTATCGGACACTGTCATGTCGTCCAGCCGTGAAGAGTGCGTACGTTTGCTCACTGACCAGGCCGTCACCGCCAAGACTCAGAGCGAACTGGTTGCTATTCTGCCGGAACTGAACGCCGCTATCAGAGGCTACGTACGCTGTCTGCGTACCCGCGCGGTTGAGACTGTTCCAGGGATGTTCAGGACGCAGAGAAAAAATAACCGGTTTCCTAAGGTGTTCGAAAGCCCGGTTAAGCTCGCGCCCACCGTGCCCACCGCGCCGAAAAATCAAAGCAGTGGACTCGTTGGTGCCATCGCCCTTCCCATGGCCTTGGTCGTAACTGCGGCGATCATGTTCAGTCTCTTCGTCTCTATCCTCAGGCTTAATCAAGGCGTGTTCGTTTATTCCTTGGATGACGCCTATATCGAGCTTGCGCTGAGCGACCAGATACGTCATGGCAACTATGGAATGACTGCGGGATTGCATGCAGCGCCCGCTTCGTCCATCCTTTATCCGTTTCTGCTGGCACCGGCGTCCGGAACTCCACTCCATCCTTACCTGCCGCTGATCCTTAACTCTCTGGCGCTCTTTGCAACCCTGGTAATCATGTGGCGCCTTTTTATGCATCTCGGCCTGGTTCAGGACACATTTGGCTTGGTGGCGCAAGCCATTGCCCTCTTGCTGTTGGCCATCGATCTGAATCTCATCGCGGTAGTCTTCACCGGCTTAGAACACAGCCTGCATATTGCTACCGTCGCCGCCACGGTTTACGGACTCGTGCTGTTTTTAGATACAGACAAAATGCCGAAGTGGCTTCCCGCGATCCTGGTTCTCGCGCCTCTGTTGCGCTATGAAGGCTTGGCACTCAGCCTGGGAGCGCTTCTCGTGTTTGCCCTGCGGGGACGATGGCGCATGGCGGTTGGAATATTCGCGCTCATCGTACTCTTCACCGGGGGATTTTCAGTATTTCTGATTTCCCTGGGTCTTCCGCCGCTACCGAGTTCGATCCTTAGCAAATCCACGATTGTGTCCGAGGGAATGAGCGGCGCAGGCGGGGGAATGATTCGTTTGATGGTGCAGAACGCAATAGGCATGGCCCGAACCCCGGCGGGGGCCCTGATGCTCGTCATCGGCGCAGCTGCTCTTGTGTTCTGCCTCGAAAACTTTCCGGTTAGACGCCGTCACTGGACTTCTGACGGGCTTCTGGCACTCCTCCTTTTCACTTTCATCGCCGCGCATGCATTGGCCGGTCGATTCGGATGGTTGTTCCGCTATGAGGACTACGCCCTACTCGGTACGGCATTGATCACAATATGTCTGCTACGAAAGACAATCCGGGATGCTTTCTCGAACAAGAAAGCACAGCTCCTGTTGTTTTGCGGTACTGTTTTTTCTTTAGCCGTGTTTTGCGGTCCCTATATCTTGTCGACGGTACGGGTTCCGCTGGCTTCCAATAACATTTATGAACAGCAGTTCCAGATGCACCGTTTTGTCAATGATTTCTACCGTGCAGCGGTAGCGGTCAATGACCTTGGACTTGTTTCCTACCATAACCCGTCTTTTGTTCTCGACTTGGGCGGTCTGGCTTCTGAAAAGGGTCGCATTCTCCGGTCGAGCAACTCGGGTCCCGAAGACTATCGCGCTTTCGTCGCCAGCAGTGGCGCCCACCTGGTCATCATCTACCGAGAGTGGTTCGCCGGGAAGATTCCCGCGTCCTGGATCAGAGTCGCCAGCATGAATCTCTCCCGGAAGCGGGTTTCATCGGGTGAAGAGGAAGTCGATTTTTTTGCAACGGATAGGGATACTGCGGCCATCGTGGTACCCGAACTTCAGTCGTTCAGGAAGACCTCGCCACCAGCCGTGAAGCTGACCATCTACAATCCTGCAGCGAGATCTAACTGACCAAGCTGGCAAATCACAACTGGCTCCAGTGGGTGCCATTGTGGACTGGTGATTTGCAGGTGGTATTCCTTTGAATTCAATTGCCGAACCTGTACTCCCATCCTCACTCCTCCGGCTGCGCTAAGGGCCGCTGAAGAGATGCGAAGCTCTTCTCTCTGTCGTCCAATAGATCCCTGGCAGTACTTGTAAGCGGAACCGTCTTTCGAGAGCTCGAGCGTACAATTTGTCGCCATGGTGCTTAGCAGAGTTCGAGACCGTATGTCAGGTCAAGAAGGGGAGCGCCTCTTCCGCATTCTCGGTTACGGTACGATCCTTCTGCTGCTCGGCTTTCTCCTCTTCGCCTTCTTCGTGGAACCGCCGACGTGGTCCGAAGCGGCCGGCGACCTGTTGGCGGAAATTGTGTTCGTCATTCTTTTGATCAGTTTGTTGGCACTCCTCCTTCTGTACTTGGTCCGGAAGGTCGACTTCTTCGACCCTCCGCTTTTGTCAGCTCAAAGCGCCCGGTGGGTCCAACGAGCCAGCGTGGCCTCCCTGATTTCGTTCTTCTTAGTTCTTGGAATTGCCTTTTTTTATCAGAAGATGGTGGGGATTTTCTTGTGGTTACCTTTCTGGCTGCCCCTGCTATTGGTCGTTCTTTACCTGCGCAGCAACACACCGAAGAAGGGCCTCGCTCTCTCCGTAGCGATGGGACTCACTCTTTTTTTGCTCTTTTATTCATTGTTTTCGATTGAACGGGATTGGGAAAGCGCCTTATGGATTCAGGGCAGTTTGGTTCTGGCGGCGCTTTTGCAGTTGATCTTGGCAGGCGCGGCCATTCGAACCTATTATTCTCTCCCAAAGGACCCTCGCGACCTGTTGACACTTCTGTGGAGTTTCGCCTATGGATTTGCTCTGTCTATTCTGTTATTGGCGGCGTTACCGTTTGAGAATAAGGAGACCATCCACGAAAAAATGGCAGAGCGCCACCTGGAAGGCATCCACACGGCAGCTTCCGAGTATGCCCAGCTCTTCGGGGGAGTCTTTCCGGAAAGCCTGGGCGTTTTGGATTTGCCCCGGTCCGGCCAAAAGACGAATTGCCGCGCAGCCGGTCTGCTCCAGAGACGGGTCGAAACCAGTGGCGGCTACCACATTGAATATCACAGCGGACCTCCGTCGACCACTATCGCTGGACCCTGTGGAGGTGCAAAGAGCTACACCGCTACAGCCCGCCCCATTGTCTATGGGAAGACTGGATCTTTAAATCTTTATACCGATGAAGGCGGTGTCATTCGGTGCACACGCGAAGACCGTCCCGCGAATTCTAGCGATAGCAGTAGTCTTTGCGGTTTCCTTCGTTCGCCGTCGGGGCCGCCCTCCGAGGGGCGTTAGTAGGCGTCGCACGCAGATTTTGTGAGGTTAGAGGCGCTTTTTCGTTAAGGCCTAACTGCTCGGCGAGACACTCGCATGGAAGTCCTTTCTCTACGATGGCAAGGAATCTGTTACGAAACGGAACTGGAAGGTTTATATCCGGAATCGCACCACGCCAGCGGCGGGAGCCCCACACATCGCGCACTTGCGATGTGTGGTCTTGGCCACCGCCGCTGAGGCATCAATCGACCTGGATGGCATTGGGAACTCTCCCTCGCAAGAACCCACCTTTCCCAAAAGGGCGCGAATGAGGGGGCCCGCGAATTTTCTTCTATTCGCCATTGGCATCTCCGCCGGAATGGGGGTAGAATTCCGGTGGTCATAGGAGCCTCCCCCGTGAAACAGCCTAATGCGACCGAAGAACTCAGAAATGCGGAAGATTTCGCCTATCGAGCAGAACTGATGGATGAACATGGATGCGCAGAACTTGCCTGTCTCTACCAGCGGGCAAGCATGGCGACTGCGCTCAAGGCCCAAATCCTAAGCGAACTCGAGAAGGCAATTACTCAGACTGTCGTGCCGAGCGAGGCTTAAAGCCCGGCACGCACTTGGGCATCATGCCCTGGGACGGGTGCTCCTGACTCGCCAATTACGCCACGGCGAACAGTAAGGCCCGCCTTTCCGATTTTCCGGTTCCGATGGGGCAACCTCTCCGGTTGCTCGCAGGGATTGGCCTGCGATCGCCCGCCCTCCATAGCATCACTTCCCAACTGATTGGTTGATTAATCGACTACGATTCGTTTCTGGATTGAGCTGTCTGGCGGGTGCCTGAGATCAGGGTTCTGCTGGGTGGCCTGGCCTTGCGCGCGCAGGGCTACACGGTTGGTAAAGTCGCCGGCCACGGAACTGCCGTGGAACGGATGGCGCTGTGCCCGGTCATCCGCTGGCTTCAGTGGTCCAACCGAAGCCGGACCGAGGGTCGATGGGTTGGCGCTTGGTCCGGGTGCCGCCAGCAGCATCGGTAAGTTTGCGGAGCCGGGATCGGACCGCGCGTGATAATCGGACGAATGACTGACCGTTACTTCTGTCCTCGTCGGGTGAACAAAGCCACGGTAGACCACAGAAAAAAGCAGCAATGCAACCACCGTGCTGAGGGGACTCCGGAATACCCGGTAAACCTGTTCTTTGGTGGCCCGGATTTTTTGGGGCGGGTAAGAAACGTCCGGGGACAAAACCGGGATGATGCGGGAAACTGGTAGTCCGGCTGCCGGGTCCGGCGGCCTTGACACAGCCTGCCGTCCGACCTGGGTAAGGCTAGTATCCAGGGTCGCTTTAGGGACTTCAGCGGGTGCGACGGGAGCAACGAGCTGGCGGTTTTCCTGGGATTCCGTGGCGACCGCCTTTTTGATGGTATTCCAGGCAGCGGCTTGCGGCCCAGGTTGCGCATTCGTATCGGGACCGCCAAGTGTCGCAGCGCCAGGCGTTTTCACCTCGACGCTTTGATCATGCGGGCAAAACGCGGAGGCGACCGCCTCGGAAGTCATCGCCAACAAACATTCATCCTCGGTGATGTCGCCAGGCTTGAACGATTGGACGTGACAACCGGCGGAACGCAGAGTCTTCGCCAGCTCCTCAGAAAAGCCGCCGATGCGGGCGATGTAAATAAGGGAAGGCATAGCCTCGCGGTGAAATTTCCCGCAGCAATTAGACTACCAGTGGCTGCGATAGGTTGTTCGCCTAAGCCATAGATTTAGAATGCGGATTGGGAGCACCGGTGGCCTCGTCGCGCGAAGATGCGCAAGAATTTGCAGGAATTGAGGCATTTAGCCGCCGCAGATTCTCGGTGGCTTGACGTGGCGGGGTCCCGTCTTCGCGTTCTTAGCGAAGTCGGGAAGAGTTTTTGTTCATTTCCGAAAGCTGAAAGCGCCGCACCCGCGAGATTGGGGCCAGTCGCGGGCGCGGCAAAAGGGAAAGTTATTTCATGGCCGGCATGGGCATGTCAGAATTGAAGATGTCGCACTCAGTCTTCCATGTCCCGTTGGACTTTTTTGACACCAGCATCCACTTGCCGTGGTCGATGTGGGAGCCGTCCGCGCCCGTGATCACGTAGGTTCCCGTGCCGTAGCCCAGATCGCCATTGCTCTCGGCGGAGGTGACGGCGATCTTGACCTTGGCCAGACCCTTCTCCTTGCCGGCCTTGAGCTGGGCCAGAATTGCTGCGCTGCCATGTACCGCTGGCTGATTGGGCGGCATGCGGCAGCCATCGGCGGCGTACAGGGCCTGGACGGCAGCCAGGTTACCGGCGTTATATTCTTTCTCCCAGATTGCGGCGCGCCCCGCTACGTCCGACTGGTCGGCAGCTGCGGCCGGGACCACGGCGAGCACAGCGCAAAACAGTAAAGCCGATCCCCAGCAAACAACTCTCTTGGTAAACATTGGTTCCTCCTGTGCAAAACGCAAGCGGATGGTAGAGGATTGGCCAGGAAAAGGCAAAAAGGCCTGGCTTTCCCGTGGAGCGACCGGGCCGGCGGTTTGACAGCGTGGAATGAATGGTTCGCGAAATCAGTCGGGAGGCGACGTTCTTCTCGAACGGTCAACCTGGCTGGACCATCCTTTAGCATTTTCCTGGCGATGGAGTGGGGTGAGGTTCGATGCTCTTCCGGGCATTTCGCTACTCTAAACGGGTAGTGCAGAAACCGTGGCTGACCCGAAAACTGGCGCGGCAGTGAGGCTATTCGTTCACCGGCGATTACGTTTCCCGGCATTTGACCAGCTGGACGGGGCTTCTCGAGGAGTATCAGGGCCAGGCGAACCTCCGGATGTTGGAGATCGGCAGCTACGAAGGACGGTCGGCGGTCTGGTTCCTGGAGAACATCCTGACCCATCCCACTGCCCGAATCGTTTGCGTCGACCTTTTTACGCGTCTGCCGTTTGAACTGCGCTTTGACCACAACATCCGCATTTCAGGAGCCGGCGATAAAGTCACCAAAATGAAGGGACGGTCGGAGACTGTCGTGAGCTCGCTGCTTCTCGACCATTTCGACATCATCTACGTCGACGGTTCGCATCGGGCCACCGGCGTGCTGATGGATGCGATGCTGTCCTGGTATGCGCTCAAAAACGGCGGGGTCATGATCTTTGACGACTATTTGTGGGACCTGAAGAAGGCGACTGCGAGGGCCGCGAATGGCGATCGACCTGTTTCTCAAATCCTTCGAAGGCAGCTATGAACTCTTGCTGAAGGATTACCAGGTTGCCGTCCGGAAACGAGCCCAGCCAACGCAGCCGTGAAGGCAGCGCCGGCCTTTCTCTTTCTCCCGCGTCAAGCTCGGCCGACCCAGGTCAACCGACCTAGAGGACGCTGCCCGGCCGGGCGCCGGTTGCTTTGCCGTTGTCCCAGACCAATTCCCCGTTCACGAATACTTTTTCGATACCGGTGGGAAGTTCCATGGGCTTGGCGAAAGTCGATCGATCGATAACCGTCCTGGGATTGAAGAGCACCAGATCAGCGACCGCGCCTTCGCGGATGACGCCACGATCCTTCCAATTGAGGCGATGCGCGGGAAGCGACGTCATTTTGCGAATGGCCTCGGGGAGGGTGATCCACTTTTTCTCGCGCACGTAGAGTCCGAGAACACGGGGAAAAGTGCCCGCACCCCGGGGATGAGCCGCGCCGATGCCGCCGTCGCTGGCGACCATGACCCAGGGCTGCTGATAGAAGGCCTTGATATCGCTTTCAATCATGGAGTGGCCGATGATTTCCGCTTCGGTGTGGGCAGCGTCGCCTTCGCGAATCAGGCGAATGTACATTTCGACCGGGGTCACATTCTGCGCCTTGGCCAAGTCCGCGATGGTCTGGCCGACATAGCTCGGATTGGGAGAGAACTCGGTGATGGTGACGTGGCCGGCGCCGCCGGTATCGGTCAGGGCTTTTTCGACGCTCACGGGATTCTCGTATTGCTTGTCGGGCATGATCACTTTCAGGTTGGAGTGCCAGGCGTCATAGGGATAGCAGTCGGCCAGAAAATCCACACCGCGTTGGCGCGCGACATTGATGATGCGGATCATCTCCGGCGCTTTGCCCCAAACCGCGGTGGTGCTCACTTTAATGTGGGAATGCTCGACCGCAATGTGGGCCCGGTCGGCGATGGCGAGTTCTTCATTAAGCGCCTCGAAGCTCTTGTTGCCCTCGTCGCGGGTATGAGTTTCGTAGATGCCGCCGTGCCTGGCCGCCACTGCCGCCATGGCGACCAATTCATTGGTGTCGCTATAGCTCCCCACTTCGTATTCCAGGCCGCTGGAGAGGCCGACTGCGCCCTCGCTCATGCCCTGCTCGGTGAGTTGCGCCATCTGTTCGACTTCCGCCGGGGTTGCCACCCGCTTGAAATCTTCGCCCATCACCTTTTTGCGGATGGTAGCGTGACCGGCGAATACGGCGACATTCAGCGACGCCGGATTCTTGCGGCGCATTTCGCGCCACTCGGCAATCGGCCACGGGGAATCGCCGTCTGCGCCCATGACCAGGGTGGTGATCCCCTGGGCGATTTGCGATTCGGCGAGAGGATCGGTTTCGAGGCCCTTCTCGGAATGGTTATGGATATCGATGAAGCCGGGCGCGAGCACCAGCCCTCTGGCGTCAATGACGCGATCTTCCGGGGTAGGTTTCAAGCGCCCGACGCCCACAATCTTTCCGCCGGCTATTCGTACGCTCGCGTGGCGCAGAGGTTTGCCGGTGCCATCGGCCACCCGGGCGTGAATAAAGAGGGTTGAACCTGGAGTGCTCTGCGCGGGCGCCGGGATCGCAACCAGGCAACACAAAACTGCACATGCGGCAGCTACCATCCCTCTCTTGATCAATGGCGTGGGCCTCCCGTGAAGATACGAGGATACTAGAATCCGCCGGCGACCACGATTCAGGTTTTAGGAGAGCCCGGCGAAAACGACGGGCAGCCCATTAGAACGAATAGATCACATCAAACTGCATGCGTTTGAGATATGGCTCCTGCTCGCCCGGGGCAATTCCGGGCGCCAGAATTGCATGTTGCAGGTTGCTGTTCAGGGTTCGCCCGATCCACAGGGTGTAACTGGCAACGGTGTTGGATTGCAACTTCCAGAGAGCGGAAATCCGGTTTTGCAGCAGGTTCGAAGGTGCCCGGTTTTCGCTTTCAAGGAAAGACGATATGGCGGAATCCTGCTCCTGGCGGTACCAGGCGTAGCCAATTTGTATGTCATTCCTTTCCTTCAGCTGCCCCACACTGAAATAGACCTGGTAAGCGTGCGACTGCCGGCCGAGATCGGTCAGGACGTTTCCGTGCGAATCGAGCGGGTGGCTGGCCGCGTTCAAGTTGTTTTCATATTCCAGCAAGAGGTTGATGGGAAAACGGCTCCATCCGGTCTTGATCTGATTGTTCAGGATGAAGTCGGCATACGAGAATCCGGACAGGAAATGGAGCTTGCCGGCCGCATCTGTGAAGGTGGCGTTGGTAAAGCCTTGAGGTCCGTACACGCATGGGGCTGTGGTGGGAAAGCCGGAGCCGGCGGCACATCCTGGCCCTTCGCCCGGCGCCTCTACCGCGAAGGCGCTGCCATTGAGGATGGCATCCGGAAATCTCCAGTCGAGAAGACTGAAGGACGCGGTGCTGTTCATGAAGCCAAAGTCCAGCCGGCTCGAGACCTGGCCGCCCGCAGCGAAGGAGTCGGCGCCCTTGGAGCTTTCGTTGTAGAGCAATTGGATTCCCTGGACTGTGAAGTTTTTTATCACCGGGCTCTCGAGATCGAATGAGAACTTTTCGGTGAAGCCCTCGGGATTCAGGTCCGAATCGAAGGTCATCGGAGTGCGTTGCCAGGTAAAACCAAATTTGCCGCCGGTCAAGCTGATCCAGTTGTGCGCCGCGGGATGGTAGGTCACGTAGGCGCGGTCGATGCCGATCGTTTTGCGTGTGAAAAAATTGGTCAGGGTTTCGTTGGTGCTGTTGGAATCGCCCAGCGACCCGGAAGTAAGCAGGAAGCCGCCGGTAAAGTCGTCGGTCAACTTGCCGTCGAGTCCGAAGCGCAGCCGAATGCGTGCGCGATTGCGGGTGACGCAAGAAGGGCAGGCCTGAAAAAAGTCTTCGCCCCGGACGCGAACATCGCCGACGAAGCGGAAGCGCCCCATGATGTCCTGCAGCGCGCTGAGCTTCTTGTCTTCATCTTTTGACTGCCTGTCCACGAGCGCAAGTGAGGCTTTCGCCTCCGCGACGCTACTCGAAGCCTGGTCGGCCTGGCGTTGGGCATCCGCGGCTGATTGTTGCGCTTGCGCCGCCGTGGTCTGAGCCTGCTCGGCGCTGCCCTGCACTTTTTGCGCCGACTGGTTGGCTTGCTGAGTTGCGTCCAGCAGCTGTTGCAATTGGGACTTCAACTGGTCGAGCTGCTGCCGTTGCTCCTCCGACTGCCTTTGCTGCGCGGCCAGTGCGTCGCGCAGTTCCTGCACTTCCTGGGCGGTGACGCGCGTTGAAGTCCGGCGCTTGTTCTCGGTGGGTTTACGGGGACCGGCCGTGGAACCTGCGCGGGTCTGCGCCGCCACCCCACCGATCAACAGAATGAATGTGCTGAACCACAAGAGCCGTCTCATTGTTTCTCCCTTTGGTTGAGTTTTTCTGCTTGAGCTTTACCGGCCGGGGCCGACGGAACGGCGAATCCGTAGCTGCGCAACAAGTCCTGAATCGGCGGTGTCTTTACGAACTCTATGAATTGACGAGCAATGTCCTTATGGGGCGAAGACTTCAAGATCACGGCCCCCTGCTCGATGGCGGGGTAGTCTTCTACGGCGATTTCCGCGTACCTCCCCTTGTCTTTCATGGAAGGAGCCAGCGCCAGGGAAAGAGCAAGGATTCCGACGTCAGCGCCGCCGGAGACAACAAACGTAGCGGTTTGCGAAATGTTTTCTCCCAGAACAAACTTCGGGGAGACCTGGTCGTAGAGGTCTTCGTGACGAAGGGCTGCGACCGCGGCCCGTCCGTAAGGCGCATGGGCGGGGTTTGCGATGGCAATCTTGTGAATACCCGGATCGAGCAGAACGCGCAGGCCCTGGCCGAGGTCGAGCTTCGATTGCATCGGAGCCCAGAGGACAATTCTTCCCGTGGCATAGGAATAAAGAGTGCCCGGTTCGGCCAGGCCGGCGGTTTCCAGACGCCGCGGGTAGTCAATGTCGGCCGAGAAGAACACATCAAATGGAGCGCCGTTTTGCAGCTGAGCGAAGAAGTTGCCGGAAGAACCGAAGATCAGCTTCACCTGCTTGCCAGTAGCTTTCTCGAAGCGCTCGCCTGCATCATGGAATGCAAACTGAAGATCGGAGGCGGCGGCAACGGTGATCTCCTCCGCCGCGCAAAACCGGCCACCAAATCCCGACATCAGAATGACTGCTAAAACCAGCCGCTTGAAATTCATGGTTGGGATGCTCCTGGGACAGCTGATCGTTTGATATCGGGCAATCTGGTTTAATGCAGATTGACGTGACCTGTCAATTCGACTTAAGTCAGCTCAAGAATGAGGCGGAACAGGGCGGTTTCAACAACAACAGCGGAAGGTCAGGGTTCGGTGGAGGGTAGGGGCCTTCATGTCAGGGCCTCTGCACCCGCAGGATCATGACTTCAGTAGACTTAATCAGAGCAGCGGCCACTTGCCCTTTTTGCAAACGCAGTTCGCGGACCGCGTCGGCGGTGATCACGGATGTAATCCGCTGTCCGCCGATTGACAAGGTAATTTGCGCCATGATCCCGTCGACCTTGATGTCGAGGATGCGCCCGATCAACTGGTTGCGGGCGCTGATTTGCCGGAACTGCGCCCGACGCTGAGGAACCGGCATTCGCTTTTCAGCAAAATGAAGATGCTTGTCCAATTCGTGCTCCGGAACCCGGTGATGCCCGCCCTGGGTCTTGACGGTGCGAAGCTTTCCGGTATGGACCCATCGCTTCAGCGTCGAGTAGCTGATGCCGAGCACCTTGGCAGCATCCCGGGGACGCAATAGTTTGGCATCGTCACTCAAGACCAGTTCCTCCAGGCGGTCCAAGCTTCCATCAACGGCTACCGCTAAACACCTTCAAAGCAGCTCACGATTCCCTGCGCGCCTCGAACGCAACTCAATCTTCCCTGCTCCGTGGGTTTCCGGGAACCACCATGGCTAACACCCTGGCGTCCGGATTCTTCTTCTTACCTGAGCGTTTACCAGGCTTGACGAATTTCGGGCCGACAATATCCGCCAACGTGGTGTGCTCCAGGATCTTTGCCGCGGCATTGCGGACTTCTAAAAAAACCTGATACAGGGCGCGATGATCGAGGTCGCGGTCGATAAGACTGCGGAGTTGCTCGGCGTCCCCAAAAGGTGCTAAAGGACCGTCGATCAGGCGGATGATCTCACTGAGGCGGATCTCGGAAGGCGGACGGCGCAGCTGGTATCCGCCCTTGGCGCCCCGCACGCTCTCCACGATCCGGGCGTTCTTCAATTCAAGCAGAATCAGTTCCAGAAATTTTTCCGGCAGGACCTCTTCGTAAGCGATGTCGCGGATGCGGATGGCCCCCTGGTTGTAGTGGCGGGCCAGCATCATCATGGCTTGCAGGGCGTACAGGCCTTTCTGGGATATTTTCACGACGTCTATAATGCCATATAACCCTATCATGTTAGTAGGGTTTTTTCTTTGAGCCTGGATGGCAGGTCCAACTGCACTTCTCGGGAATCGGTGGGGGTCCTGACGAGGTTTGCAAGACGGGCGCACCCTGCGCCCAGGATGATGGCGGGACGACTAGTTTATTCGCAGTACCTGCAAGGTGATGTTGTCTGGACCGCCCCGCCTTTTTGCGGTGTCCACCAGATGGTCGCAGATTTCGGCAGCGGTCTTGCCTGCCACCGAGCTCTTAATTTCTTCTTCGGTGAGCAGGCCCCACAGGCCGTCAGTGCAAAGCACCAACACGTCCCCTGACTCCAGGGAAAGAGGCTGGGCGGGAGAATCGGGAGTGATGGTGCTGCCCGCTCCCAGGGCGGCGGTGAGGATGTGGCGCTGGGGATGGGATTCGGCCTCCTCGGCGCGCAGGACGCCGTTTTCGACCAGCCGGCTCACGTAAGAGTGATCGTGCGTAAGGCGTGAGATGGAAGAACCGCGCACCAGGTACAGGCGGCTGTCTCCGACGTGCGCAAAATAAAGCTGGTGGTCGAGCAGGGCCATGGCGGTGCAGGTGGTCCCCATGCCGTGCAGGTCGGGATACTTTTCAGC
The DNA here is from genome assembly GCA_035632335.1 of Terriglobales bacterium. GTDB lineage: Bacteria > Acidobacteriota > Terriglobia > Terriglobales > Acidobacteriaceae > JAIQFF01. The sequence goes on from DASQHA010000162.1 coordinate 17,392, forward strand.
GTATTCCTGGATGCGATGGTGCGCCGCCTGGAAGCCTTCCAGAAGCCAGCTTCGCGGCTCGCCGGCAACGGCGTTGGCATAAACCTCTTCGATGGCCTCCACCGCGATCCGGCTGGCTTCCTGGCCGCCTTCGTATCCGCCCATGCCATCCGCCACAATGGCCAAACGGCCCTTCTGCGGAAACTGCGGATCGTTGTCCGGCTCCCAGTAGGAGTAGCGGTCCTCATTATTTTCTCGCTGGCAGCCCACATCGCTCAGGCTGGCCAGCTCTACACCGGGCCGAACTTTCATTCCACCCCTTTTTTGCCGCGTCGTTACCCGAGAGGAATTTGGATTATACCGGACAAGTCGCCAATGGATAGCGAAGGTTGGCCCGATGTCGGATTGGCGGAACCGAAGGGAATCCATCTGCGATTGGAATTTCATCCCCGCTGGCCTACAATGCCTCCGGCGGCTAAGCGCAAATCGAGACTCGGGGAATCCCAACAGCCAATGGCGACGGCAGCGGCAGTCAGCGGGCAGCAGGAACACGAACAGATTGGCAAGGTAGCGGGTCCGTGCGTGATGGTTCTGTTCGGCGCATCCGGCGACCTGACCAAGCGCAAGCTCGTCCCTGCCCTTTATAACCTGGTGAAGGCCAAACTGCTGCCTAAGACTTTTGCCGTCGTGGGCGTTGCATTCGACGACTTGACTCGCGACCAGTTTCGCGACCAGGTAACCAGTTTTCTGCACACCGAAGACCGCGGCACTCAAGACTTTCAATGGTTCACCGAGCGGCTCTATTACCAACGCGGTGAATTCGCCAATCCGGCCACGTATTCAACTCTAGCCACCCAACTGGCCGGCGTGGACCGCGAACATGGCACCCAGGGGAACTATCTGTTCTACCTGGCCACGGCTCCGAAGTTCTTCGCTCCCATCGTGCAGCAGCTGGGGCAGGCGGGACTGTCCGACCAGAATGCAGGATGCTGGCGGAGGGTGGTGATTGAAAAGCCCTTTGGGCACGACCTGGATTCGGCGAAGGCTTTAAACCGGGACATCAAGGCGGTCTTGGCGGAAAACCAGATTTATCGCATCGATCACTACCTGGGCAAAGAGACGGTCCAGAACATCATGGTTTTCCGCTTCGACAACGCTATCTTCGAGCCCATCTGGAACCGGCGCTACATCGACCATGTGCAGATCACAAACGCGGAGACGGTCGGCGTGGAACTGCGCGGGGGATACTTTGATACCGCAGGCACGCTGCGCGATATGGTCCCCAACCACATCATGCAACTGCTGAGTCTGACCGCCATGGAGCCTCCGGTCTCGTTTCAGGCAGACGCGGTGCGCAACGAACAGGCCAAGATCCTGCGGGCGGTGCAGCCGCTGGACTCGGAAGATGTCCTCTATTCCAGTGTGCGCGGGCAGTACGGTGAAGGCATCATTGCAGGAGAGCGCGTGGCGGCGTACCGCTCCGAACCGGGAGTGGCTCCGGAATCGAAGACCGAGACTTTTCTGGCCCTGAAGCTCAACATCGACAACTGGCGATGGGCCGGGGTGCCCTTCTATATCCGCACCGGGAAACGGCTGGCGCAGCGTCACACCGAAATCACGATCCAGTTCAAGCGCACCCCCTTTGAGATTTTCCGCAACTCGCCGGTCCACAATCACAGCAATCAGCTGATCATGCAGATACAGCCGGTGGAAGGAATATCGTTGAGCTTCGGGGCCAAAGTTCCCGGCCCGGTGCTGCGCGTGGGATCAGTCGACATGAGCTTTGAGTACAGCAAGTATTTTGGCGCGGATGCTTACACCGGATATGAAGTGCTGATTTATGAGTGCATGATCGGAGACGCAACTCTTTTCCAGCGCGCCGACATGGTGGAGGCCGGCTGGAGTATCGTCGACCCGATCCTGGATGTATGGCAGGCCCTGCCGCCGCGCAGGTTTCCCAACTATCCCTCAGGCACGTGGGGACCGGCGGAGTCCGACGAACTGCTGGCCCGTGACGGACGGCAGTGGAGGAAAATCGAACCATGATTCTCGCAGGCGACATTGGCGGAACCCGCACTCGAGTGGCCGCCTTCAACACCGAAGGCAACAAGCTGCAGTGCGTGGTCGAAAAAACATATCCCAGCCAGGAGCGCGGCGGCCTGGCGGAGATTGTTGCGGAATTTGTCAAGACCGAAGGCATTCCAGTACACAGCGCGTGTTTCGGCGTGGCTGGCCCGGTACGCGGCGGACGCAGCAAGATCTCGAACCTGCCCTGGACCATCGATTCCCGCGAACTGGCGGCGCAGCTCAAGCTCGACTCGGTGGGGCTGATCAACGATCTTGAGGCCTATGCCTATGGGGTGGACGCGCTGGAATCGAAAGACCTGGTCACGCTGCACGCCGGCTCGGACAACGCGGAAGGCAATCGCGCCGTGATCGCGGCCCGCACCGGTCTGGGCGTGGCCGGTCTCTACTGGGACGGTTTTCGGCATCATCCCTTCGCCTGCGAAGGCGGCCACACCGACTTTGCGCCCCGGAACGAGCTCGAAGTCGAACTGTTCCGTTACATCCTGAAAAAACACGGCCACGTAAGCAGCGAGCGAATTCTGTCCGGGCCCGGCATCAAGAACATCTATGAATTTCTTCGCGACACCAAAAAGGCCGAGGAGCCGCCGTGGTTGAAAGAGCAGATGGACAAAGCCCACGATGCTCCGGCGCTGATATCGCAGATGGCCCAGGAAAAGAAGGCCCCCATTTGTGAACAGACGTTCTCCATTTTTGCCGGCCTGTATGGCGCCAAGACGGGAGATTGCGCGCTGACCTTCATGTCCACGGGAGGGATTTTTATTTGCGGCATAATTGCCGCGAAAAATCTCGCCTGGATGCAGGACCCCGCATTCATGGAGGCGTTCCTGAACAAAGGACGCATGCGCGGACTGCTGGATGAGATGCCGGTAAAAGTCGTGCTCAATGACGACTGCGGGATCATCGGCGCCGCGCGCTACACGCTGATTCAGAAGGCGTTTGGCAAGGGCAAGAGCGGGCCGGCCTAGATGAGTCGGCGATTGGCTTCGAGCACTTGGCATTTTAGCTAATTGCTAATTGCTGGTTGCAGCAATTGCGCAATGCCATCCATGGGAATCCGGACCCACGCGGGACGGTTGTTGAGCTCGTATCCCAGTTCGTAAATGGCTTTGTCGAGAAGATATAAGTCCAGCAGCAGTGCCAGCTCTTCCCTGTCCTGGGGAATGACGATCGAATTCTCTGACACTTCCAGATACGCTTTCAGAAAAGCCGCCGATACCCACCTTTGCCAGTACTGGGCGCGGTTTGCCCAGGCTCGCAATTCCTCGCGCGGCGGTCGTTCACCACTCTCCTGCTGTAGTAGGGGCGCGTACGCGGCGTAATGAAACGAGCGCAGCATGCCGGCAACATCCTGCAGCGGCGAGCGCTTCTTGCGACGTTCTTCAAGCGGGCGAGCCGGCTCCCCTTCGAAATCGATGATGACGAAATCGCTGCCGGTGAAGAGGACCTGTCCCAGATGATAGTCGCCGTGGATGCGGGTAACCATGGCCGAACTGCTCAACCCGGCGAGCCGTTGGAAGCGGCGGCGGGCAATTTCTTCAAGTTGGAGGACCTGGCCGGCGTCGTCCCTCGCCTGGTCCGGCAATTCATTCCTGAGGCGGCGGAGCAAGGCGAAGTTGGCCGTCAAAAGCTGGATCGCGGAGTTGGCCAACGCCTGGCGATCGGGCGCGGTAAACGGTTGCGGCGCGAATTCGGGATCTCCCGGAACCGAAGCCAGCGCCAGGTGCAGCTCCCCGGTCCTGCGGCCCAATAGAGCAGCCGCGTCGAGATAGCTGCCGATTCGCTGCCTGGCCTGATCCGGAATCGCCTCGCCGCAAAGTTCGAGAAGTGTTGCATCGGGCAGATCGTTCGCACCGAGATTCCACCGGGGTGCATTCTCGTAGTATTCCGCGAGAGCTTTCAGCGTGTACTGCCAGGCATCTCCCTGATTTGCGACATAGCCCTGCAGCATGGCCAACGCCGCACTGGTTCCTGCTCCGTTGAGATATTCGAGGTATCCCGCCAAGGGAGGCACATTTCGAAATGATGTCTTCGCAATCAAAAACGCGCCGATTTCCAGATCGGGGTTTAGACCTTGCTCCAGGCGGCGAAACATTTTCAGCACTAACCGATTTTCGTAGACCACCGAGCTGTTGCTCTGTTCGCGATTCATTACGGACGGAACCAGCGGACCTCGCGAGGGCTGCCAGAGGGAGCGGAGCGCGGCGGTGCCTACTGCTCGCACACGACCCCTGCCTCCGGGCACGGACAGGCCTTCTGCTATCGCCTCCAGTAGCTGGTTCAGAAATTGTTCGTTGGTTAAGGCGTCACCGAGGACGATCTCATCAGAGCTTCCCGCGCTGACTCTCACACACGAGGAGTCTTTCAGTGAGGTTCCGTCATGGGCCAGCACCAGCGGGATGTCATAGGTGTCTGCAGGTCCGCTGGTGTATTCGACCTGGGCGAGAATGAAATACGAGCGGAGAGTACCGGAAAAGAACGGGACGATATCCAGAATTTCCGCGGACCGAATGGTGCGCGCCTTGCCGCCGAACCAGCGTTGCCCGGTCAGGAATCGCGGCAGCGCCTGGGGCAGGCCGCTTTTCAGCAGGGCCAGAAATGTTTCTTCCGGAGATGAATTGCTTGGCATGGCGAGTTGCCGGATCGCGAGAGTGTCTGTCAGGTATCTCAGCGGCTGAAGCCGCAGGACGCGAAGTCTAAGTGCAGGGCTAAAGCCCTGCTCCACCCTTCCTCCTGCTCCACCAGCGAACTACAGGGGTGAAAGCTCATCCTCGCGCTCTTGTCCCTCCTTCTTTTCGGGGGCGAAGCGGGCCTCGAGAAATCTTTTCGCCAAGTCCTGGCCGCCCAGACCAAAAGCGATGGCCAGGCCGAGCATTACCGCTCCCATCACAATGGCAAAGGCCAGCAGCATGGTGGAGTCGGCCAGGCCGAGCTCTTCGAAAACCGCCGACGCGGTGAAGACGGTGATGAGCACCCGAGCCGCCGAGCTCAACAGCCGCGGCGAGGGCATGTTGGTGTTGACGGCCCAGAGCAGCGCGGCCCGCGAGAAGAAGCTCGCTGCTAACAAGCCGATGAACAGGAAGATCAGGGCGACCAGCAGGCGCGGCAGGAAAACGAAGAAGCGAGTTACATATTCCTGCATACCGAGGATGCCGAGCGCGCTCACGCCCACCAGGATGAAACCGAGCCAGGCGGTCCAGAAGGCGAAGCGGCTGACCAATTCAGTCGAGGACGGCAGCGCAGCCTTATTGAGCAACTGGGTGGCCCCGGCGCCTTCCGACAGCTTGTCGAACTTGATCAGGCGCAGGATGCTGCGCAAAATCCATTTGACCAGGTAGGCGATCACCCAGCCGACCAGCACCACGATCAGCATCACCAGCAGGCGAGGCAGGAAGCGCGCGAATTCGCGGACCAGCTCCTGCGTCGCCTGGGTCAATTCGTGAACAATCATTTCCCGCATGGTGACCTCACTTCCTTCCGTTCCACATTTCCACCAGGGACGGCTTCAAACGTTCACACGTCATGCAAAAGTCCTCAACGTTCCGCTCGATCTGTTCTCCCGAGGCTTCGCGGTTTTCCACCAGAAAAGTAAATGCCCGGCCCCGATAGAGCGGCGCCAGGGCCTGGACCACATGGTCGCGGCTGATGACCGCCTTATGATACGCAGCGGCGAATTCGTAGACGGTGCGGGCCCACAGCTCATCGCCGTAGAGAAACTCTTCTTCATCAAGCGCGGAAATCCTTTGCAGCTCGCTGAGTGTGGGCGGCGAAAGAATCGATTTCAGCACCGGTTCCAACTCGGCCACTCCGGAACGGAACATGCCAAACAGGCGCTTCCGGTTTATCCGCAGGGGCTCCAATGTTATTTCCGGCCCTGCGCCCAGGGTGGGTATGGGCTGCGAACAGCTTTGCGCGCTCCACAACTGAAAATTGGGTTCGAGCGACCAGAACAGAGCGCCGACGGTCTGGCGCATGGCGTCGACCAGGTCGGCGGCGCGGGCGTCGATATGAGGCTTGACCCCGAGAAAAGATTGCGCCAGGCGAAAGCCCCCGGTAATGGCAGAAATGGTCAGGGCAATTTCCGTGCCGGTGTGGCCGACTTCGTGGGTCCAGATTTCCTGTGCCAGAAAATGACTGGCCAGCTGCCCGGAGAAAGAGAACTCGGCCGCGTAGGGCTCCCGGACCTGCTTGCCATAGAAGGCGCGGGTCATGGGATAGACCAGGTTGCGCATGAGCAGTCCGTCAAATTTGTGGCGGCGATAGAGCGGAGTCACGAAATCAAAATTGCCCTGGTAGACAGGACGCAGCAGCCGCTCAATCCACTCCGGCTCGATGGTGGTGGACTCGGGCGAGACCACGGCGCAAGCGGAAACCCGCAGGAGTTCCGCCGAGGCAAGAATGGTGCGTAGAGCGGTGCCGGTGGCGGGGCCACCGCCATATTCGGCGCTGATGCTGTGCAGGGTGCGCAGGGCGTTGAGGTCGGTCGAATGCTGCTGGTCGTTGATCGAAGCGCCGCGAATCAGCTCAGTCGTCTGATCCCGGGATCCGCCGTCCGCATTCACGATTACGGCGCGCTCCCGGGGAAAGTACTTCAGCAGGCCGGCACGAATGGTCTGCACCACCTGACCGACGGTGGCGGCGTTGTTGTAGGTAGGGACCCCTACCAGAACGTCCGCCTCACCGACATCAATCAGCTGGCGAAGAAACTCATCCGTAAGAATGCTTTCCTCGGCCAAATCGTGCCTCCGTTTAAGGTTGCCGCCTGCGACAGTTCTCCGCCGGCCATGGGCGTTTTAGATCTTGCGCAACCGGAACCAGTAGAACTGGTATGGGCCCAGGGTCAATAGATAGGGCAGATCCCCGACGCGGGGAAAGATGTTCCGGCCAAACATCTCGATCAGAATATTCCCCTTGAAGCGGCGCAGATCGAGTTCCACGGCCTGGGCGGTGCTGGAAAGATTGTTCACCACCAGGATCGACTCTTTATCCAGCTGCCGCACGTAGGCCAGAATCCTGTGATTTGCCGGATAAAGAAACTCAATCGAGCCCCGGCCAAAAACCGGAGTGGACTTGCGCACCTTGATAATGCGCTTCATCCAGGAAAGAAGCGAGTGGTCAAAGCGTTTTTGGGACTGGACGTTGACCGCCTGGAATCCGTAGACAGGGTTAAGCATCAGCGGCGAATACAGACTTTCCGGATCGGCGGTAGAAAATCCGCCATTCCAGCCGCCGTCCCACTGCATGGGAGTGCGGACCCCGTTGCGATCGCCCAGATAAATGTTGTCGCCCATGCCGATTTCATCGCCGTAGTAGATGATGGGTGTGCCCGGCAGCGACAGGAGCATGCCGTTCATCAGCTCAATGCGCCGGCGATCGTTATCCAGCAGCGGCGCCAGCCGGCGACGGATGCCGACGTTGATGCGCATGTGTTTGTCGCGGGCATACTGGTCATACATGTAGTCGCGCTCCACGTCCGTGACCATCTCGAGGGTCAGCTCGTCATGGTTGCGCAGGAACAGGCACCACTGGCACGAGGCCGGAATCTGCGGAGTCTGTTTGAGGATTTCGGTGATGGGCTTCCGGTCTTCCAGCTTCAGCCCCATGAACATTCTGGGCATGAGCGGAAAATGGAACGCCATGTGAAACTCGTCGCCCTCGCCGAAGTAGGCGCGCAAATCGGAAGGCCACTGGTTGGCTTCCGCCAGCAGCATTTTGCCGGGAAAGTGCTGGTCAAGCTGGGCGCGCAATCCTTTCAGGACAGCATGGGTTTCGGGCAGGTTCTCGCACGAAGTTCCCTCGCGCTCCACCAGGTAGGGGACGGCGTCCAGGCGGAACCCGTCCACTCCCAGTTCCACCCAGAACTTCATCACCTTCCAAACCTCTTCGCGGACCGCCGGATTGTCATAATTCAGATCGGGCTGATGACTGAAGAAGCGGTGCCAGTAGTAGGACTTGGAAACCGGGTCCCAGGCCCAGTTCGACAGTTCGGTATCGACAAAAATAATGCGGACACCCTGGTACTTGGCGTCGGTGTCGCTCCAGACATACCAGTCACGCTTGGGATTGTCCCGCGACTTGCGGGATTCCTGAAACCACGGGTGCTGGTCGGAGGTGTGGTTCAGGACCATTTCCACGATGACGCGAATGCCGCGCTCATGGGCCGCCTGGAGGAAACTCTTGAAATCTTCAAGATTGCCGTAGCTGGCGTGGACCGAGGTGTAATCGGCAATGTCGTAGCCGTCGTCGCGCAGCGGGGAAGGAAAAAACGGCATGAGCCAGACCGTATTGACGCCCAACTCCTGAAGGTAGTCGAGCTTCTGCGCCAGGCCCCTGAAATCGCCGATTCCGTCGGCATTGGTATCAAAGAACGTGCGGACGTGGACCTGGTAGATGATGGCGTCCTTGTACCAGAGCTGGTCCTGAGATATGGGCAAGGCGTTCTCTCCCGCAATTCACTTCTTAAACAAAATAGTCGACACCGTTTTCCGTGCGCACCCGCCGCCGGATGCAAAAGACGTGCGCGGGCAACTTCTGGGGATCGAGTTCGACATAGTTGCGCGGACCGCGCCAGACGTATTTCGCGTCGGTCAGCAGGTCATGCATCTGATAGGGCTGGCCCGAATCGAGGTGAAAAAGATCCAGCGGCAGATCGACCATGCCGGATTGCGTCCGTTGCGGATCCAGGTTCACCACGACGACGACAATGTTCAGCAGGTCGTCGCTCATTTTGCTGTAGGCGATGAGCTGCTCGTTGTCCACCGCATGAAAGCCTAGGCTCAGGTCAGCCTGCAACGCCGGGTTTTCGCGCCGTATCCGGTTCACTCTGGCAATCAGTCCCGCCAGGCTGTTGGGAGCGTCCAAATCCCAGGTACGCAGCTGATATTTTTCCGAGTCGAGATACTCTTCGCTGCCCGGCCGGACGGCGCGGTTTTCTCCCAGTTCAAAGACGGGACCGTAGATTCCATAGCTAGCACCGAGAGTCGCCGCCAGCACCAGGCGCAACCTGAAGGCGGGACGTCCGCCCTGCTGCAGAAAGTCCGTAAGGATATCCGGCGTATTGGGCCAAAGATTGGCGCGAAAATATTCGTTTACATCGGTCTGCGTGATTTCCTTAAAGTATTCGGTGAGATCCCACCTGGCGTTCCGCCAGGCAAAGTAGGTGTAGGACTGGGTGAACCCAAGCTTGGCCAGCTCATACATCACCTTTGGCCGGGTGAAGGCCTCGGCGAGAAAGAGGACGTCAGGATCGCGGTCTTTGATGCCGGTGATCAGCCACTCCCAGAAATCAAACGGCTTGGTGTGGGGATTATCGACGCGAAAAATACGGACGCCCTGTTCGATCCAGTAGAGCACCACGCTTCTCAGTTCTTCCCAGAGTTGCTGGCGCTTTTCGGTCTCGAAATCAAAAGGATAGATGTCCTGATACTTCTTCGGCGGGTTCTCGGCGTATTGCACTGTGCCGTCGGGACGAATCCGAAACCAGTCCTTGTGTTCTTTCACGTAAGGATGGTCGGGGGCACACTGGTAGGCCAGGTCGAGGGCAACTTCGAGCCCCAACTGCCGGGCCCTCGCTACCAGTTGCTTGAAATCTTCAAGCGTCCCCAACCGTGGATCAATGGCCTTGTGCCCGCCTTCGTCGGCCCCGATTGCCCAGGGGCTGCCTACGTCCTGCGGCAAGGCCTTTTCGGCGTTGTTCTTTCCTTTCCGATTCACGCGGCCGATGGGGTGAATGGGAGGAAGGTAGAGAACGTCGAAGCCCATCCCGGCAACATAGTCCAGCCGGTTGATGCAGTCTCGCAGAGTTCCGTGGCAGCCGGTCTGGGGCGACGAAGAACGTGGGAACATTTCGTACCAGGCGCTGAAGCGGGCCTTTTCGCGATCGACGATGACCGCGAGTTCCCTGCCGTAGGTGGTTGCCCTGCGGCGGTCCGCGTTACGGATCATCAAAGCCTTCAGCTCCGGACTTGACGCCTTCTCCACGGCCCTCGCCAAGTCGATTGCGGCCAGCGTCCGTATTTGGGCGGCTGCCGCGGTCAGGGAGGACTTGTCTCTTCCGCCGGCGCGGGCCGCTGTGGCTTCGATCAGTTGAATTCCCGCCAGCATGTCGACAGCTATATCTTGCGCGGCTTCAAACTTCTTTTCCAGATCGCGGCTCCAGGACTGAAAGTGGTCGATCCAGGCTTGCAGGGTGTAGAGGTGGCGGCCCTGCGTTGGAACGGCAAACTCTCCCTGCCAGCGATCGTTGGGCTGCGGTTCCATCGGGACTTCCTGCCATTCTGTCTCCGAGGCGGGCCGATGCCGCAAAACGGCGCGCAGGACATCGTGGCCGTCGGCAAAGATGTCAGCGGTTACCAACACGCGCTCGCCGATGGTGCGCTTGATGGCGAACCGTCCACAATCGACCTGGGGTTTGACATTCTCAATGACGACTCTGCGGGAGTGGGCGACCGCGATGACGCTGTTCTCTTCACCCGTCATTCGCGGTATCAGCCTCCATCATTGAGTTCCAGGCCACCGATCCTGACAGGCGAGGTGCTCTGAGGGACCTGTCGCGGGTGAGAAAACACTGATATTTGGCCTGTTTTTAAAATTTATCACATGCCATGCTGATCGTGCGCCGGCGCGACACTCATCTGGACAGGGGTAGCCCATGAGACAACGGTATCGCAGCGCTGCCACGGGAGCGGTGCACGCGGCATCAACTCACAAAGATGGCAGCTTCAAATCCAGCCAGCGCCACACCGACCTTGGAGCCGGGGGACACGGTCTCAACCGGCCGTGGACCGGCGCCGCCACCGTAGATCGTATCTCCCGTCCATAAGAGCAGCCGCCGAGGTTGAGAATCGGCTGCAATGGGAATGCTCTGCGCCCCGGCGGAGAAGTTGAAAATCAGGAGAGCACTTTCGCCTGCCGGATCGCTACGTTTCACGGCCACATGTTTTGCTGACTCATAAAATTGCACTTCGGTGAGATCTTTGCGGCAATTTCCCAGGCTGGGATGTTGCTTCCGCAGGGAAATCAAATCGCGGTAGAGACACAGAATCTCGGCATGAGGCGAATTCGAAATTTTTGGCCAATCCAGCTTGCACTGCTCGAAAGTACTGGCGGCCTGGGGATCGGCAAACTCACTTTCGGAATAATGCGAACCCAGTTCCCTTTTGCGTCCTTCGCGCACTGCTCCCGCCAAAGCGGGATCTTCAAAACTCGTGAAGTAGAAGAAAGGCGCGGTCTCTCCATATTCTTCTCCCATGAACAGCAGCGGCAAGAACGGCGAGCACAAGGTCAGGACCGCCGCCAGCTTCAGTTGTCCGGGAGAAACCAGAGTGGCAAGCCGTTTGCCCCGGCTGGTATTGGCGATCTGGTCGTGATTCTGGATGAACCCGACGAATTGCTCGCCCGGGCGATCCTGCGAAGAGCTGCCGTAATGGCGCCGGCGATAGCGGGAATATTTCCAGTCGAAAACGAATCCGTCGCGCATGGATTTTGCCAGATCGGCCAGCCCGCCGAAATCCACCAGAAAACCCTCGCGCTCGCCGGTGAACAGGGCATAGAGGGCATGATGAAAATCGTCGTGCCATTGCGCGTCCAGAGCATAGCCCCCCTGGGAGCGCGGATTTATGATGCGGACATCTTCGAGGTCGCTCTCGGCAATCAACCATGCCTGGCGCTTGAGGCCGCGCGCCTGATTCTGGAAAGCGTCCGAGAGTTCGTCGAGGATATGCCGCGCCCCGAAGTCGTAAATGCCGTGGATGGCGTCCAGACGAAGCGCGTCGACGTGATACTCAGTCAGCCAGTACAGGGCGTTGTCGATGATGAAGCGGCGGACGCCGTCGCTATCGGGTCCGTCAAAATTAATCGCTTTCCCCCAGGGTGTGTGGTGAGCGTCGGTGAAGCAGGGAGCAAACTCGGGAAGATAATTTCCTTCCGGACCGAGGTGGTTGTAGACCACGTCCAGCACGACCGCCAGCCCGTGCTGATGGCAGGCGTCGACCAGCTTCTTCAGCCCGGCCGGACCGCCGTACGAAGACTGCGGGGCGTAGAGGCTGGCGCCGTCGTATCCCCAGTTTCGATTTCCGGGGACCTCCGCGACCGGCATGATCTCAATCGCGGTAATACCGAGATCACGGAGGTAGGGCAGGCGCGGAATCGCGCTTTCAAAGCTCCCCTCGCGAGTGAAGCTGCCGGGGTGAAGCTCGTAAATGATGAACTCCTTGAGCGGAATTCCAGACCACTTCTGGTCGGACCACTGAAACGACTCGGGATTCACAACACGGGAAGGACCGTGCACGCCGTGGGGCTGCCACCGAGAGACCGGGTCGGGACGCTCCCGTTCGCCTTCGAGTAGGTAAAGGTAGTCGGTCCCTTCGCTGATCTGCGGAACGACGGCCACGAACTCGGATTCGCCTGGGTTCGCGGACGGCGTCATGGAAACTGTGCGCGGACGCGATCCCAGAATACGAACCGCGAGCCTCTTGAGGTTGGGCGCCCAGACCCGGAACTCCGCCGTTTCGTCGCCCAGAAACGTGGCTCCGAATCGCAGTTTCCAGGCATCAGCGGTTGGGTTACCCGGCATCGACTTGACCCTTGTGGTTGTCTTCGACGTTGACCAGGATCGCGATGGGCAAGTGAGAAAATGCGTCCGCGAGCGGCAGGATGGTATCGCCATCCCGCTGCATTGGAGTGATCGTCTTTCCGGTGAACACGTCGCGGTAGGGGCCCGGGGGAAGCTGCTTGCGCAGGACGACTTCGGCGTCTCCCCAGGTCCCGGCACCGACTGGAACGCGGCCATCCGCGCCCAGTTGAGCAAAAAAGCGTCCCGCCAGTACCAGCACCGCAGTCCCGCGGAAACTGCGGGCGAAAGCGATCACGTGCTTGTTCTTTTCTCCGGCAGCGCGCAGGGGCAAGTAGCTTCCCTGGGCAAACAGGGCGCGGTGTTTGCGGCGGAAGCGCAGCGCGCAGCGAGTTACATAAAACTTAAGAGCACCATCTGCCGGATCCGCGACCAGCCGGTCAACCAGCGCGGACGCGCTCTCCGGTTCGGCAGCGTGCAGTTGAGCCAGTTTTTGCAGCCGTCCATAATCCACGGGACGTCGATTGTCCGGATCGGCCAGGCTGAAGTTCCATACTTCAGTTCCCTGGTAGAAGTCGGGCAGGCCCGGAGCGGCCGTCTTTATTAATGTCTGGGAAAGGGAGTTGTAAATTCCGGCCCGTGCGATTCTGCTCTGGAACGGTGCGAACTGCTCGAGGAAAGGCTTGCCGGATGAACGATCAAGAATCGCATCCAGAAAGCTGTGAAAAGCTGATTCGTATTCCGTATTCGGGTTGATCCAGCTGGTGTTGACTTTCGCTTCGCGCAGCGCCTTCTCCATATAAGTATGGATTCTGCCCAGAAACTCCGCGTGCCCTGCGTCGTCCATCGGGTTCAGCGGCCATGCGCCCAGCAGGGTTTGATAAAGGAAGTACTCTTCGTTCGCGCTGGGGACCGCTTCACCCGCCACCAGGATTTTCTTTCCCTCATTCAAGCGCTGCCAGGTGCGTATCGCCCGGTACCACTCCGCCGGAATTTCCGACAGCACATTGATGCGCGCCCGGACGTCTTCACTGCGCTTGGTGTCGTGAGTCGAACTGGCCAGCATGGCATTTCGCCAGGACTGGCGACGGGCAAGGTTTTTCGCATGGAAGTGGGCAAGCGCAACCCCAAATTTGTCGGGCGCACCACCCACTTCATTAAGCGACAGCAGCGGACAGTAGCGATAGAACGCCGTATCCTCCAAACCTTTTGCCATGACCGGTCCGGTGAGCTGTTGGAAGCGCATGACCAACAAGCGGCGCTCGGCGCGGTCGGCATCACCGATGCTGTCGGGATCTTTGAGGAGAAGCAGGTCCTGGATGAAATCGAAGACCGATCCGCTGGTGGCCGGATTCCGGCGCTTTGCGGCCTTGATGGCGGCACGGATGTAGCGTTCATCCTGTTCGTCGGGACGCTTGGTGTCGGTGCGGACATAGGTCCGATACACCGGGAAACACGCAATGACCTCACGCAGCGCATCCCGAAGGCTTTCCAGGGTGAAATCGCGGGAGCGGCGATGCTGCTCGGAAATACGGTCCAGGCGGCGGGAAAGCACGTTGAGTTCGCTGGACATCGAAACCTGCATCACCAGGCGTTTGCTCTCATAGATAAGATCGGAATAATTCTGCGACCAGCCGGTAAACTTCCGGTAGAGGCGCTGGAAGAAGCGCGCCTTGGAGGCGTCCACGAAGAGCCCGTTCAGCAGGTTGAGGAACCCGTAGCCGGTGGTGCCCTCGATCGCCCATCCCGGCCGCAACTCTTCGTCGCCCACCAGAATTTTTTCCGCTGCCAGGTAGAAACGCCGCTGGGTGCCGTTCCCGCTTGCGGGAACATTGGCGGGGAGTGGAGCCTGAGCCTGAAGATCCTCGAAGTAGCGCAGCGGGTCGAACAATCCGTCAGGATGGTCGATGCGGATTCCCGAAACCAATGACTTCTGTATGAGTTCAAACGGAATGCGGTGAACCACAGCGAATACTTCCGGACTCTCCACCCGGATCGCGGCCAGATCATTGATGTCGAAAAAACGCCGGTAGTTGATTTCGTCGGATGCAACCCGCCAGAAACTGAGGCGGTAGGCCTGGTCATCCAAAAGCTTTTCCAGCGAGTCGAAGCTGTGTGGATCTCCCTTGCTGCCGTTGATGATGGCCAATACTTCTTTCAGGCAGGCCCGGACTACATCGCTGTCTTCGACCAGGGCCGCCACCCGGCGCCGGATGACTTCCTTCTCCCGCTGACGTTCCCGCACTCTGGCCAGGTCGGTGGCCTCGCGCGGGGGAAGGTGTGAAATCGCGGTGATAATGCTCTCCAGTTCGAGCACGTGACCGTCGGTGTCGGGAAGTTCCTGCCTGGCTTTCAACAGGGTTCGTTCCAGCAACAGCGCCCAGGAACGCGGAGCCAGAGGGAAGGGGGTGCCCAATGAATCCAGGGTAAATCCACCGCCGTCGTACAGAGCGCGGATGGACTGGCTCTCCAGCACGAGGCCGAACTGGTCGGGCAGAAACGGCAACAGCACCTTGTTCGCAAGTTCTGCCTTGGGAGGGTTCCAATCAATATCGAAGTGGCGGGAATAGTCCGAACTCGGCCCGTTCTCCAGCACGTCCCACCACCACAGATTCGAAGGATGCGTAATGCACATGTGATTGGGCACGACGTCAACCACCAGGCCCATACCACGCTGCTTGAGGCGTTCCGCGAATTCGGTGAATTGTTCCTCTGAGCCGATTTCAGGATTGAAGCGGGTGTGATCGGTAACGTCGTAGCCGTGCATGCTGCCGGGATGGGCCATCAGGAACGGCGAGGTGTAGCAGTCGGTAATTCCCAGATCATCCAGATACGCGACTACCGCGGCAGCCTGGGTAAAGGTAAAGCGCAGGTTGAGCTGAAGACGATAGGTTGAACCCGGGACATACGCCGGTTCTAGTGACGCTCTTCGGTTCACTCAATCGCCTCGGTTTGTAATTTTGCCAGAACCATGAGGCCGGGAAATGCCTCTCCATCCTTCGACGATTCCCTTGTGGCCGCTCTGCCTTTGAACTTGCAACGCGCCGGTCCACTCACGCCCGCCGGTTCTTCACAGCCGCTGAAACTCGCGAATGCAGTATAAACAGATAGCAATGGTCACGGCGCAATCAAACGCTGATAATCTATGCTACGAAAGCAAATGACGACTCCCAGATGCCACGCCGCTTCGAGTGGTTGTTTGCGCAGGCTCCGCCGTCGTACCCGGTCACAAATGAAGGATGTGGTTTAAGGGCCTTAGACTGAAAGCATTGGATTGCAATACACTGCCCTACTCGCTCCTCGTCGCGCGCGTAATGAGGCGACAATTCAGGAGACTCAATGGAACGGTACGTATGCATTCATGCCCATTTCTACCAGCCACCGCGGGAAAACGCGTGGCTGGAGGCAGTGGAATACCAGGACTCCGCCTATCCTTATCATGACTGGAACGAGCGGGTCACGGCGGAAAGTTACGCGCCCAACAGCGCTTCGCGAATTCTCGACGGCGATGGCAGAATTCTTCAGATCGTCAACAACTATTCAAAAATAAGCTTCAACTTCGGTCCCACGCTGCTTTCGTGGATGGAGCAGAAGAGCCCGTCGGTATACGAAGCCATCTTGAGCGCCGACCGCGAAAGCCAACGGCTGTTCTCCGGCCACGGCTCGGCGGTGGCCCAGGCTTACAACCACATGATCCTTCCCCTGGCCACGCGCCAGGACAAATACACCCAGGTTCTCTGGGGGATCCGGGACTTCGAAAAGCGATTCGGCCGCCATCCTGAAGGAATGTGGTTGCCGGAAACTGCCGTGGACCTGCAAACCCTGGAAGTCCTGGCCGACCTGGGCATCAAGTTCACGATTCTGTCCCCATACCAGGCAGGGCGCGCCAGGCCGCTCGGAGGACGGGTGTGGCGCAAGGTAGACGGAGGCAGAATTGATCCCTCCATGGCCTACTCGGTTCGCGTGGGCTCAGGAAAAGCTATCAATGTCTTTTTTTACGATGGCCCGATTTCCCGCGCGATTGCTTTCGAGGACCTTCTGGCCGACGGCAAACGCTTCGCTGAACGGCTCCTGGGAGCGTTCTCCGATGCCCGAACCTGGCCGCAACTGGTCCACATCGCTACCGACGGCGAGACCTACGGACATCATCGCGCTTACGGCGATATGGCGCTGGCCTTCGCCTTGCACAATATTGAAACCAGCCAGCTTGCCCGGTTGACCAACTATGCCGAGTATCTGGAAAAACATCCGCCCACCATGGAAGCCAAGATCATCGGAAACACTTCCTGGAGTTGCGCTCACGGCATTGAGCGCTGGCGCAGCGATTGCGGCTGCAACTCCGGCGGTCACGGCGGCTGGAACCAGCAGTGGCGGGCGCCGCTGCGGCAGGCTTTCGACTGGCTGCGCGAGACCGTCGCTCCCCGATATGAGGCCGAAGCCAGGAAGCTTTTCGAGAGTCCCTGGCAGACCCGGGACGCTTACATCAGCATAATTCTCGACCGTTCTCGGGAAAACATAGTCCGCTTCATGACCGAGCAGGCCAAGCGGGAGCTTTCGCCGGCGGAGGTCGTGACCGGACTCAAGCTGCTTGAACTGCAGCGCTACCTCATGCTGATGTACACCAGCTGCGGCTGGTTCTTTGACGAGGTTTCGGGAATTGAAACCGTCCAGGTGATTCAATACGCGGGCCGGGCCCTGCAGCTGGCTGGACAATTATTCGCCGACGACCTGGCCACGCCCTTTCTCGATCTGCTGGCGCAGGCCCGCAGCAACCTTCCGGAACAGGGCGATGGGCGGTCCATTTACCAGCGTTATGTGCAACCCGCGATGGTGGACCTGCACAAAGTCGGCGCTCACTATGCGGTCAGCTCGGTGTTTGAGGAATACGGGCCGAACACCCGCATCTACTGCTACGACGTGGCCCGGATGGAATACCGGACTTCGCGGCAGGGAAAACTGCGCGCGGTGCTGGGGCAGGCCAGCGTCACCTCGGAAATCACCTGGGAGTCGGAACAGATTACGTTTGGCGTCCTGCATCTCGCCGACCACAGCGTGATTGGCGGGGTGCGGCAGTTCCAGGGCGAGGAGTCCTACCGCAATCTTGACCTGGAACTCGACCGGGCGCTGGCCGGCGGCGATCTGGCGGAACTGGTCCGGATGATGGAGAAGAACTTCAGCTCCGGGACTTACACTTTGCGCCTGCTGTTCCGCGATGAGCAAAGAAAGATTCTCGGCATAATTCTGGAAGAAGCGACCAACCAGGCCCGCGCCCTGTACCGCAATTTCCACGACGAACATGCGCACTTGATCCGCTTCGTGACCGACCTTGGAGTGCCTTTGCCCCGGCGCTTCCGGCTGGCGGTCGATTTCACGCTGAATTCGGACTTGCTCGACGTTTTTTCCGTGGAAGAGGTCGATCTGAATAAGTCCAGGGAAATTCTCGAGGAGATACGGCGTACCGGCGTGACCCCCGATGCCGTGACCCTGGAGTTTGCCTTGCGCCGGACGATTGAACGGCTGTTCACGCGATTCGTTGCCCATCCCACCGAACCGGGATTGCTGGCGCGCCTGCAGGAAACCATCGAGTTGGTCCTCGGCTTGCCTTTCCAGGTGCGCCTCTGGGAGGCGCAAAATGCCTACTACCGCATGATGCGCGAAGTAGCCGGCGAAGTAAGAGAACGAGCCGAACGGGGAGACGCCGAGGCCCAGGCCTGGTTGGAGGGATTCGTGAAGCTGGGCGAACAGTTGAAGGTGAGAGTGCAGATCAACGCGGCGGTCAGTGCTTAAGCCCACGTTGTCATCCCGAGCGGAGTGGCGGCTTCGCTTCGCGAAGCGGCCACGCAGTCGAAGGACCCCTGCCAGAGGCAGAGCGGCTGCGCTCGTTGAAGTGGCACCAACTTAAGATCTCAAAGATATTTTTCAGCGGGTATGGGTCCTTCGACTTCACTAACCGATTCGCAAACGAATCGGTTGACTCCGCTCAGGATGACACGACTATTTGGCGAAGTGCACTTTCTTGATTTTCTTCCCCACTCTTAGAGTCAGGTCTTTTGCGCAGTCCCAGGCAATGGTCGGGTCGGTTGTGACCTCACCGTTGACTCTAACCGCGTTCTGCTTCAGCTTTCGGCCTGCGTCGCTGACCGAATCCGCCAGGCCGGTCAGAGCCAGCAATTTATCCAACTTGATGCGTCCGGCCGCGGACGATTCAACGTCGGCGAGGTTCGCATCCACGATTTCAACATTTTCCGGAACCGCGTCTTTTTGAAACTGCTTCGCCCAGTCCTCCTCCGCTTTTGCGGCCGCCTCCGCCGAATGAAAGTCGGTCACGATGCGCCGTGCCAGGCCTTTCTTTGCCTCCATGGGATGCGACTCGCTTTTCATCTTTTCAATTTCGCGCAGCTGCACATCTGTCAGCAGCTCGTAGTACCGCCACATCATCGGGT